>JBBTCJ010000052.1:0-35481 GCA_038043285.1 Planctomycetota bacterium | reverse complement strand
AAACTGCGTGCCGCGCTGGCGCACCAGAATGTTGCCCGCGAGCACTCCCTCACCGTCAAAACGCTTGACCCCGAGTCGGAACCAGACCGACGCGCAGTCCGTTCCGTTGGGCGTCTCGCACCGCCCCGCGGCACGGCTCGATCTCGGTGAAAACGTCCATCGTTCCAGGGATCCTGACTCCGCCGGCATTATAGCGGGAGGCACCAATCCAGCCCTACCCCGCAGGCCAATCGCCGAACGACGGCTTATGCCCGATAATGAGTTGAGGAACGTCTCACCAGATCGTCCGTCGATGCCCGATGACGACCCGGTGGACGCGGGCGCGGCGACCCTAACCCTGGGGCGTTCCGCGTGTCTAACCCCCTGGAACCGACCGCCTTGGACACCGAAGTCGCGTTAATGGAATCCACCAAGGTCGACCTGGTCGCGCGGGCGAAGGAAGGCGACACGAACGCGTTTGGCTCGCTCGTTCGCATGCACCAGCGCCAGGCGGTGTCCGTGGCGTTCCGGCTTCTGGGGAATACCGAAGACGCGTCGGACGTCGCCCAGGATGCTTTCGTTCGGGCGTTCCGAAGCCTTGGTCAGCTTGAAGATCCGGCGCGGTTCGGCCCGTGGCTCCTGCGGACGGTCAGCAACCTTGCGTTGAACTTCCGTCGGGCGCGAGCGCATCGGAAGGCGGCTCCGCTGGAGGACACGGCGGTCGATGCGGCTGAGGTCCGTCATCCGGGAACCGGGTTGCGACTCGCGCGCACGGAAACCAGCGGGGACGACACGCTTCCGACGGAGCTTCACGCGGCGGTCAGCGCGGCCCTGGAAAAGCTGCCGGAGAAGCAGCGGCTGGCGTTGATTCTGTTCAGCGTCGAGCAAATGCCGCAGAAGGACGTGGCCGCCGTTCTTGGATGCAGCGTGGAGCTGGTGAAATGGAACGTGTTTCAGGCAAGAAGAAAACTCCGGGAGCTGCTCGCGGAACATCTTTGATGTTTCGAGGGCAATGACCCGGCGGGAAACAACCATGAGCGGACACGAGCACAACCCGAACGATCCGGCCTATCTCGCCAGCCGCGAGATCGACGGAGACCTGTCCGCTGACGAGCGCCAACGGCTTCAGGAAGCGCTCGTCGGTTCGGAAGCGCTCCGCGCGGAAGTGGACGGGCTGCGGGCTGTGGACGCGGTCGTTCGACAATGGGGCGCCTCGTCGATCGAGGTGGACTGGGACACTTCGGCCCAACTGATCCAGGCGATGGTCACTGGAAAGTTCGATGGCGCGTCGCTCTCAAAGGTCGACGATATCCTGGCGCGCTGGGCGAACTCGGCCGTTGACTTCGATGAGACGATGTTTGCCTCGGCGGTGATCTCGAGAATAGCCCCGGTCGCACGCAAGTATCGCCTGCCGCGAATGGTTTTCCGGGTGGGCGCGCCGCTTGCGGCCGCGGCGGCGATTGTGCTCGCAGTGACCGTTGGTCCGTGGACCGGCTTAGCCCCAAGCCCGCGATCGGTGGTGCGGATCGGCCCGGCGGAGGTTTTCCAAGTCGCGGCGCGTGCTCCGTCCGCGGACATCCGGGCGCAAGTTAGCTTTGTCCAAAGCGACCACGCCGATCTGACCGTGGATGCGGAGTCGGACGGAATCGGACTTCTTTCCCTGGGCGTCGGAGGCAATGGACGCGGTCGGGATGACAGCTCGCCGCTGTAATCGCGGATGGGCAAGGCCCTGTTGCCGGGGCGATCGGAGGAGGGAATGGCGACGCGTTGGAGTTCGGCTATGGGATGGGCAATCTTCATGCAAGTTTGGACCGTGGTCGGACCGACGCTCGGCGGCACAGCGCCCACCAATCGGGAGCTAATCCAGCAGGCGCTCAACGAACCGAGTCGTATCTCGTTGACCGACATTAAGCTTTCCGACGCAATCGACGAGATCCTCAAACAGACGGGCGTCAAAGTGGTGATGAAGCCCGACGTGCTCAGGCTTGCTCCGCAGGGCGGTAACACGCAGATCAACAAAGTGGACATCGCGAACCTTCCGCTGCGGGAAGGGCTAACCCGATTGTTCGCGCCCCTGGGGATGACCTTCGTCGTCGGCGAGGATCACGTCGAGGTCGTTCCCAGGGACGCATTGATTGCCCTGGGTCGGGCGCCGACCTGGATCGAGCTGGACACCCTGGGCTGGATTGCGTCGGTGCAGCCAGGGATCGACGACAAGGCCTTGGATGCCCTGCGGGACCGGGTTCAGTTCCAAGTCGGAGGTTCCGGCGCCTGGCGGAGCCTGGCGGAGAACATGGAGGAGATCGGGGCTGGATCGGGTGATGAGGTTCTCACCGCAGCCTGCCGGAAGCTCGGCTGGGAGTGGACGATCGCCGATCGGAACGTCGTCGTCGCCTCAGCCGAAAACCAGATCCGCCGTCGGCTTGCAGTTCCCATTTCCGTGACCATTCGCAACCGGACGTTGTTTGAGGCGATGTCGGCAATCGGGGATGCGGCGCGGGTGCACGTGGAGGCGGAACCCGGCGCGCTGGTTTCGCTCCCCTTGCAGATCCAGAAGAACTTTTCGCTCGACGTGCGCAACCGTACGGCCCAGCAGGCGCTTGACGAGATCGCGGCCTACACCGGTTTGGGTTACGTGGCCGGGCCGGAAGGCGTGCTGTTCTATCGCGCTGCGCCGGGAGGAGGCACGCCGATCAGCCCCACCGGGGGGTCAGGGACGTCCGATCCGTACGTCGCAAAGATGACGATCCCGCTCGATGATGGAAAGTCGATCGAGTGGTTGATTCGCAAGTCCGAGCTTCCCGATGACGTGCAAAAGCTCCGCGAACGGGATCTTGAGAATCTTATCGAGGAGCTGCGCGAAAAGACGGCTGCGATGAAGCAACCGTAAGGCCGTTGGCCCTCGGTTCGACAAATCGATCCTTTTTGCGCTCCGACGGATCGCGACCTGCCCCTTGCAAGGCGTTCAAGTCCTTGTCCCGCATTCGGGGCAGACTCCGGTCACGTTGCCTTGCAGATCATAACCGCATCCTCCACAACACCCGTGCGCGATGCGCTTCGCGCGGAGTGCCGGCGCTTTCAGGATGATGACCGCGACGATGACGGTTGTCAGCGCAACCGTGGCCACGACCAGCGACCATGGGAATACGATGGCGAGCCTCCGCTGAAACATCGGTCCGAGGCGGACGTCCTCGACGGTCAACAGTCCCACAATATTCCAGATTTTCCTCCCCCCCGTCGAACAACCAATACAGGAGCGGGATAGGTTCGGGCTTAGGTTCGAAAAGTCGTAGCCGCAGCGGCGACACCGGCGTTGATTGTCGAGAGGATCGGCAACGTACCGAAGGTAACCCACCTGACAATGTCCTCGCTCGATGTTCACGCGAAGCGCGAGCGAGTCGCGGGCAAGTTCAACGCGCCAGTTCGGTCCCAGGAAACCTTCAAGGGTCTGGTCGTAGCCCTCTGTCGGTTGTGGGCCATCGTTCAGCCCCAGTTCGGTCTCAAGTCGGGCGGTGTACTCCTTCCGCCCACGGTACGTCAGCTTACGTTCGACAACGTACTGCGGATCCGAATCCAGCCAGATCGGAAATGCGAAACTGGCCGCCCAAACGATTGCGCAGGCCAGGGTCAGCATTCCGGACCCAAGCAGACTCACGCGGGAGAACCGCTTCAACTCCCGGTAGTGCTGCGCCGCTGCGAGGGTGCGTAAGGTGAGAATCGATCCACGACGAAGCAGGGCAAGCAGTCGTCGCCCCATGCGCGTTCGCAGTCCGCACCAGACCGGGCAAACGCCGAGGAGCGCGGCGATCCACATTGCCGGCCACTCCGCCACCCAGTAGGTTCCATACTCCGTCTTCGTCCAGGTTCCCCAGGCCAGTCCTCGACCCCATCCCCCGCTTCCGTCCGAGGAGCCGTCCGACTGGCCGCGCAATTGCACGTGGGCCAGGTGCAGATTCCCGGCGTATCGCGCCACCCGGATCGACCACGCATCGTCGGGCAAGAGTTCTTCCGGGTGTCCCTGCGATATCGTCGTCGGATTCGAGAGGTCGGGACTGCGGCGCTGCAGCGCTTCGAACTTTCGATAGATCAACCCGAAATCGTCGGTTCCGATCTCGAACGGCGACGCCAGCCACGCGGACAACACGGCGGCAGCACTGACAGCGAGCGTCGCGATGCAGGCATGTCTGACCATGAGACCGCTCAATTCGCCGAGGGGTTGTCCCCGAAACGCCGCTGGCGCCGCCATACGCCCCGCGTGCGATTATAGCCCGGCCCCGCGACCTGGGTCGCCCTTCTTGGGCCAAGGTTTTGGCGACGGCAGACCTTCGCTTCCGCAGCCTCACGGGCGGTCGGGTTCGACCGGCTTCGGTTTCCGACGCTGAAACAGTTGTTTCAGCTCGTCTGTCAGACCGGGCAGCGGTCGAGTCCGCACGTTGGGCTGCGATAAGGGACCGGTCACATGAAGTTCTACGAACTCGCGCGAGGCGCCCTCGATCATGTCGGTCAGCACCGGCACGCGCATCCAACTCCGGGACGTCACGTTGGCAAGATGCAGGTCCACCGCGAAGTCCGGCAGGGTGACCGTTCCTGATCCGACCAACGCCAGCACTCCGCCGCGTAACGCGATGTCACGGAGAGTCATTCGCTGACCGACCATGAAGAACTCCACCTGTGTCTGCTCGACGGCTTCGTCGTTGGGCACGGTCAGATCCAACACGTTCAAAATCGCCAGGAGGATCGGCAGCTTGTAAAGGTATCCCCGAACGATCTCAAAGCGTCCGCCGCCACGGCGCGTCGACGGATCGTTGGCGCGGCCAGAGACGTACAAATACCCGTTTACTTCGCCACGGATTTCGTCCAGCTTCGGGCGCTCGCCCGCCGTGGGCACGGGCAGGGCGTGGATGACTTCGGCGAGCTGCATTTCGTCGAGTCTGGCCGTCAAATCGTATTCGGCCCCGAGGGAGTCGAACACCAGCCCGAACTGTGCGGACATTGTCCCGCCGAACAACCGCCCCCGCACGTCGTCGAGCGTCAATCGACCCGCGGGTTCACCCGTCTTCTTGTGGGTCCACGGCGAAGTGACCAGCTTGAGCGGCAGATCCGACACCCGCGCCTCGCGCAGGCTCAAGGTTCCGGAGAATATCATCGCCGGGGCCTCGCCTTGAACCGTGCCCTCGAACCCCAAACTACCCGTAGCGTCGGTAAGTGCGCCGAAGCCGGACACCGACACGGCTTGCAACGCGGCCTCGCCTTCCAATCGCCAGTCGAAGGATTCTGCCGCCTGGTCCCGTTGAAACTCGATCCGGTCGAGTGACACATCCACGACACCCCCGGGGTCCAGGCGATTCCAGGCGCCCCCCGTGACCCCACCCATCGCCTCGCCGAGCGGGCCATCCAACCGGATCCCCGTCGCCCGGAGTCGCCCGCTTCCTACGATGCGCCCTTCGTCCGTGTGGCGTACGCCGAGGTCGCCGACGACATCGCCTCCGCTGAGGTTCCCGTGTAGTTCGGGAATTCGTAGCTCGACGCCATCCCAGGTCGCCAGCAGGTGGGCGTTTTCCATCGCGGGTCCGCCCCTGACCGACTGTATTCTCCCGCCATGCATGGCCGCCGTGGCGCGGACGATCGTCGCCTCCGCGCCGGAGGCGTCTTCTGATCGTCCGACCACAAGTTCGACGTCAATAGGCCCGTCGATTCGCCAGTTCTGGAGCGCGAGGCCGAGCGAGGCGGGGAGGGCGGCAATCATTCCGGGTTGTAGACGCAGATCCTGAGCACGAATCGTCAACATCTGCCCGGCCGCCGCCGCTTCGGCCAGGGGAAGCTCGCCCTCGGCTTCGATCGTCGCCGAGCCGAGGCGCCCGTGCAGATCCGTCACGACGAGCCCTGTTGGGCCGACGTCCAGTCGACCGCCCACGTCGGCAATCTCGATCGGCAGCGCATCAGGCCGAACCGTGACGCCTTGCAACACGACCCTTGACCGATGCGTCACCAATCCGGTTCGCGCCTCGCGGGACGCATCCAATTCGATGGAAAACTCGCCACGGGGATGGAACGCAGCCAATGCACGGGCTGTGTCCTGCGGCAAGGATTCGTACAACGGATCGTCAAAGGAAACGCGGTCCGCCCGTACCTGCAGGGCTACGTCACCCAAGCCGCGCTCGCCGAACTCTACGTTGCCCGAGAGCGACACGGTCGAGTCAATCATCCGCCCTTCAAGCCTGACGAGTTCCATCCGATCGGCAGCCACGTTCAGTGAACCGCGCAATTCTTCAACGCGATAGGGCCGACCGCGAACAGATGCCGAGACGCCGTCGACGTCGATGTTCGTCTCTACACGCCAGGGCTGTGGTTCGCCGTCTTGACAAGGCTCGCGGGTCATCGACACGTTTGCCCCGATCGGGCCGGAAAGATCAAACTGTTCGTCGATCCATCGGTATCGAGGACCGAGCACCTCGTAAAGCTCCTCCCCAACGGCCACGCGATCCGCATGAATTTCAATCTTCGCGGCCGCACACCGGCTCGGCGCCTCCAGCCTGCCGTCGACGCAAAAAGAGGCTTCACCGTGTCGCCCGCACAATCGTCGGATCCACACGCCGTTGGGTGCGAATTCCACCTCGCCATGCACGTCCTCGCCACTGTAGGGAAACGCGCGGGCCTGGGCTGTTCCGCCTTTTGCGATGATCCTTGCGCTGTGGACCGTCGGCAGCGCGTCCGTTCCCGCTCGCTTGGCCACATCGATCACCAGGTCGGTCAGGCCGGTGGGTCTGAAGTCGTCATAGAATCTTGCGAGCGGAGGCCAAGCGGTGACCAGCCGGCGTTCGGTCTCCGTCGCGCCGTCGTCCCCGCGGGGCAACACCAGGTCGCTGACAGCTAATCGGGCCTCGAATTCCACATCGTCCAGCGCCTTCCATGCAGTCACGCCCCCGCGAAGCGTGGCCGACACCTCGCAACGGCTTCCGCGGAGCGTTCCTGTGAACTCCGCGTGAACGTCCTCTTGCGTCGCGCGCATCGTGCCTTGGACGCCGCTGAAGTTGAGGTAGCGCCGATCGGTGGGAAGCGACGTTTCCGCCTCGTTGATCGGAATGGACAGGCAAGCATCGCGCAGCTCGATGACCGCGAATCGAGGTCCAGCCGTTGGCGCATCCGGTCCCAGGCTGAAATCCCTCACACGGACGCTTCCGGCCACGCCCAGCAAATCTCGCCACGCACTGACCCCGTCGTAGCGGGCGTTGAGAGCCAGCATGACCGCCTCGATGGATAGTACGGGCAGACCGCCCTCCACGTTCCATAAGCGCCCGCTGTCCAGCGCCAGCCGCGAATGACCGGAGGCCTCAGGATTTCCCTCCGCCTGCCATACCAGATCAAAAATGCCGGGCTGCTTAGCCATGGACCGTCCCCGGACCGTCAATTGCAACTCCTCCACGGTCTTGGGAGTGACGGCGTCAAGGCGTTCGACCATCACGCGAGCATTTTTCAGCTCGATTGCGGGCAGCGCCCCACCGGTCGGTGAAGCCAAGCTCCGCAGACACGGAAACACTCGACGGAGGTTGGTGGCTCCACTCTTTGGGTCGTGAACGATCCGGCACGTTGGATGATCGGCAACCAGCGACACAACCTCCAGCCTGCCGCGAGCCAACGCCCACAAGCTGCTTACGATGCGAATCGACGCGCAGTCAAAGAACGGATTCTCGGGGTCGCGGACATCGCTTATGGACCGCGGCGTGGTTTGGTCTACCTCCACCGCCGGCAATTCGGTTTCCAGGGGCGAGATGCCTTCTCCAGGTGGATCCCAGCGCACGGCGCGAAGCTCCAGTCCGGCACGGATGGAGAAGGACGCTGAACCGATCCTCACATGCCCGGTCAAGAGTTCCTCAAGACGTGTTTGGGCCAAGGCTCGCACACGCTCCGGGTCTGTGAGATGTCGATAGGCGATCGCGGCGCCCGCAAAGAGACAGGTCAGCCCGACAACTGCCGCGGCAACGACGCGCATTCGCCGAAAGGATCGGAGGTGCTCAACGGTCCTGTGCAAGCGGTGGCCCCATGTCGAAGAAACGAGCGGCTGCGGACAATCAGCGTAACCGGTCGGAGCCGATTTCGCCACCAGTGGCGTCGCTGAGCGGACGGCGACGGCGAAGGCGTTCCATCGCCGCAACCACCGCCATCGCGGCGAGCACTTCCAGCATGGGCATTGCCGGCAGGCGGTATCGAACGCTCCCCACGAAAAGAGAGTGCAGGAGCGTGAAGTACGCGGCGGGGAGGAGAAGCATCGCCACCAACAACCACTCCGGACCACCGCGCACGCGCATACCGCAGGCCGCTCCACAGACCACAAGAGAATAGATGGGCAGCATCCACGCGGCCGACACGACGCGGAACAGTCCGGATCGGTACTGCTCCACATTGGGAATCGGGTTCCACATTCGGATGGCCTTCACCAGCGCCAGATTCCCCAGACGCGCTGGATCGTTGCGGATCGCCTTCGCGGATTCGGCAAGGAAATGGCGGTTCCACTCGGTCTCCCTCAGTCCAGCCACGCCGGGCGACTGCTGAACGTCGCCGAGGTCGCTCGCGCCGGTTGCCCGAGGCCCGACGCCGTCATACAACGAGACGCCGGCTCGCGTCGTCAGCCAGCAGTATTCGCCAATCGTCGATTTGTTACGCCATGCCCACGGAACGAGCGAGGCGAGCACCAGAAGCGTGACACTTATCGCCCCGGCCGCGATTCGTGGATCGAAGGCCCGAACCAGAACCGATGCGCCGAGGCCGACGAGGATCAATCCAAGTGTGGACTCACGAAGGTAGACGCAAACGATGGCCGCCACGGCGACGGTGATCCAGCGGCGCGGCGGCACCCGAGCTATCCGTCGGTCAAACAAGGGAACGATCGCCCACCACAACGCCGAGAGGCCGGCGACGTAGGCCGTTTCGGTCAGCAGCAGGGATGCGAAGAACACGGAAAACGGATCGAACGCCGCGGCGAGGCCCGCAAAGACGCCGACGCGCCGCCCCCCCATGGCAAGCCCCAACCCCATCGCGGCAGCCGCCCCCCCGGCGCCGATCAGCCACTGGGCAATCCGCGCCAACACCACTCCACGCACGTCGTGCGGGAACAGCGATAAGAACGCAGGATAAAGAGGCATCCGCGTCGCGCGAAAACCGAACTCGTCGCGCAGGCCGCTTCCCTCGCGCAACGAGCCAGCCATCCGCCAATACTGCTGCTCGTCTGGAAACTCCAGTGCCGCGGCCGACTCCGCGCCGAGCATTCGATATATCCCCCATCCCGAGCGGACCCCGAAAGCAAGAAAAACCACCACGGACCAAGCAACCGGCGACAGGCGGCGCGAGTCAACGCGCCGTTTGCAAGATGATGATCGATCGGCGTTCGAGCTCAATCTGAGAGGATCCTTGCACGCAGGTGCAACACGCGCCGGGTAAGCTCCGTTAACTTTACGCGATCGTCGATGCGATACCCGATGACCCAAATGGGTCCGAGCTGATCGCACAGGATGGCCACCTGCTCGCGATCCTTGGGGTCCACCTTTTCATCCGCGAGGAAATCCGAAAGCTTCTTGGTTCCCGGTGCTCCCAGCGGCACGAACCGATCCCCGGGCCGCCGACTTCGCACCACCAGCGGTGCGTGGACGGCCTCGAAGTCGATGAACTCTTCCATCCGATCCTGCCGGTGCCGCAGGCGCAACAGTTGCTCCGCACCCACGTCCTCGATCAGGCATTCCAGCTCCAGTCGTCGAACCGGAAGCACGCTCCGTCCCGGCAGGTGGATGGCCACTTCGGGTGCGATCAACTCGCGGGGCTGCAACGACGGAAGCGAGAAGACCAGTTGTTGATACCTCCGTTCGACGCCCAGACCTCCGGGCAGTGACACCCGCCGACCGCTCGTGGGATCGCTCACCAGCTCCATCGCCGCGACCAGATGAGCAAACGAAAGATCCTGCTCGCCCAGCCCGAACGCGGCATAGGTGACGCGGATCAACTCCGCCTGAACGAGGCGGCTCTTCCGCGAAAGCCCGTCGACGTTCAGGGCGATGGTCTGGTCCGTCCGACTTACCAGCAACGTATCGAAGGTTCGTTGAACCGTTTCGGTCAGGTACTCCTCCAGCCAGCGGGCCTGCGCTCCCAGACGGACCAAGGCGTCGCGGGCCTGGGGATTGACTTGCGCCTCGATCGCCGGCAGGAGGACGTTCCGGATCCGGTTTCGCATCGCCTCGTTGGAGGAGTTGCTGCGATCGTCGCGATAGATGATCCCCGCTTGCCGAAGATAGTCGAGAATTTCCGCCCGTGTGAAGCGCAGCAACGGACGGACCAAACGGATGTCGCTGCCGGGCGAAAGCCCTCGCCGGCGCGGGATTCCCGCCAGCCCGCGGAGTCCCGTCCCGCGCAGGATCCGATGAAGGATCGTTTCCGCCTGGTCATCGGCATGGTGCCCGACTGCCACCGCACGCGCGCCCACCTGCAGGCAGACACGCTCAAAGAAGGCGTAACGTTCGCGCCGACCAAGCTCCTCGATGCTCACGCCTTCATCCTCGGCGCTGGCCCGGACTTCCCGCTGATCGACCGTGCAGGGCATGTCGAGATGATCGCACGCCGCTTGCACGAACGCGGCGTCCTGCTCCGCCTCCTCTCCGCGAAGCGTGTGGTTCAGATGCGCGGCGTGCAGCCGGAGTCGCCACTCCCCGGTCCCGTTCAGCTCGACCAGAAGATGGAGCAGAGCCATCGAGTCGGGACCGCCGGACACGCCGACGACGACCGCATCGTCAGACTCCAGCAACCGCTCGGACTCCAGTTCCTGGGCCAATCTTCGAATCACGGCCATCGACTCCATCGTGGGAGGGCTTGCATCGGTACTATACGCCCGCGACCACGCCGAAAAATTCGTTCGCACCATGCCAATATGGCAGTGGCAGCAGGATCGCTCATCGGCATGGTTCGTCGAAATACCCTAATTCATTATCAGCAAGCATCTTACGTTTCCTTGAAGCTTGGTACAGCCCGTGCTTTTGATTTCGCGGGTGGCACGGCGTTCAACCGTGCATCCGGGAGACCATTCCGATGATCGAGCGACTAACCGTCAAGGCAGGCGATGCGCTTCAGGCCGCTGAGCGTAAGGCTCGGACCCTGGGACACGCCGAAGTCGCCCCGCTCCACCTGCTGGACGCACTCACCGCGGCGGCGGGCGAACGGGGCGACAATGGGATGATTGTCCCGATCCTCGAAAAGGCCGGCGTCAACGTCACGCGCCTGCGTTCCATCACGGAGGCCGAGTTGAGCCGCCTTCCGCAGGTCGCGGGCAGCGCGCTGTCCCCCGCGCGCACGCTGCACGACGTGCTACACGCAGCCCAAGCCCACGCCCACCACATGAAGGATCGGTACGTCTCCACGGAGCACCTGCTCGTCGCGCTCGCCGAGGTCAAGACCGACGCGCGCGAGGTGCTTTCTCTCTGCAGCGGGGATCAGAAGACCATCCTCGCAGCGCTGAAGGAGCTACGCGGCAGCGCAACGGTCACGTCGGAGAACCCCGAGGACACCTATCAGGCGCTGGAACGGTACGGGCGCGACCTCGTGGCAATCGCCCGACTGGGAAAGCTCGATCCGGTCATCGGCCGGGATGACGAAATCCGCCGTTGCATGCAGGTTCTCGCGCGGCGGACCAAGAATAACCCGGTGCTCATCGGCGACCCCGGCGTGGGCAAGACCGCCATCGTCGAGGGGCTGGCGCAACGCATTCTCGCGGGCGACGTGCCGCAGGTGCTCAAGGACAAACGCGTGGTCGCCTTGGACATGGGGGCGCTGATCGCGGGGGCCAAGTACCGCGGCGAGTTCGAGGAGCGGCTCAAAGCCGTGGTTCGCGAGATAACCGAGTCGGACGGCCAGGTCATTCTGTTCATTGACGAACTGCACACCGTCGTGGGCATTGGTAAGGCCGAGGGCGCCGTCGACGCGGGCAATCTTCTGAAGCCGGCGCTGGCGCGCGGCGAGCTTCGCTGTATTGGTGCGACCACCATCGACGAGTACCGAAAGCATCTTGAAAAGGACAAAGCCCTCGAGCGGAGGTTTCAGACGGTTTACGTTGGCGAGCCAGGTGTCAGCGAGACCATCGCCATCCTCCGCGGTCTCAAGCATCGCTATGACGCGCATCACGGCGTGCGTATTCAGGATGCCGCCCTGGTCGCGGCGGCGACGCTTTCGCACCGCTACGTCAGCGACCGCAAGCTGCCCGACAAAGCCATTGACCTGATCGACGAGGCCGCGGCGCGCATTCGCATCGAGAACGATTCGTTACCCGGCGAACTCGACGAACTTCGCCGTCGGATCATGCAGTTCGAAATCGAACGCGAAGCTCTTAAGAAAGAGAAGGACGATGGAAGCCGCAGGCAGCTCGCCGAGATCGAGAAGTTGCTTGCGGAACTCCAGGGGCGAAATCGCGGATTGACCGCGCAATGGGAAAACGAGAAGAAGATGCTCGAAGGCATCAAAGTGCTCAGGCAGCAGATCGATGCCAAGCAGATCGAGTTGGAGGAGGCCCAGCGGCGCGGAAACCTTGAAACCGCCGCCCGGGTTCGTCACGGTGAACTGCCGATGCTTCAGAAGCAACTTGCCGAGCGCGAGCACGCGGCCACGGAACTGCACTCCGGCGGCACCGCTCTGCTGCGCGACGAGGTGACCGCGGAGGAAATCGCCGAAGTGCTCAGCAAGTGGACCGGAATCCCTGTCGCACGGATGCTCGAGGGCGAAATCGAAAAGTTGATCCACATGGAGGAGCGGCTGCACGAGCGCGTGGTCGGGCAGGATGAGGCTGTCCGCGCCGTGGCCGACGCAGTGCGACGTTCGCGCGCCGGACTCGGCGATCCCAACCGACCGATCGGATCGTTCCTCTTCCTCGGTCCCACCGGCGTCGGCAAAACCGAACTGTGCAAGGCGCTGGCGGGGTTCCTATTCGACGATGAATCCGCCTTCATCCGCATCGACATGAGCGAGTTCATGGAGCCGCACAGCGTCGCCCGACTCATCGGGGCGCCGCCGGGATACATCGGATATGAGGAAGGCGGGCGACTGACCGAGGCCGTCCATCGCAAGCCCTACAGCGTCGTCTTGTTCGACGAGATCGAGAAGGCCCACGGGGACGTCTTCAACGTGCTGTTGCAGGTTCTCGACGACGGGCGACTCACCGACGGCCATGGCCGAGCGGTAGACTTCAAGAACACCATCATCGCCATGACGTCCAACATCGGAAGTCAGTACATTCAAAAGCTCATTGATTTGGGTCGGACGACGGCAATGGGCGGAACTCCAACGGAGCGGCGCCGCGACTCAGAGACACACGGGCGAGGGCAATCAGAGCCGCGACCGTCAGGAAGCGGAGAATCCGAACGACCACTGTTCGGGAGCGGACAATCCGTACCGCGACCGTCAGGGAGCGGCCCGGACTCCGCGGAACTTGACCTCGAGAGCGCCGCCACCGGCCTGATGGAAATCGAGATCGAGATGAAGGTCAAGGAAGAACTCAAAAAGCACTTCCGTCCGGAGTTTCTCAACCGCATCGACGAGACGGTGATCTTTCACCAGCTTACCCGCGGCGATCTCGTTCGGATCGTGGACATCCAGGTGCGCTACCTTCGTGACCGCCTCGCCTCGCGGGACATGAAACTGACGCTTACCGAGGCCGCGAGAAAAAAACTCGCCATCGACGGCTACGACCCGGCGTACGGCGCTCGACCGCTGAAGCGGCTGATCCAACAGGAGATCGAAAACCCCCTGGCACGACGAATTCTTCAAGGCGAGTTCGCCGTCGGCGACACCATCGCAGTCGATGCGGCGGGAGAAGTGTTTCGGTTTGCAAAGGCGTAGCAACGGCTGATGTGACGAGTCTCCTGCCCACTACCTCCCCCAGACGATCGCAACGCTGCGAACTGACCCTTCGTCGGTTCGCCGGTGCGTTTTGGCGTGGTACCAGATATCGTGACTGCCCGCCGCGAAGCGATCGCATTCGAATCCAGCCGCGCGCAGTTTCCGCACGACCTCCCGGTAGGTCATGCGACCACCGTGACGGGGACAACAGCCTCGACGCACCGCGCCCTGCGGCGCTTCGGTCGCGGAAGGGGGTCGCCGTGGGCGAGGCAGCTTTCGATGATCTTTCGCGCTACGTCCCGCGCGACCACCAAGGTTTCGGCAATGGTGGCTCCTTGTGCAACCAAGCCCTGCAAATCTGGACTGGTGGCCACGTACCCGCCTTCGTCAACCGGCTCGAGCTTAAGTCGGATCATCCATTCGCCAAGCGATGTTCTTTTTGTATTGGGCATTCGCTACATGCAACACGATTGTCGGGCGTGTCGTCTAGCTGAAAACGCGTCGTGGTTTCCACCCGATGCTCGGGTTCCGGCTCCAAATCGAACCACCGAACCGGAGAGGCCGAAGCCCAAGATGTCGTAAAGCCTGCTCAGGCGGAACGTTCTTGTTTATTGACGGGAAAACGGCAACCCATTACAAGATGCAGCGAAATGTTCGACGCCTTAACATCCAAGCTCGGCGATGTTTTCCGCGGGCTTCGCGGTCGCGGGAAGCTCACCGAGGACAACGTGGCCGAGGTGATGCGCGAAATCCGCACCGCCCTGCTGGAGGCCGACGTCAACCTCGAGGTCGCCAAGCAGTTCTGCGACGAGGTCCAACGGAAGGCCGTCGGCGCCGAGGTCATCAAGACCCTCAAGCCGGCTGACGTCATGGTCAAGATCGTCTACGACGAGCTGGTCCAATTGATGGGCCCGGTCGATCCCAAGATTCCGTTCGTTTCGCCCGGCCCGACGGTGCTGCTGATGGCCGGGTTGCAGGGATCGGGGAAAACCACCACCTGCGCGAAGATGGCCAAGCTGTTGCAGGGTCGGGCGAAGAGACCACTGATGGTGGCGGCCGACCTCAAACGCCCGGCAGCCATCGACCAGCTTGAAATCCTAGGCGAGCAAGTCGGCGTTCCGGTCTATTGCGAACGCGACCAACAGAACCCGGTAAAGGTCTGCCGCAACGGTATCGCCGAGGCTCGACGAACCGACCGCGACGTGGTCATCCTGGACACGGCTGGTCGGTTGGCGATCGACGAGGACTTGATGCAGGAGATCGCCCAGGTCGCGTCCGCCACAAATCCGCACCAGGTGTACCTGGTCCTCGACGCGATGACCGGGCAGGACGCGGTTCACACGGCCAAGGCCTTCAACGAGCGTTTGGAACTTGACGGGATCATTCTCACGAAGTTCGACAGCGACACCCGCGGCGGGGCCGCCCTTTCGGTCAAACGGGTCACCGGCAAGCCGATCAAGTTCGTCGGCGTTGGCGAGAAAATCGAAGCCATCGAGGAGTTCTACCCCGACCGCGTCGCGGGCCGTATTCTCGGCATGGGCGACATTCTTACGCTGGTTGAGCAGGCCCAGCGGCAATACGACCACGCGGAGGCGACCAAGCTGGAAGCAAAAATGGCTTCCGGCAAGTTCACGCTTGACGACTTCATGCTCCAATTACGCAAGATGCGGCAGATGGGGTCGATGAAGGATCTGGTGAAGAAAATCCCCGGCATGGCCGACATGGTTGGCGATCAGGAGATCGACGAGAACGAAATCGTCCGGATGGAGGCCGCCATCCAGTCGATGACGCCGACGGAGCGGGCCAACCCCAAGATCATAGACACCTCGCGGAGACGCCGCATCGCCAAGGGCGCCGGCGTCGAACCCGCCGACGTCAGCCAGCTCGTAAGGCAGTTCGAGCCGATGCGCCAGATGATGAAGATGATGAGCGGGCAGGGGTTCCTGCAGCGGATTCGCATGGGCACGCAATTTTCGAAGATGATGGCCGGCGGGGCCATGCCGAAGTTCAAGTCGAACACCACGGCCTCGAAACGCGTTTTGTCCAAAAAGGACAAGCGCAAGCGCCGCCGCTGAGGCGGATGCAAAGGCGGCGTTGCGCTTTCGTTGCGCCGCTGACCCTTGTCCGGCGAGCGCCACGGTCGTAAATCGTCAGACCACGTCCGACATCGCGGGTCGCCATAGAAGCCCCGGACCAGATTCGCTACGATAGAGCATTCCCAGCAACCGAGGCATTCGGTTGCGGCTAAAGTCCGTGCCGGACGGACCCCGAAGCCGATAAGGGTGGAGAACCCGTTGCGCCGTGGCCGGCACGACGGGGGAGACGTTCGCGATAAAGACCGTGCCCTCAATCCGCTCCAGTCAATATCGCCCTCGCGGACGCGCTTCGGTGCGCTTGCTGCCGCCCTGCCGCGGCCTTGCCGCACCTGGAGAGCGCGTCCCGTCTGATCGCGAAGTCAGCGTCAGGGGAAGGTTCCGACGCAGAACGAAGAGGCGAGCCGGTTTCACGCCGGCGTGGATGGTCTTTTTCGTTGCCACGAGCACGCTGAAAGCCCAACAGCAACAGCGGTTCGGATTGGCTGGTCGCACGGAGGATGCTGCCGGCGGCGGTTCGATGCTTATTGAGACGTCGCCCTCCCTGGCGAACCTGCTCAGTCGAGCCGAAGAGGGCATCGCCCGTGAGGACTGGAAGTTCGCCATCGACTCGTTGCAACGGGTCATCGAGGATCCTACCGGAACGCTTGTGCCTCGAACCGACGGAGCAATCCGCGGAGGACAGGTTTACGAATCCGCCGGTCGGGTGGCGTTACGCCGTATGGCTCAGCTCCCTCCTGCTGGAATTCGGGCCTATCGGTTGGTTCACGACGGGCGAGCAGCCGGACTGCTCGAACGCGCCCGACGAACGCACGATCGTTCCCTGCTCCGCGCGGTCACGCAACGATACCTTCTGACGAGGCATGGCGACGAGGCGGCCGACTTGTACGCATCGTGGGAGTTGGACGCCGGGCGACCTGGGGAGGCCATCGGAGTTCTGACCGACGTCGGCGATCTTGTGACCGATTCCGACGTGCCGGCGGAACGGCTCTTCGGAAAGCTCGTCGTGGCCAACGCGATGTTAGGACGTCAGACGGACGCGTTGGCCGCCGCAGAACGAATGCCCGCCGGCACCGCTGGATGGGTGGAGTCGTTGCGGGCGGCGCTCCGAAGCGCCCCGGCTAATGGCGAGGAACCGACCTGGCTTTTCCGCAGGCAAGAATCGGGATCAGAACGGATCGCCACGAGTTCATCCCTGTCCCCAAAGCTGATCGAACCGGCTCCCTGGCGATTCGAGCTTCGCGGAAGCACCAGCGAAACCTGGCGTGGGCGTCCGGAAGACGATCTGAGTGATCCCGTCTCGCTTCCCCTGGCGCGGATGGAGACCGACGGACGTCGGGTCTTCATCCGTAAACGAGGCGGCGCTGCGGCATTGGACATCGACGATCTCTCGCTGGTTTGGGATGTTACGACGGATGAAGTTGCCTTGACCTCCAGCGGCGCTCGAGGCCGCCAGGCGGGTCGCGAACCGGCGACGGGGTTTCCGCAGGGCGTCAACACGGCGGCCACGCGAGACGAGGAAGCCGTTTCACTGATCGGATACGCAGCCGGTCTGGTTTTCGTGATGGATTTCGGTGGGCGCGGCACATACCTGGGTGGAGACGAGGTCGAGCCGGAGACACCACTGTTTGGAATCGTCGGCGCTGCCTCGAGACGATTGGCGGCGGGCGCCATGCGATTGGTGGCCGTCGACGCCGTGACCGGTGAGGTTCGCTGGACCCGCGGGCGGACCGGCGATCCTTCCGACGTTGTCGGGGACGTCCGCTTCACCGGGGCCCCGGTCGCGGTCGAGGGGCGCTTGTGGGTTCCGTACCTGCGGGGAAAGGATCTGCTGATCGGGGCGCTTCGCCCTTCCGACGGGCGGGCGATCAACAACGTTCTGCTTGGCTCGGCCATAGAGCTTCCGGTCGTCCGCCAACATGTCACGCCGATGACCCTTGGGGACGGCGTCGTTTATGTGTCGTCTGGTTTCGGAGTGTTATTTGCCGTGGACGCCGGGGACATGTCGCTCCGCTGGGCGGCGCAGTACGCACAGCGTCCGCAAACGCCGCGTTCGCCGGCGCTGGGCGAGGCGTCGCCGTGGATGCCGAGTGCACCAGTTGTCGCCAACGGAATGGTCGTCATCGCACCGGTCGACCATCCCGACCTTCTGGCTTTTTCCGCGGTCGACGGGACGTTTCGCTGGTCCGGTGCGTCGCAACAAAACTCCTATGTCCTGGGTGCGGGCGACGGGAGAATCTGGCTCGCCGGGCGCGGCGTTGCGTGCCGCGCGATCCTCGACGGAACGCCGCTGTGGAACGTGACCCTTGACGGCGTCCCGACCGGGCGCGGCGATCTTGCGGGTGACCGACTCCACTTGCCCACCTCGCTCGGGTTGGTCGCCCTGCGGGCGTTGGACGGCGCGGCCATCGCCACTCAGTCGATTTCGGCGGCGCAGGCGCCGTTGGGCAACCTCCGGTCGCTCGGTCACGCGCTGTTCTCGGTTGATCCCACTTCCGTGCGGAAGTACCCGGATTTGTCGCGGCTACGCGACGATGCGTCGGCGATCCGGGCGACGAAGGAGCAGGAAGTGCGCGGGGCCGTTCTTCTTGCGTGGGCCGAGGTTCTAGAGGGGGCACCTCAGAAAGCATTGGAAATCCTTGCAGGTTTGGGAGCGACCTCCGGTGGTCCGTCGGGCCGGCAGATCGCACGCGTGCGTTTTGCCGCGTTGATCGATGCCGCTTGTGCCGAGCAACATGACCACGATCGCGCGGTTGCGTTTCTTGACCAGGCGAGCAAGTGGGCGCCGTCGTTCGCCGAGCGCCGCGTTGCCGAATTGGCCCGCGCCGAGCGACTCCAGCAGATGGGACGCCGGGTGGAGGCTTTTCACGCCGCTCTGGCGCTAGGTTTCGCCGTCGAGGCGAACAGCATGGTGTCGGTATCCCCATTTCTGGCGACGCTTGCACGATTCGACAT
This sequence comes from Planctomycetota bacterium, assembly GCA_038043285.1. Classification (GTDB taxonomy): domain Bacteria; phylum Planctomycetota; class Phycisphaerae; order UBA1845; family UBA1845; genus JBBTCJ01. Next base: position 16,591 of record JBBTCJ010000052.1, on the reverse strand, counting down.
CGGCGAGCGGCTTCGGCACCTGCACCAGACCCTCGTACCCGCCGAAGTGGAACAAGTTGATCGATCGCTGGCTGACCGCGCGGAGCGGGCGGTTGCCGGGCTATCGAACGACCCGAGAGACGAAGGCGCCCGGGACATGCTGAGGGTTTTCGCCGATCTTCGTCTCATGGGCGCGACCAGCGGGCGGGCGCGGCGCGCACTCGCCGAACATGAGTTTCGCCTGCAGCGCTTCGAACATGCCGAGCAGTACCTTCTTCAGTCGAGCCGAGACTCGGGGACGACGTCACCCGGCGTCGACGCGTGGATGCGTCTGTGCGAGGTCTACGAGGCCATGGGTTTGTCGTCGGCCGGCTTGTTCAACACCTGCCTTTCCGACCTCCGAGCGAAGTTCGGCGGTCAGCCGGTTCCTCCCGGCGACGCCGCGGCTGGGACAGTTTCTCGCGGCGAATTCGGCACCGTGGGCGACTGGGCAACATGGAAACGTGCTGCCGTTGACGGGCGCGGCGCCGCGGATCGGTCCCAACTTCCAGGACACGAAGACCCGCGCGTGGACCGGGTTTTGCTTGGTGAGCGCGCCTGGTCCTACGGATTTTCAACGGGGGCGGCCCCGCTCCGCCTGGTGAATTTCGGCGAGCAGATTGAACGATTGTTTCCCGATCGCGTGGTGCTCATCGGCCTCGACGGCAACGTCGAGTGCGTGGACGCCCGCGATGGGGCGCTGCTTTGGCGGACCGAACTACAACTGCCGGAGCAGTTCGACGACCACGACGTGTGGGCCGGCCCGGCGCTGCATCACGCTCGCTTCGCGGGCGCGGATGGGCAGGTGGCGGTGTTCAGCACCGCGGACGGACTGTTCGCTGTCGGACTGCTCACCGGACGACGGCTCTGGACGCGAGCGTACGAGACACCGCTGCCGCTTGACCTCGTTCCCCACCGCGATCGCCTTTTCGCGGTCTCCGACGGCTTCGTCGTCGCGGCACCGCGCGACGGACATCTGTCATTGATGCGTCTTCTGGACGGCGCGACCGCCTGGGAGCGAGATCTTCGGGGCGAGCCTGTCGCGCGCCTATGGATGTTCGGCGACACCATCGTGACCGCGGATGCGGCCATGAAACGCGCTCAAATCCTGGATCGCCGCACGGGTGACCTCCGAGCCAGGGTATTCTTTCGCCAGCCGGATCCCAAGTTCGGACCGGTGCGCCTGGTGCGTGTTGGCGACGTACTTTGCGGTCCGGACTCCGACGCGCAATCCGACGGCCTGGTCGGAATATCGCTAGCCGACGGAAAGCGCCGGTGGCGAATCGACGTCGATCGTCCGGTGGCTCAACTGTTTGAACCCGACGACCATCTGCTGGGGGCAGGCCTCCTGGGCGGCGGCGTCCGGATCGTCGATCCGGCCTCGGGCGAGGTGGTCATGGAGCGGCAGATCGCTTCGGCGTCAGCGGTCACCGACGGCAAGTTCGTCAACGGAACGCTGGTGGTGCAGAGCGAGCGCGGGCGCGGGCAGGCACAGGCTCCAACGCTTACGGGCATTGACGTGGCGACCGACGAGGAGCTTTGGCGACGCGAGGATCTTGCCGGAGTCAGCGGCGAATCCCCCGGCGCAATGCGAATCGTCGGTTCGGTGATTCCGGCGATTGTCCAGACCGATCGCGTTGCCGGGGCGGCAGTACGCCGCGACATCATGGCCCTGGTCACGATCGACGTGCGTACGGGAAACAATGTCGGATCGCCGGCGGAACTTCCGACCTACAACACCGGCACGCAGGTGAACCGCGATCTGGCGGTCGCGGGAGGCCACCTGTTGGTCGGCTCGGGCAAGGAAGTTCAGGCCTTTCGACTGGGATCACGCACCCGAGGAGACGGAAAGTTCTGATGCGCATGAAAGTCGCATTCCAGTCGAGTTGCAGACTTCAACCTGAGGATGGTGGACCCGTGTCTGCGCTGGGTCGGCGTCCGCTTCGCGGGTTGGCGGGCGGAGCGGCATACGCGGCGCTCGTTGTTGCGTTGCTGGGCTTGCCGCCGATAAGCAGGACGAACGCGGCGCCGCCTTCGCCGGTGACAACGGAGGCGTCACCTACTCCACGCGCGGACGCCGCCGTAAAGCTCCCCCCCGGTGTAACGCCGGAGGCCAAGAACGCGGTGGATCGGGGGCTGGCGTACCTCGCCCGTGCTCAGGAGCGACGCGGTTCGTGGTCCAACCGAGACGGGCAAGGCGCCTACCCCGTCGCCATGACGGCACTCGCGGGGATTGCCTTTCTCATGGACGGAAACACCACCACCCAGGGGCGCTACGCACCGCAGGTAGACCGCGCGGCGAATTTCCTGCTCCGCTCGGTGGATCCAACCGGTTTGATCACCAGCGGCGAGGAGGACGCCCGCCCGATGTACGGACACGGGTTCGCCATGCTGTTCTTGAGCCAACTCTACGGCATGACGGAAGACCCCGTTCGGGCGAAGCAGATCCACGAAATGCTGGTCAAGGCGGTTGCGCTGACCGGGCGGGCACAGAGCACGGACGGAGGGTGGATCTACCGTCCGGACACCGGCGGCGACGAGGGCTCCGTCACCATCACCCAGGTTCAGGCTCTCCGCGCCTGCCGCAATGCGGGCATCGCCGTTCCCAAGGAAATCATCGACGGCGCCATGAAATACCTGGCGGATTCGCAGAACACCGACGGCGGGATTCGGTACGCGCTCCGGCAGCGCGGGGGCGCTTCCCGCGTCCCAATCACCGCCGCGGCGGTTTTGTGCTGGTACAACGCCGGCGAGTATGACAACCCCCGGGCGAAGAAGGCGCTTGCCTATTGCAGGGAGAATATCCCGCCCGGGATACTCTCCGGCGGGCACGACTACTACGCTCACCTCTACTGGTCGCAGGCGCTGTTTATTTCATCCACTCCCTCCTGGGGGGACTACTACGCCCAGCGCCGCGACTTCATGCTTTCGCAGCAGCAACCGGACGGACACTGGATCGCCGACAACGTCGGCGACGTGTACGACACGTCGTCCGCCCTGATTATCCTTCAACTGCCTTTCCAGCAACTTCCGATCATGCAGCGGTAGACACGACGGGGGAAAACCCATAAGGAGGCGATTGGGTCGTGGGCGCGGAAGCGTACCGGCGACCCCTGGAGAAGATGATGAGCAACGATCACAAGAACATGAAGGCCGCGATGGGCACGGCCGGCGGCGACGTCGAGGCGGTCGCGCGCCTGAGAGAAGCCCACGCACGAATCCGAACTGAGCTGGCCAAGGTCATCGTCGGCCAAGACGAGGTCGTCGAGCAGCTGCTGGTCGCCCTCTTTGCCGGCGGGCATTGCATCCTGGAGGGTGTCCCCGGACTCGCCAAAACGTTGATGATTTCCACGCTGGCGCGCTGCCTGAGCCTCTCCTTCAACCGTATTCAGTTCACGCCCGACCTCATGCCGTCCGACATCACCGGCACGGACGTGATCCAGGAGGATAAGGCCACCGGGCGGCGCGAGTTCAAGTTCATGCCCGGTCCGATTTTTGCCAACGTCATTCTCGCCGACGAAATCAACCGCACCCCGCCTAAAACCCAGGCCGCGCTGCTGGAAGCCATGCAGGAACGCCATGTCACCGCGGGCGGAAAGCGCCATGACCTTGCCCTACCCTTCTTCCTGCTGGCCACCCAAAACCCCATCGAGCAGGAGGGAACGTATCCTCTGCCCGAAGCCCAGCAGGACCGGTTTCTTTTCAAGGTCTTCATCGCTTATCCGTCGTATGACGAGGAATACGCGATCGCCGAGCGCACCACGGGAGAGATGAGCGCAGACGTGCAAAAAGTTCTGACGGCTGAGGATATCCTGCGGTTCCAACGGCTGATTCGCAGCGTTCCGGCCGCGCCGGACGTCCTCCGCCACGCCCTTGACCTGGTTCGAGCGACGCGGCCGTCCGAGTCGTCTTGCCCGGCGCAAGTGCGCAAGATGATCACCTGGGGCGCCGGCCCACGAGCCGTGCAGGGACTGATTCTGGGCGGCAAGGCGCGGGCCGTGCTGCGCGGTCGAAACCACGTCGCCGTCGAAGACATCAGGGCGATGACCCATCCGGTCATGCGCCATCGCATCGTGACCAACTTCTCCGCGGAGGCTGAAGGCTATTCATCCGACCGCGTCATTGACGACCTTCTGTCCGCCGTGAGACCGAACGCGACACCTTTGGAGGGCGATGAGCGTTTCCGCAAAGTACTTTCGACCTGAGGTTCTTTCCCGAATCTCGCGCCTGGAGCTTCGCGCCCGGCACGTCGTGGAGGGGTTCGTCAGCGGCATGCACCGAAGCCCGTACAAGGGCTTCTCGGTCGAGTTTGCCAACCACCGCTCCTACGTCCCCGGCGACGACATCCGCCACATCGACTGGCGGGTCTACGCCAAGGCCGACCGCTTCTTCGTCAAGGAGTACGAAGAAGAAACCAACATGCGCGTCCACCTGCTGCTCGACCGCTCCGGTTCGATGGCCTATCCCGAACATCCCGGCACGGGACGCATGACCAAATGGGACTATGCCGCGACCGTCGCCGCGTCGCTTGCCCACCTGTTGGTGTATCAGCAGGACGGGGTGGGATTGACGCTGTTTGATTCCGACGTCGCGACCCAACTGCCGGTCTCGACGAACCGCGCGTCGCTGGCCGACTTTTCGCGCGCGATCGAGACGAATCAGCCGGCCAATCGGACGGACGTGCGCACCCTATTCGCCAATGTTACGAACCGGATTCCACGGCGTGGAATGGTCGTGCTCATCTCTGACCTGCTGACCGATGTCGAGGAGATCGTCCGCGGTTTACAACGACTTCGATTTGGCCGCCACGACGTGCTCGTCTTGCACGTTCTCGACCACGACGAGCTCGAGTTCCCCTTCGCCGATCGAACCCTCTTTGAGGGGATGGAAGAGGTCGATCAGCAGGTTCTCACCGACCCGCAGTCGTTACGGTCGAGTTACCTCGCGGCGCTGAACACGTTCCTTGGGCGAATCCGCCGCGCGTGCCTGGATCACGGGATCGACTATGCCCTGCTGAGCACCGCGGACAGCATGGACGTCGCCCTCACCAGCTTCCTCGCCTCGCGCATGCGTCGAAGGAAGGCCAAAGCCTAGGAATTGCCAATTGCCGATTGCCGATTGCCAATTGAGACGGGAGGAACTTGCCCTCGGCGCTCCGCCAAGAGGGAGGAACTTCCCGCGCGTTTTTTCTGTGCAGTCAGGGTCGCCGCGGCCCTTTCGATCGCCGACCGTTCGCCCGACTACCGTTCCGGAAAACAGGCGACGGGCCGGAGGAAACGCCGGCCAACGGGCGGTCATCAATCGTAAATCGCCAGGGATCGCCGGGGAATGGCCATGCCCCTAGCCGCCCCGATGTCCGGCTCGCTCCTCGCCGCTTTCGTCTCTCCCTGGCTGGCAATGACCGGGGCCGCCGCCGTGAGCGCGCCGATCCTGATCCATTTGTTGGCCCGGCGTCGGTTCAAACGCATTCGTTGGGCGGCTATGGACTTCCTTCTCGACGCCGAACGGCGCAATCGCCGGCGGATCCGGATGGAGGAATGGATTCTTCTTGTGCTGCGTTGCCTGGCGGTCTTCGCCGTCGGTTTTCTGGTCGCCCGCCCCTTTCTCACTCCGTCGGGTCTCGCGGCGGCGCTTGGCGGATCGCGCCGTACCGAACGCGTCTTTGTTCTGGACGACTCCATGAGCATGGGATTTCAAGCGGCGGACGGACCGATCTTTCAACGCGCCAAATTCGCCGCCCGACGGCTGCTCGAACTCATCAGCCGCGAAACGCCCGACGACACCGTCACGATCCTTCGGGCTTCGGATCCGGCGGAACCGCTCGTCGCCGGCGCCTTCCTGGATCAGGCCCAACTCGAGCAGGTTCTCGCTCGCCTTGAGGCCATGACGCCTTCCCAGCGAGCGTCCGATCCCGAGGCATCCTTTCGCGGCATCGCCGAGGCGCTCTCCCGCGATACTTCGCTGCTCAACGCGGCTGTTTACTACCTGAGCGATTTTCGCCGCGCGGAGTGGGCCGCGTCTGCGCCTACCGGTGATTCGGCTTCAGGTGCGGCTTCCATAGCTGCGCCTTTGCTCTCGTGGATCGCGCAGGGGCGATCGCTTCGGCTCTTTCTCGTCAATCTCGGCGACGCCGTTGAGGACAACTTCGCCCTGACGGAAGTCGCCCTACCTGGTGCTCAGGTCGTCGCCGGAACCCCGGCTTCGCTGCAAGTATCGGTGGCCGACTATTCAAGCAAGACCACCGAAGCACTGGACCTTCGGGTGCAGGTGGGCCATCGGCCGCAAGACACGAAAACCGTGGGGCCGCTTGCTGAGCGGCAGGTGATTCGTATCGACGTAGAGGCAGACTTTCCCACCGCCGGAAACCAAACGGTCCGTGTCCAGATTCCCGATGACGCCCAGCCCGCCGACAATGTTCGCTACCTCGCAACCGAGGTGGTGCCCGCGATTCGCGTCCTCGTCGTCGACGGCGAACCGTCTGCCGACGCGTTCGACGACGAGGTGGCTCTTCTGACCACCGCGCTTCGACCGGAGGGCGAAATCTTCAGTGGACACGAGGTCGTCGTCGTCGATGAAAACGGCGCGGACTCGGCAAACCTCGACCAGTACCACGCCGTGGTCCTGGCCAACGTGTATCGCCTGGCTGAGCAGACGATCGAATCCCTCTCCCGATTCGTCCGGGCGGGCGGCGGGTTGATGATCTTCACCGGCGATCAGGTCGATCCGGAACAGTTCAATGCCTCGTTCGTCCGCGACGGACACGGGCTTTCCCCGGCGTCCTTGACCGGCGTGGTGCGACCCGCCGAACCGGTCCGACTCGTCATTCAGGACCGATTGCACCCCGCGCTGGAGGCGGTCGGTCGCCACGGCGACCCGCTGGGCTTGGGGCAGATTCCCTTCATTGCTTTCAACGGCTGTTCCGTCGCCGCGGACGTCGATACGTCAAACGAGGCTGACGGTCGTTCGCCGGCCGGCGGCCGCGCCAACCCATCCGCGACAAACCGCGATCGCGGCGTCCCGCACATTCTGGCGAAATTTAATGATCCCGAGGCAAGCCCCGCGGTTGTCGAAGGGGTTCTTGATCAGGGGCGCGTGCTGCTGATCACCACCTCGGTGGACAAGGAGTGGAACCTTTGGGCCGATCACCCCACGTTCCTTCCGTTGATGAACGAATTCCTCCGTCACACGGCGCGGCGGGCCCAGGCCGGTGCAGCGCGGCATGTCCGGGTGGGCGATCCGATCACGTTCTCGCTCGACGCCGGCGCCCTCGATGCGCAGGTTGCCGTGCGGACGCCGAGCTATCCCAACGAACCCGACGCGTTCATTACCGCCGAAGTTTCCGAGGATGGTCGCGGCCTCCGCGTTCAATGGGAGAACACCACCACCGGTGGTGTATATCAGTTTGTATTCAGGGACCGCGAGGGGCGGGAGCAGATACGGCTTGTCGACGTAAATATCGATCCGGCAGAAAGCGATCTTGCGCCGGTCGCCGAGGGCGAACTCCGGCGATCCCTCGGTGCGATGCCCTACGAATGGATCGACGGATTGGACGCCCTCTCCGCCGGCGCTGACGAGGCTCGCACGGAAGTCTGGACCCTCTGTGCGGCTGCTGTGCTGATTTTCTTGATGAGTGAACAAGTGTTGGCGTTTGTCTGGGGGCGACGACGCTAGACGTGATGCAGTGTCCTCCGCCGTTTGCCGCGACGAGAAGCGAGCGGACGTCGTGCCTTTCACACCGGGGCCAGTGCATGGAGGTCAGACGCAGGGAACAGTGATTACCGGAATGGGACAACTCCTCGCTTCGACCGCTAGTGACGAAATCCGCTTTGTCACCGAGCTCCGCCGCGCGCCGAAAGGTTGGGCGGCCGTCGCCGCCGTGGCGATTTTCATCGCCGCGCTGTGGGCTGTCGCGTGGATGTACCGCCGCGAGGGCCGAGTCGGCGCCTCCTCCGCGGCCCGTCTCGTCATGGCTGTCCTTCGCTGCCTGATTCTCACCCTTCTTGCGGCCATCCTTCTCGACCCCGTCCGCGTTCGTATCCTCCGCCGTTGGATCGATTCCTACACCGTCGTTCTGGCGGATACCTCTTCGAGCATGGACCTTTCCGACAATTACCGCGACGAAACCGCTCGCGAAAGCGTCAAGGCCGCGCTGGGCGATGCGAATTCGCCGACCATCCGCCGAACGGACCTTATGCGCCATTTGTTGGCGTCCCAGGACCGCGGGCTCCTCAAGGGCCTCGCGGATCGAAATCGCATCCGGCTGTTTTCCTTCGGTGACGAGCCGGTGCTCGTGGGGACGGCTCGCGCCTCGCGCGAAGCGGTCGAGTCGCCGCGATCAGGCGGACCCGGAGGCGGAATGGATCAGAACGAGCCACCGTCGGCGCCGCCTTCCGATCTGCTCGGCGTTGACCAGCTCCCTCTGAATCTTCCCGCCAACGGGTCGACCACCAACATTGAACGAGCGTTTCGCCGCGCCGTCGAGTCCGCCGCCGGCGCGCCCATCGCCGGTATGATCGTCTTCAGCGATGGCGGCTTTAACCAGGGAGCGAGTGCCGAGGACGTCGCCCGCTTCGCCGCCGAACGCGGCATCGCCATTCACGCCGTGGGCATCGGCGACCCCTCGCCTCCGCGCAACGTTCGCGTCAGCGAGCTTTCCGCGCCGGAGAACGTCTTCCAGCAGGATCCCTTCTCGATTAACGCACGATTCGCGAACGAGGGCATCGACGGCGAACGACTCCGCGTGGTCCTCCAGGAGCGCAGCCTCGCCGATGGCGGTGAACGCCTGGTGGACGCGCGCATCGTCGTGGTGCCGCCGGGCGGTGGCGTCGAACCCGTTTCCTTCGAGCTTCGGCAGGAACGCCCCGGACGATACCTCTATCGCGTTTCGGTCGACGCCGTCGAGGACGAATCCATCACCGAGGACAATCGCAAGGACATTGCGGTCCGCGTCATCGACGCCAAGCTTCGCGTACTTCTCATCGCCGGCGCCCCAAACTGGGACTACCGTTTCGTGACCGTTCTTCTGCAACGTGACGCGACCGTGGACCTGAGTTGCTGGCTCCAGTCCGCCGACGTGAACGCGGTTCGCGACGGCGACGTGGTCATCGACCACCTGCCGCTGACCGCCGAGGAACTGTTCGGCTACGACGTCATCATGCTTATGGATCCCGACCAGGGCGATCTCGATGAAGACTGGTGTCGCCTGGTCGACAAGTTCGTGTCCCAGTACGGCGGCGGACTGCTCTACGTCGCCGCGCGTCCGCACACGCCGGGCCTGTTGCGCGATCCCGCCTTCAAGCCGCTCGTTGATCTTCTTCCGGTGAGCACCGACCCCGAGGCGGACTTGGTGCTCAACCAGATCGGGCATTATCAGGTCTCGCCCCGCCCGATCGAGATTCCTCCGTCGGCGTGTGCCCATCCGATCCTGCGCCTTTCCGACGATCCGGTGGCTACGAAGCTCGCCTGGCAGGGTGTGGGCGACGTGTACTGGCACTACCCGGTTCTCCGCGAAAAGCCCGTCGCCACCGTGCTGATGCGGCACGGAGACCCACGCATGCGCAACGCCTACGGCGGTCACGTGCTGGCCGCCACCCAGTTCGTGGGCGCCGGCAGAACCGCGTTTCTCGGTTTCGATTCCAGTTGGCGTTGGCGGCGGGTTGACGAGAATTATTACAACCGGTTTTGGATTCAGCTCGTTCGCTATCTCTCCGAGGGAAAGCTTCTTGGCGGGAGTCGCCGCGTCATGCTCGCGGTGGACAATGAGCGTCCCGCGCTGGGCGAAGCAGTTACCGTTTCGGCCAGGCTTCTCGATGCCCGCTATGAGCCGGTGAACGTTCCGTCCGTCAACGTCCAGTTCGAAATCGAGGATCGTCGCGGCGAGCTTGCCCTGGCCGCCAACCCTGACCGCCCGGGCTGGTACGAGGGTCGATTCGTTCCCGACGCCACGGGCAGCTTCCGCCTGAGCGTTCAGGCTTCCGCGATCGTTCCCGGGGAAACCGATCGCGCCGAGCGCGAACTGATCGTTTCGCGCCCGAACCTCGAAATCGCGCGACCGCAGATGAGTCGGTCCGCGCTCCAAGCCCTCGCAGACGGTTCCGCCGGCGGACGCTATTGGCGGGTTGACGAAGCCGCTGCAATTCCCGAAACCATCCCCGACTCTCACGAAGAAATCCTGATCCGCTCCCGCCCCACCACGTTGTGGGATAACGGGAGCGTGCTTACTCTTCTCGTGCTCCTCATGTCCGCCGAGTGGGCCATGCGGAAATGGAATCGATTGCTGTGACTCAGACCGCGGCGACATTCTCGAATCGCGAACATTGGTCGGGTCCAGGGCTGGATCCCACCGTGCATGGGCGGTTGACCGCCGCCGCCCGATCCCTTCGCCGCTTGGTGCTGATCGAAGGTGCGGCGTTCGTCGTCGTCTTCACCTTCACCGCGGCGGTCACCCAGTACCTCGCCGACTATGGATCGCGCGGTGTGCGATGGAGCATGCGCGCAACCCTTCTCGCGATGACACTTGCGTCCATCGCTTGGCTGGTTTGGAAACGGCTCATCCGACCACTGCGCGCCGCCATTCAACCCGCCGACGTCGCCAATCTCCTCGAACGCCGCTTTCCCGCACTTTCGTCGGTACTCATTTCCGCGGTGCGATTCGGCTCCGGAGAAGCCGGTTCCGAGGCCACCAACTCTCGCTCGCTGATGGCCGAGGTCGTGCGAAGTGCTGCCCCCGCCGTCGCCGACCTTGACTTCGGCGCCATTCTCGACCGCACCCGCGTCAGGTGGTCCGCGTTGGCGATCGCCGCAACGCTTGCCCTGACAGCCGCAACACTCGTCGCGGCCCCTGAAACTGTCGCCATCTGGTTCGCTCGCGACGTCTTATTACGCGACGTTCCCTGGCCGAGAAAGACGCAACTTTTCGTTGAACTCCGGAACGGTGAGCTGATCGGCGCTCGCGGCGATGACTTGGTGATTCAGGCCCACGCCCAAGGCGTCGCTCCGCGCGACGTTGACTTCGTGTACAAAACCGATCCCGGTCGCTACGGCCGCGAGACCATGGTCACCGTCGGCAGCACCGGCAGCTATCGCTTTACCTTCAAGAATGCGCAAGAGGATTTCTGGTTCCAACTTGAGGGCGGCGACGACGTCACGGAATCATTCAGGGCCCGCCTTCTTGAACGCCCCCGCGTCGTGCGTGCCCGACTCAGCGTCGCCCCCCCCGCCTACACCCGGCTCCCCTTGTTCAGTCTTGGCGAGGAGGAGCGCGCCGTCCAGATCCTCCCGGGCAGTCGCATATCCTTCGATGTGGAGACCAACAAGCCTGTCGTTCGCGCGTCCTTAATGGCCGGAACACAGTCCATCGGTGAGCTTGCTCCGGGCGCGGATCGTTTTCAAATGTCCGTCACCCCGGTTGAAACCGCCACGTTTCATTTCCAACTTCTGGATGACGCCGATCTGGAGAGCAAGCAAGCGACGAAGATCGCTATCCGCGTGGTGAAAGACGACGCTCCGTCGGTCCGCCTGAAAGCGCCGGGAGTAGGTGACATGATCACCGCCCAGGCCCTCATTCCCCTGGAACTCGAATTCGCCGATACCTACGGTCTCGCTCGTGCCGAAGCGTTGTTCAAGCTCACCCGCGACGAAATGCGGGAAGACCTGATCGTCTTGCCCGATTTTCAGCCCGGCGGCACCAATTATTCCACAAGTTTCACGTGGAATGTCGCCGAGCAAGCCCCCGCGCCCGGCGACCGCATCGCCCTTCGCGCGCGGGCCGCGGACTTTGACGACGTCAACGGCCCCAACGTCGCCGAATCGCCCGAAGTTGTCCTTCGCATCGTGACCGTCGATGAGTTCCTGGCTGAACTCGCGCGCCGCGAGCAGGAGTTTCGTATGGACTTCGAGCGATTGACCGATGCCCAGGAACGCCTTCGCGGAGAGCTGCTTTCGCTCATGAACCCCCCTGCTGCCCCGCCAGATGCCACCGGGCGGGCCGACAAAGCCCAGACGCTCGAACGCCGTCAGCGGAGCATTGCTGGGTCGGTCAACGTTATCCGCCAGCAGGTCGCACAGGTTCTTACCGAGTTGAGCATCAACCAACTGATGACCGAGACCGTCCAGGAACGTCTGGGTGGCAAGGTTGCCGACCCACTCGCCGGCCTCTCCCGGCGGAGCCTTCCCGAGGCCACCGACGCCTTCGCTCGCTGGATTCAATCGCCGTCCGACGACCTCGCAGCCCGGGTTGACGCCCAGCAGGTCGCCGTTCTGTCACAAATGCGCGAAATCCTGGCCAACATGATACAATGGGAAGGGTATCAGGAGGCTGTCAACATGCTCCGGGACGTCCTGCGCCTGCAAAACGAACTGAAAAAAGAGACGCAGGACGCCTACGAAAAGCAGGGCAGCCAACTGTTCGATGAAAAGAAGTGACGCCGCGTCGCCGGGCTGGCGGCGTGGTGCGGGGATGATTCACCCACGGGGGTTCCGCATGCTCTCGAAGCTCCATACGCCGGCGCGGATGACCTACGCGGTTCGCGCATCACTGCTTGCGGTCGTGCTGACCGCAACCGCCCTCGCCCAACAGGGCACCATAGAGCCGTCTTCCAAGTCGGTCCACCCGCTGGCAGCCAAGGAAGAGATGATCCGTGATCGCTTTCAGCGGTTCCAGGATCGCCTGTACCGCCTGAGCGAAGAACTCGCCGAACGCGAACCCGAAAACGCCCAGCGCCTGGCTCGCGCCTTGGAGCGCGCCGGCGAGCTGGGCCTCACCGACAAACTGGACGATATCGTCAGACTGCTCGAAGACCCCGCCTCCGTGCATCTCGCCCTCGATCAACAGGACAACTGGCTGGGTGACGCCGATGCCCTCCTGAGCATTCTCCTGGAACGTGACAGCGCCAACGAACAGCGGCGCAACCAGATCGAAACGCTCGAAAAGTTCCGCCAGGAAATCGGCAAGCTCCTCGAACAGGAGCGCGGGCTGCGATCCGCCTCGGAACAATCCGCCGCCGCCGCGAAGATGAAGCAGCAACTCGACCAAGCCCTTCGGGTCGTTGCCAACCTCGCCCGAAAGCATGGCGAATGGAGCCAGGACGGCGCCAAAAAGCAGGAGTCCGGCGGGAGCCCCGAGAAGGCCGCGCCGTCCGAGGAAGCCCTCGCCAAGGAGGCCAAGGAGCTGGCGGAGCAGGTTCAACGTATCGCCGAAACGCCTTCCGATGAATCCGAGTCGTTGAAACAGGCCCGCGAGCAAAGCCAGGCAGCCGCACAGTTCTTGCAATCCGCTTCACAGTCCATGAGCGATGCCGCGGACAGCCTGCAACGACGCGACCCTCCGACGGCTGAGAAGCAACAGCAGCAGGCCGACAAGAGCCTTCAGCAGGCCAGGGAACACCTTGAGGCCGCGAAGAAGGCTCTCGAACAGCAACAGCCTTCCGCGCAGATGGCCCAGAAGCAGCGCGACACCGCCCAGCAAACCAAGAGCCTTGGCCAGCAAATGCAGCAGCAAAGCTCCAGCGCCGGCAAACCATCGGGCGGGAAGCCGGGCGAATCCACTCCCGGACAAAAGAACGTCGAGCAAGCCGAAAAGGAGATGAACGACGCCTCCGAATCGCTCGATCAGCAACAGCCCGACCAGGCCCAACCTAAACAGGATCGCGCGGTTGACCAGCTTGAACTCGCGGAAAAAGAGCTGGAGGAGAAGCTTCAGCAGCTTCGCAAGGAAGAACGGGAGGAAACCCTGCGAGACTTGGAAGCCCGCTTCCGCGACATGCTCACCAGGCAGCGGCCGATCAACGAATCGACGCTCGTTCTGGATCGCCTGGGTGGCGACAAATTCAAGCGCGCCGAGCAGTTACAGCTTGCGGACCTGTCCGCAGCACAGCGGGCCGTCTCGGAGCAGGCCGCCGGCTGCCTGCACATTCTCGACGAAGAGGGGACCACCATCGCGTTTCCCCGCGTGGTCGAACAGCTTTCCGAGGACATGACCGCCTCGGCGGAACGACTCGCCGCGGCTCAGGTCGGCGCCGTCACTCAGGTCATCCAGCAGGAAATCGTTGGCACCCTGGAGCAGCTTCTCGAGGCCGTCAAACGCATGCAGCAGGAGAACGAGCAGGGCAAACAGGGCGGCAGTTCGCAAAGTGGCGAGCCTCCGCTGCTGCCCGAATCCGCGGAGCTCAAGCTCCTTCGGGCCAGCCAACAGCGGGTGAACACGCGAACGCAGGCCATTCACACCGGTTTGCAATCCGGCGACGAACCCCAGCAGGTCGCCGCTGACGGACTCGTAAAGCTTTCACGACGGCAAACCGAGTGCATGGATATCGCCAGGGAAATGCACGATCGAAAGCCGTAATCTTTCCGACGGAGTACGCAATGGACCGTCAAATAGACCGACCGACCCTTTCATCCCGTACCGTGACCGAGCGGCCAAGGGCCGGCGCCTCCTCCAGCCCCCCTGCTTTGGGGGCCGCCATACTCCCTCCTGAGCCGGTGCGTCTGTTCTTGGGCGCGTGTCGGTTCGCCGCCCGCCCGCTCCACGTCGTGGTGTTGATATGCGTCGTCCGCGCCACGATCGGCTTCGCGGGTATCGACCGCGGACCGGCTGACCGGTTCGTGACCGCGGTCAGCGTTGACACCAAGGTTCCCGCCGAAGCGGCCGAACTCCTCCGCACCCAGTGGAGCGCCTGTCGCGATTGCGATCCCGAAGAGTTCCTCGCGCAAGGCCTGGCCGTCTTTTCCACGCCGTTCCGGGAAGGACTCGACGCCTACGACGCCGACGATCACCTCGCATGTGCCCAACGGATGGAAAGTTTGTCGCACGACGCCAACCCCTTCGTCGCGGTCAACGCGGCGGCGTACGAAATCAAAGCGCTCGTGGGGCTTGACCGCTTGATCGAAGCCGCCGAAAGGATCGGCGAACTCAGCGGTGACGGCGGCGCGCGGCTGGCCGCCTATTCGTATTTCGCTCCCGAGATGGGCTTTCTGCGCGGCTACTGCCTGCTGGGAGACCTGCGATTCGAGGAAGCGGATCACGCGTTGCGCGCTTTTCTGGCTGATTTCCCCGATGCTCCGTCGCGGTTGGCGCTTTCCGCCCGGCAGATCCTGCTTGAGCTTTCCAACCGCGAGCCGGAGATGATGGGTGAAGTGGTCGACTTGATGCAATACTCCGGACGGCGCTTAAAGAACGCCGACGCGGGAGAAACCGTCCAACAACGACAGCAACGCGTCCTCGAACTGTTGGACAAGATGATCAAGGAGGCGGAGGATCGGGAGAAAAACGCGTGCAGCAGCGGCTCCAGTGGATCGAGCGGGGGTCAGAGCAAGAGCGGCCAAGCTCCGCAATCCCCGATGCAGGATTCGTCGCTTCCCAGTGGCAACCCGGAACCGGGTATGCTCCGTTCCGGGCGTCGCGTTAATCCCGGTGAAACCTGGGGCGCCATGCCCCCCGCGGAGCGAGAGCGTGTCCTGCAAGCACTTCGCGAGAGCTTTCCGAAGCGCTACCGCCGGCTTGTCGAGCAGTATTACGAAGAACTTGCCAAGAAGCCGTGAAGCGCCGGCATTGAGCGACGCCGAGCCGCCGGCTTAACGCCCGCGCGATATCTCTTGGTGCCAA
Organism: Planctomycetota bacterium; assembly: GCA_038043285.1. Taxonomy (GTDB): domain Bacteria; phylum Planctomycetota; class Phycisphaerae; order UBA1845; family UBA1845; genus JBBTCJ01. Next base: position 972 of record JBBTCJ010000052.1, on the reverse strand, counting down.
TTCGTCTGATGCTTCTGAATGGCCAAAATGCGGGGAATCGAAATCTCGACCTTCCCTCTCTCACGACCGCGGCTCTGACAAGAAAAGGACTTGGGCCGTTCAATCTGAACCACGATCAGGCCGCCACGGACTTGTCCAGGTGTTTCTTCGCGATGTCCACAATCGCGTCAAAGTCGGTCGGCGACGCAATCGCGATTTCGCTGAGCATCTTGCGATTGATTTGTACGTTGGCTTCCGCCAAGCCGTAGATAAACCGGCTGTAGGCAATCCCGCGCATTCGGCAAGCGGCTGTAAGCCGCGTGATCCAAAGCGCCCGAAACTCCCGCTTCCGCCGACGTCGATCGCGAAACGCGGTGCGCTGCGCACGAACCAGCGTTTCCTGAGCAAGACGCCATTGGTTTCCCGCCGGACCGCGGAAGCCTCGCACCTTGCGGAGCGTACGTACTTTCTTTCGATGACGGGCAGCCCCGTATGTCGCTCGACTCATGGCTTAATGACTCCCGATGTTCTACAAGCCTCACCGCCCTCGGAGACCGAAGCGCGGGCCGAAGACCTGCATGTTCACTACGCGTGTCGCACCGCATTGACGATCGCCTTGCGAACGGTCCCCTTGAGGACTGCGCGGCTACGCAGACGACGCTTGCGATTCCCGCTCTTACCGCTCATCAGGTGGCCCGTGTTGGGCGCCTTGTACTTCACCTTACCCGTGGCCGTAATGCGGACGCGCTTCTTGAGTCCCTTGTGTCCCTTCAGCTTCGGCATGGTTCGACCGTCCTTTACCTCTCCGCCTGGCGATTCCGATCGTAACGCAACGGCTCCAACGCACCAAGCGTGTTGCCGGAGCCGAGCACCGTATTCTACTGCCCTCCCCCGTCGCTGCAATCCCCCCACCAACCCTGCCGACAACGCTCCGGGTTCGTGACACTTCCGGCGGGATCTTTTGTGGCCCCGTAAGGGGCCGAGGAATATAGC
>JBBTCJ010000051.1:0-29986 GCA_038043285.1 Planctomycetota bacterium | reverse complement strand
CGTCCACAGGCGATTGGTGAACAGTTGCGAGCCGCCCAGGCCGTCGGGCACAGCCACGCCTTCGGAGTTGTGAATGGGAACGAAATGCATCTGATCAAGGAAGTGATAGCCCAATTCGTGCAGCGTCATGGCTGAGGCGTGTCCGTCCACGAACACCACGTTGCCCTTGTCGTCGTGCCGCGGTTCCATGGGCGAGAAGGCGAACTCCGTGGGATCCTGTCCGTCGGGCACATGATCCGGATCGGGACCAAACTGCTTGGCGTTGACCTCGATGCCCAGCCTCGGCGGATCCAGCGTGTAGGAATGCAGACCGTGTTTCTTGTCGGCGCCGCGGCTGTCCCCAAGCAGGACGGTTCCTGCCGTCGCCTTGATGCGATGCAGGCTCACCGCGAAGTTGTCCCAGCGCTTCGGGTCCGTATCCTGGCGAGCGTTTCCAAGATATTGATAGTTGTACCCGTAGGCGCCATTGCGAACGTCGTGGGAGAACTGCGGATCGTCCAGCGCCGGGCAGACGAACGTCTCGTTGGTCATGGTCAGCGAAATGTTGCTACCCGACTGTCCCAGGTCGCCGTCGCCCCAGGGCCTGCCCAGTCGCCGGAAGGGTTTCGGGTCAATCACCGGTCCCATGCCCAGCTTCAGGAACCACTGCCAGCGGGGCGCTTTGTTGTCGTATTCGTTGACGTAAACCTCCGTAGACTCGGGGGAGAGCGTCTTCAGGCGGTGCGGTGGGAAGGCGTCGCGGTTTTCGGTGAGGTATATCGTAAAGGCGCTGCCCAGGTCCTTCAGCTTCGACAGGCAGACGTGGGCCTTGGCCTGCCGGCGCGAACGCGACAGCGATGGAACCAAAAGGCCGATCAGCAGGGCCAGGATGGCCATGACCGTGATGAGTTCAACCAGTGTAAAACCTCGTCGTCTTCGGTGCACTGAAGCCTCCGCGAATAGCCTACCGCCCTTGCCTGGATCCACCCGGGTTCGGGAACAACGCCCCGTCGATCTTAGCGGTGTCAAGGTGTCAAGTCACGGCTGAGGCGCAGTCCGTGCCCATTGGCAGCGCGAGGCGGTCCACCCATTGCCGCGTGATGTGGGCGGGAGCCGTCGCCGATCGCTCCGCCGGTCGAGGATCAATACAGAAGAAGGCTTGGCCAGTGATCGCGCGAAGGTTGCGGTGGATGAGTTCATCCGGTCCGCCGAGGAGGCTGACAATCCACCCGAAGCCGCGAAAAAACGCCAGAACGTCTTCGGGCGGGTCGGGCTGATCCAGGAAAAAGTGACGCATGCCGATCACGTCCAGGTCACGGCAATCGTCAATCAGACCCCGTTTCGCCGCCCACCGCGCAATCGGCGACCGAGCCGCCAGGACGACGCGCTCTGCACCGACGGCGGCCTTGACCGCCCGGGCAAAATGAATTGCCAGCACGCAGTCGCCCAATGCCCCGGCGTGAAGCAACAGCAGTGGCTTGGAAGTTTCGGCATCCGTCATCGCACCCGATCCGCGCATCCGGTCGCGCCGAGGACGCCCATGAGGCGGTCGGCTGTCTCCTTGGGATCCAAAAGCCTATTGCGCCGGCACATTGCCGCGGCTCAACTACGCGCCTTGGGGTCAACGATTCCAAGCGCCCGGGGTGTTGGTCCTTTTTTCTTTCCTCCTTCAACGTTCAGCATTCCGCATTCACCATTCGCCCTACCCTTCAATCCATCCCCCGCCGAGCACTACTTCGCCGTCGTAGAAGACGACCGCCTGCCCCGGCGCAATCGCGCGCTGCGGCTCCTCAAAGTACACGCGCACGCGGTCGCCCGCGAGACGATGCACCGTCGCCGGCGCGGCATTGTGGAGGTAGCGAATCTTGACCTCCGCGCGAAACACCTCGCCGAGACCATCCACCAGAAGGTTCACCCGATCGGCGACAAGTTCGAGGGCGAGCAACGCATCGCGATCGCCCATCACCACGCGATTGGCCGCGGGTTCGAGCTGCGTCACGTAGATCGGCTTGCCAGCGGCGATCCGCAATCCTCGCCGCTGCCCGACGGTGAAGTTGGCGACCCCGTCGTGACGTCCGATGACGCTTCCATCGGCATCGACGACCTCGCCCGGCGCGAAGGCCCGTGGATGCCGCTCGCGCACCACGCGGGCGTAGTCCCGATCGGGCACGAAGCAGATCTCCACGGAGTCCGGCTTGTCGCGGTTGGGAAGGTGGTGCTTGGCCGCGATCGAGCGCACCTCGTCCTTGGTCAAATGGCCGATCGGAAACTTGACGCGGTCCAAAACTTCCCGCCGCAGTCCGAACAGGACGTACGATTGATCTTTCTTGCGGTCCCGGCCCCGCATGAGCACCGGTTTGCCGCCCAGCATGTTCGCTTGTCGCCCTCTCCTTTCGACAGAGAGCGTCGGATTGCGCACCGTTCCCCCTCTCCCTTCCAGGGAGAGGGCCGGGGTGAGAGTCTGATCGCTCGCTACATTCTGCCGCCCGATTTGTGCATAGTGTCCCGTGGCGATGTACTTCGCGCCGACGGCGTCGGCGTAGTCGAGCAGCTTGCCGAACTTGAGCTTGTCGTTGCAGACGACGCAGGGATTCGGCGTTCGCCCGCGAACGTACTCGTCGGCGAAGTAGTCGATGATGCGGTCGAAGTCGGCCTCGAAGTTCAACGCGTAGAATGGGATGCCCAGCATCCCCGCGACGAACCTCGCGTCCGCCGCGTCGCTGGCGCTGCAACAACCCTGATGTTGTCGAACCGGCAGCGTGAGATTGGGTGTCGGCAGGGAGTCAGAGTGCGCGAAGGCGGGCATAGCCCGCCCTACGTTTTCCCCATCCGTGGGCACTACGTTGTCCCGAGCCGCGGGCTGCTCCCCTTGACGCGAAGTGTCAAGGGTCAGCCCGCGCGACGCCTCGCTGACGGACCGCGCGGCGGGTACGCGAAACGCCTCGCCGCCGGCGATCATGCCCGACGCATCGGTAGAGTGGTCCGCTCCCTCACGGTCGCGGCTCCGATCGGCATTCGCCGGGGAGTCGGCTGCCCCGACGCGCATGAAAAATCCCATGACCTCGTACCCCTGCTCGACTAACAGGCACGCGGCCACGCTCGAATCCACGCCGCCGCTCATCGCGACGATGACTTTATCTCGGGTTCCCGGCATACTGTTCCGAGTTTAGCGTAATGAATGTCGTGATGCTAGAAACGGCATCGAGGCGTAGCGTTCCGGTCGCGGCCAATGGCTTTGACGTGGGTACGAACCACCGCCAAAGCCTCCGGCGCGTGTCCCGGACGCGGCGCTTCAGCTAGGTACGAACGTGTTCCGTAAAGCGGCTTTTTTCTTCCTGGGAGTTGTTGTCGGGGGAGGCGGCGGATTTCTCGTCGCGTACGCCGCAAGCACCTTCTTCTTTCGAGGACTCGCCTGGTTTGATCCGTCTCTCGGCATTGCGTTGGGCTTGGGGTACGGAATCGTCCTCCCGATCACCGCCGTGCTGTTGACGCCCGCCGGCGCGGCGCTGGGAGCAACTGCCGCGCTCAGGTGGATTGACCGCCCGACCGCATTGGGTCGATGTCCATGTGGGTACGATCTAACGGGCAACGTCTCCGGCATGTGTCCCGAATGCGGACGCCGGTTTACGCACGTTCCGACGAGATCATAGTGGTCCAACTCGGTTTGTTAGACGGCTGCCAAGCGACACACTCGCTCACGCTCGCGGCTCGACCCATGCGGTCCGCCGCCTCTTGTCAGAGCCGCGACCGTCAGGGAGCGGACGGTGTTTCTTCCCCTATCCGTACCGCGACCGTCAGGGAGCGGCCCGATCGCGGGTCTCATCGGACAGACACGCCCGCAAGGCTTCCGCAAACCGCCAAGCGTCATGGAACGTGTTGTACAGCGGAACCGGCGCGACGCGGATCACGTTCGGTTCGCGGAAATCGCACACCACCCCGTGACCTTCGAGCGCGTGCAATAACGCCTTCGCCCGACTCTCGACGTTTAACGACAGTTGGCATCCTCGCCGGACCGGGTCGCGCGGGGTGATGATCGTAATTCGGCTCGAACGAAGCGAATCCACGAGGTACTCCAGGTAGCCCGTCAGTCGCAAGGACTTCGCGCGAAGCGCCTCCATGCCGACTTCGTCGAAAATGTCATACGACGCCTTCACCGGCGCCAGCGCAAGAATCGGCGGATTGCTGATCTGCCACCCCTCAGCTCCGCAGCGCGGCGCGAAGTCGTCGATCAATTGCATCTTGAATCGCGTCGCAGGATCGTTGCCCCACCATCCACCGAAGCGCGGCAGACTCGCATTGTCGCCATGTCGCTCGTGGACGAAGCAACCGGCCACCGCGCCTGGTCCGCTGTTGAGGTACTTGTAGTTGCACCACACTGCAAAATCGACGTTCCAATCGTGAAGCCGTAGCCGCAGATTGCCGGTCGCGTGTGCCAGATCGAACCCGACGACGCACCCGGCCCGGTGTCCAGCCTGCGTGATGCGCTCCAGATCGAACGCCTGCCCGGTCACGAAGTTCACCCCGCCCACAAGCACCAGCGCGATCCGCTCCCCTTCGCGAGCCAGCACCTCGTCGAATCTTTCCGGGTGGATTACGTGCTCCCCATCGCGCGGGCGGACCACGACCAGCGCCTCAGCCGGGTCATGCCCATGATGCCGAAGCTGTGTTTTGACTGCGTAAATGTCCGAGGGAAAACACGGATCCTCGATGAGAATCTTGTATCGCGCCGGCGTCGGACGATAAAAGCTGACCATCATCAGGTGCAGATTGACCGTCAGACTGTTCATGGTCACGACTTCGCCGGGATTCGCCCCAACGAGCCTCGCGCCCGACTGACGACACGTCTCGTGATACGAGTACCAGGGGTTCTTCCCGCGAAAATGACCCTCCACACCCCGCGCCGCCCAGTCGGATAGTTCCTGCTCGATGACCGCCCGAACGGACTTGGGTTGCAGACCCAACGAATTGCCCGCGAAGTAAACCACTTCCCGGCCATCCTCTCCGCGCGGAATGTGGAACCGCTCGCGGAACCCGGCCAACGGATCCGCGGCGTCCAGCGACCGCGCGTACGCCTCACCCGACTGAAACGACATCTGGGCTGAAATGCCTCCGGCCGATGGATCGCTCATGCGCGCATTGTAACCGCGCCATCGAAGACGTGGACGGTCCGGAAGGACACCGAATCCATGTTTGAGGAGCGCGTTTGAAAAGCCGTTGTTTGATCAGCGCCGCGACCGTGAGGGAGTGGTTTTTCACGCCTTCGCCCGAATGTTCGGGGAACCACCTGCTTACGCTCGCCGCACGGATCGGCCTTCTCGATCGCCTTCTAGGGTCGCCAGAACGCAATCTCTGCAGCCGCTGGTCGAGAATTCTGTCGCCGACCCAGCAGGCGAACGTTCAACCCGCCCGCTGCATCAAGCGTGACCTCAAAGACCTGTCCCGTATGGACGACGACCGCCGGCGCCTCGACCTGCGCCACCCGCACCCCGTACTGCTCGGCGAGCGCCGGGTCGTCCATCAGTTGCCAGAAGATCTCCCACAGCCTCGGTTCCAGGGTCGGACGATCGGTCCCCGGCTTCGCGGACGCTAAGGTCGTTCGATCGAGTTCAGCCGCCGAGGATGGCGTCTGACATTCACCGAAGATGCGACGGAACAGCGCCAAACTCGTCCCCCGCGCGACATCGCCGGCGCCCACCAGTTGCGTCTGGAACTTGACCACGGCCGCCTCGAAATAGACCAACCCTCCGCTGGTCTCCACGTACTGCGGCTGGCCCAGGCTTCCGTCCGCGGCGACTTCGTGCCACAACATGACACTCATGACCGTCCCGTCGGGACGGGACCGTTGATTCACGACTTCGACCTGGGCCACCCGCCGCGATGCGCCCAGCCGCTCGGCAAACTCCGCGAGTTGCTTCTTGTCCTGCTCCAGCCGCTGGACCTCAGCGTTGAGGCGTCGAAGTTCGGCGTTGCGGGTCACGACGAACGTCAGCCCCACGCCGCACGCAGCCGCAAGCAGAACAATCGTCGGTCGAATCCAGCGCGTCAGCATCGTGTCATCGCCGGCGACAATCCCATCGGCGCAACGGGGTCAGCGGACTCAGCCGCAGCCCCCTCCCCCTTGGCAAGCACGGATCTAGGGGGGTCGCCTTTTGTCTATACACAAGTTCGGACCGATCGGACGCGAAAATCCGTCGAATCCTGCACGAAAAGAGTTGCCGCAGGTGTAATTGGCTGATTACGACTTCGCTGGAACGCTTGGCTCGTCGAAAATTCGCTGGATGCTGCTTCGCAGGAAAGTCATCTTTGTGTTCGTCGTTTCGTCAACCTTAAGCACGACCTCGTCGTCCTTGACCGACATCACCGTGCCGATGATCCCTCCGACGGTGAGAACCCGGTGATTCTTGGCCAAACGCCCCTGCATGGAGTCGCGGTCCCGCTGCTCGCGCCGCCGCTGGCTTCGCGAGGTCAGGAGCATGAAGACCACGAACGCCAACATCAGGGCGATCGGGAAAAAACTCGCCGCAGGCGAAGACCCGCCGGGCTGCGTCGATTGTCCTAAAACGGTCGTCCAACTGTTCATATCGCAGCCTCGTCGTCCGTGTCGATCCTCGCCATCCCGGCGATCGGGAACTCGACCGGGATTCTCGACAAGTTTCCTTCGGAAATCAACTCCCGAATCCGGGACATGAATCGCTGAAAGAACCGCAGATTGTGAATCGACGTCAGGGTCGGTCCGAGCATCTCGCCGCTGAGAAAGAGGTGCCGGACGTAACCGCGACTGAACCGCCCGCAGGCCTCACAGTCGCAACCGTCCTCCAATGGCCGATCGTCCAGACGATGCCGTTCGTTCCGCATCCGCAACAACCCCGCGGCCGTGAACGCCTGGCTGTTCCGCCCGTTGCGCGTCGGCAGGACGCAGTCGAACATGTCCACCCCCGCGGTGACCGCCGCAAGTAGATCACGCGGTGTCCCGACGCCCATCAGGTACCGCGGCCTGTCCTGGGGCAACGTGCCCGTCACCACCGGCAGAATGCCGGCCATCTCCTCATGCGTTTCCCCGACGGAAAGCCCGCCGACCGCGTACCCATCGAACCCGATCGCCGTCAGCTCCGCCGCGCACCGCGCCCGCAGATCCAGGTCCAACCCCCCCTGCACGATCCCGAACAGCGCCTGATCCTCGCGCCGGTGTGCGTCCTTGGAAAGTTGCGCCCAGCGGATGGTTCGGTTGACAGCCCTTTCCAACGCCTCGCGGCGAGACGGAAGCGGAGGGCACTCGTCGAAGGCCATGATCACGTCGGCGCCGAGTTTGTTTTGGATGTCAATCGCGGTCGATGCGTCCAGTCGAAGCATGGCCCCATCAACGTGCGAGCGGAACTCGACCCCTTCGTCGTCGATCCGATTGATCCCCGCCAACGAGAACACCTGATAGCCCCCGCTGTCGGTGAGGATCGGGCCGTCCCAGCCCATGAACCGATGCAGCCCACCCAGGTCGCGCACCACCTCCGCCGTCGGGCGAAGCTGAAGATGGTACGTATTGGCCAGGATCATCTGCGTCCCCGTCATTCGGAGCTGCGGCGGCGTCACGCCTTTGACCGAACCGGCTGTCCCCACCGGCATGAACGCCGGTGTCTCGACCACCCCGTGCGGAGTTTGTAAGACACCGACCCTGGCCGTCCGATCTCGATGAACGACGCGAAAGTGGAATTTCGAAGGGCTATGCATTCGTCGAAGGGATCATCCGGGCGAACCGCGACCGCTACGCATCGTGGTCGGCAAGCTCCGCGGCCACGCTTTCCAGAACCTGACAATCGCAGTACGCACCATGCCGGATGAACAGCAGCTTTGCGTCGCGGGCCATGGTCGTTGAGAGCTTCTTGTCGTCTAGAATCCGCATCGACAGCGAAAAATCACCGCCGCATTTCTTCTTCGGATTCGCTCCCATCGCCTTCTTCATCGCGGCGAAGAATTCCACCCTTTCCAACTCCGCCGCGACGCGAGGCTCTCGGCCGGCGACGTCCTCACTTCGAGGCAGTTTGAGGAATTGATCTACGGTCTCGTCGGGCGCCAGCTCCAGCCAGACACAGCCCTTCATTTTGGCTTCGCGGAACTCCTCCGAGATTTCGGTCGCAAGACGCTGAAATCGCTCCTCCGGAAGCAGGTCCGCGAATCCTTTCCAGCGAAAGGTGACACAATTGCGCTTCCAGCGATCGCTGGGGCCAAAGGAAATCTCGACGCCCGGGAACTTCTTCCCAAGCATCGCCCTCAGCTCGGCTTCGAGCTTCGTGTTCCGTTGAGACACGCTCACGAGTGGAGATCCCCTTGGATGCGCACCACCGGCCCTACTCACCCCGACCCCAGCGCCCTACCCAAGTCGGCCTGAATCGTACCCGGCTACGGCAACCGCAGAAAGTGCGATCCAGCACGGCCCATCCGGACAAAGACCCTTGTTCGACGCGCCGCATCGCCCAATTTGGCGATCTCTCGGTTGCCTGGATTCGCGCCGCCGGCGCGGCGAGATGATCGCACGTCGGTCGACCAACAGGCTACCCCGGCCGCGACGTCGGTGTGCTCAGCGACCCGGTCCCGATCGAGATCTCGCGCCCTCGCGCGTCTTCGCATTGCACTTGCAGTTGGTCGCTGGTGAACCCCTCGTCGCCGCGGACGACGATCAGCTTGTTCGTTTCCACCTCGATCTGGTGCAGCAAATCGCGCTTGCTGTTGAGGAGCTGGTACGCGATCGCCGGCGCCACCGCAACGGATATCCGATGCACCTCCTCGTGGTGGGCGGCCAATTGGATCAAGCGCATCGCGTCGAGCATAACCGTGTCCGACATCTTCACATGTCCCGACCCGTGACAATGCGCACAATCCGTGTACAGGTTGCGCTGGATCGACGGTCCCTGCCGCTGGCGGGTCATCTCAATCAGCCCGAAGGCGCTCATTCGCAGCGTCCGCGCTCGTTCCTTGTGTTTCTTCAGGGCGTCCCGCAACGAACCCTCCACCTTCCTCTTGTTGCGATCAAACCGCATGTCAATGAAGTCGCACACGATCAGGCCGCCCAGGTCACGAAGGCGAAGCTGCCGCGCGATCTCTTCGGCAGCCTCCAGGTTGATCTGCAACGCCGTTTCCTCCGCGTCGTCCGGCGTTCGGAACCGTCCGCTGTTCACGTCGATGGCCACCATGGCCTCGGTGGAGTCGATCACCAGCGACCCGCCTGAAGCCAACGGTACGTGCCGCATGTTGATCCGTTCGATCTCCGCCTCGATCCCCAAGTGGTGGAAGAGCGGTTCGCGGCGGTCGTAGTACTCGATGACCGCCTTCGTTCTGGGTTGGGCGATCTTGAGGAACTCATCGGCCTTCCGCGCCGTCGCCGGGTCGTCCACCACGATCCGATCCACGTCGCTGGTGTACACGTCGCGCAGCGTCCGCGTGACCAGATCCGATTCGCGGTACAACTCGCACGGCGCCTTCAGGGTCCGGATCCGCTCGGCGACCGTCTTCCACAACCGCGTCAGATACGTCAGATCGCGCTGCAGATCACGCTTGCCGCGATCTAGCCCCGCGGTCCTCAGGATGAATCCCATTCCCTTGGGAAGCTCCAGTTCCGCCAACAAATCCCGCATCTCGCGCCGCGACGCCTCGTCCTCGATCTTACGAGACACCCCGTGATGACTCATTCCCGGCATCATCACCAGGTACCGACCGGGGATCGACAGGTACGACGTCAGCGTCGGACCCTTCGTGCCCACGCCCTCCTTCGTAATCTGAACAATCACCTCTTGCCCGCGACGGAAACATTTCTGGATCGGCGGACGATGATGACGTGGAATCTTTCGCCCTACGTCTTCCGCTCCGCCGGCGTGATTCGGAAAATACTGCGGCTGAACGTCCGAAATGTGCAGGAAGCCGTTCTTTTGCCGCCCGAAGTCCACGAACGCCGCCTGGATGCTTGGCTCCACGTTCGTCACCCGCGCTTTGTAGATGTTTCCGACGTTCGACTGCGCCGTTTGACGCTCGATGAACAGCTCTTCCAACCGCCCGCCCTGCAACAAGGAGATGCGGCACTCCAGACCGGGCGAAACGTTGATGATCATCTCCCGACCCGAGCCAACGTGGTTATCCTTGCCCGCATCGGCGCCATAGCGACGTCGCCCGGAAAACGCCGTCACCCCTGGGCCAACGAGGGCTTCCGTCGGCGCGGAGGATCCCGCCGCCGACCGCGCCCCCGATCCAACCATCGATTCATTGGGCGACATCGCCGGACCGGCAAGCAGCGGGGCGTCCAGGTCCAGCATGTCTAGATCGACGCCGAAATCGTTGTCCTCCTCGACCGGCAACGCCCTCGCAGGAGCGGAAGGCAGCGCCGACGTGACCGCGGCCGGCGGCGAATCGGCCGGCGAGCGCCGACGACGCCCGCGACGCCTGCGCGGTGGTTTGGAAGTGCCGGGCTCACCCCGCGCTGTCGACGGGGAAGCAACCACAGGTTCTGCACCGTCGCGGCTAAGTTCCTCGGCGGTTTCCGTCGAGTCTGGCGCCGCCGGCTCCTCCGCTTCCGCTGCATCCGGCGAGGACGGATCGGCTTGCAACGCGCCACCCACGGCAGGTTCGCTCTTGCGCCGTCCGCGACGCCGCCGCAGCGGACGGCGTTTAGCCTCGTCGGCGGTACCCGTCGATCCGGAAGGCGCGCCGACAGTCAAGGCGGCCAACTCCGACACGTCAACTTGTTCAGCGCTAGTCGCTACCGGCGCGGAAGTCGATTCGACGGCCGTCAACTCTGACGTCGCGTCGGAGATCGCCGCCCCGGCGCGCGGCGACCGTCGGGCGGGACGCCGGGCTCGCTTTCGCTTCGGCGTGCCTGGGTCGCGGTCTTGGCGTTCCGTCGAGGACTCGCCGGTAGATGGTTCTATTCCCATTGGATCTCCAGTCGCCGGATCCGATGGTTCATCGGTCCGGGCGGATGCCCCAGAAAGCTCGCGACCTCGGCGGGTTTGGCTGTACCCGCCCCGGTCACGCGGAGCGTGATGACCGCGGCTTGATCGTCCGTCTGGATGTCCACCAGATACGGGCGTATATCCACGACCTCCACAGCGCCCCTCTTCTTAGGGTTCGTTCGTTCCACGGGGACGACGCTGGATGCCAGCAATCGGCAAGCTCGCTCGGCCAAATCAGGAATCAGCGTCTCCGCCGGATCGATGCGATATCGCACCGTGTTCGGCCGAGGGTGCTCCCCGACGGCCAGACGACGTACGCCGAACAAGTTGAGGTCCGCCGGGGTGTGACGTTGGAGGCGTTGCAGAAGATCGTCGGGCGCGACCGATTGGTCGAACTCCACGATCACCGCCTCGGCGTCCGAGGCGATGCCGACCGGACGCGGCAACGGCAGGGTCATCCGCGGATGCGGGTTGAACCCTTCCGAGTGCCGTACGGGCAAAGCCGCGCGGGCCAGCGCCCGCTGAAACAGTCGCAGCGTATCGTGATGGGAGATGAACCGTAGATCACCCGCGATACTGAACGTCAGCATCCATCGATGCCGCGGCGACTCGCCCGATGTCTCATTCCTCCGCGTGTCGTCCATCGTCCGCGCGCTTCCCTGTCGCCCTGCGGCGGACGCTGTGACACCCCTGCATGCCTTCCAAAGACCCGCGTCGTCCCCGTCAGATCGGATCCTCAGGAAGCATCTTGCGTATCTCGTCCCTCAGGTAATTGGTCACCTGCCGGTCGGTCTCGAAACCCAACGCCTTGCGCGCCACGCGCTGGGCCTGTCCGATGCCGACCAGCCGGATCAATTTCTTCACTTCCGCAATATTGGCCGGCGCCATCGAGAATGTCCGCAACCCGATCCCCAGCAGGAACATGGTATACAGCGGCGAACCAGCCATTTCGCCGCATAGACTACACTCAACCCCCGCCTGTGTACATGCCCGGACCACGTCGCGCAAGGCCCGCAGCACGGCCGGGTGCGACGGGGTGTACAGCTGGGAGACCTGCTCGTTCCCCCGGTCCACCGCCAGGAGGTATTGAATCAAGTCGTTGGTCCCAATGCTGATAAAGTCCACTTCTCGACAGAACTCCTTGACCTGCAAGGCCGCCGCGGGGGTCTCCAGCATCATCCCGACCGGAACGGTTGCCGGAACCGAAATCCCGGCATCCTCCAGATCCTCCCGGGCGTCGTGGACCGTCATCTTGGCCTGCCGGAACTCCAATAGGCTGTTGATCAACGGAAACATCACCCGGACGTCGCCGTGGCCGGCCGCACGCAGGATCGCCCGAAGCTGGACCTTGAACATGTCCAGGTTTTGCAGGCTGTAGCGGATCGATCGGAGACCCAGCATCGGGTTCCGCTCCTGCTCATAGCGCCGTTGCTGGGTGTACTTGTCCGCCCCAAGGTCGAATGTGCGGATGGTCACCGGTCGCCCGCCGGCCCCCTCGATCGCCGTGCGATAGGCTTCGTATTGCTCATCCTCCGATGGGGCGCCCTCGGGCCGCAGGAACAGAAACTCCGTTCGGTACAGCCCGATTCCATCCGCGCCCTTGGCCACTCCTGCCGCCGCCTCGGGCGGAAACTCGATGTTGCTGTAAAGATGAACCCGATGCCCGTCCTTGGTGATCGCCGGAAGGTCATTCAGCTCCGCCAACTCGTCCGCGAACCGAACAAACGCCCGCTCGCGCTCGCGGTACTCCTCCAGCGTCGCCTCGTTGGGGCTGGCGATGACCAGTTGATGCGTCCCGTCGATGATCACCACGTCACCGCCGCTCACTCGCGTCGACACGTCGTTCAGCCCGATGACCCCGGGTTTTCCCCAGGATCGGAGCAAAATGGCGGTGTGCGACGTCGCCGCTCCCGCGTCCAACGCCACGCCGATGACTTTGGTCTCCGCGAGATGCGCCGTCTGCGTCGGCGTCAGGTCATGCGCGATCAGGATCGCCGGCTTGGTCAAATGCCGAAGATCCTCTCGCGATTCTCCGAGGATGTTCCGAAGCAGTCGCCGTTCGATATCCTGCACGTCGCGCGTTCGTTCAATCAGCAGCGGATCCGTCATCTGCTGAAACCGCCGTTGATAGTTGCGCATCACCGTGCTCGCGGCGTATGCGGCCGAGGCGCTTTGCTCGCGGACCATCTGGGCGATGCCCTCGCGCAGACGTTCCTCCTTAAGCACGCCAATGTGCCACTGGAACACGCTCGCGGCGTCCGGACCAAGCTGAGTGCGGAGCCATTCGGCTTGCTTTACCAGTTCGTGGATGGACTTCTTGAAGGCGGATTCCAGCGTCCGCAGCTCGGCCGCAACGTCCGCCTTGGCGACCGTTCGCGATGGAATGCGAACGTCCTCGGCTTCCAGAACCACCGCCTCCCCGATCGCTACCCCGGGGGCGACCGAAATGCCGCGTAGGATTTCCATCGGACGTTCCATCGTCGATTCCCACGCGTCGCAGGTTGTCCCCGCGCCATCGCTCCTACAACTCAGATCGATCTCAACATCGCGGGAAAGCCTCTTAACTCCTGGTGGCGCCGCCATCCTGTCGATCGAAGCACCGGCTGGGAGCCGCGCGCCGCGCCAGGCGGGGTCGGTTACGCATTCTGTACGCCGTCCTCGGACGGATTCCCCGCACCCGGCCCGTCGGCGGCAAAACCCGATTTCACCAGCCTCGCCAGCGCGTCGACCGCCGCGGCCGCGTCGTCGCCCGCCGCTTCGATCCTCAAGATGTTTCCCTGCGTCGCCTCCAGAAGCATCATTTGCATGGCGCTCTTGCCATCGACCTGTTCGGCCCGGCGCGTCACGTTGGCCACCGTCACCTTGGCGCGGAAGCGCTGCGCCAAGTCCACAAAACGCATCACCGGCCGGGCGTGCAGTCCTTCGCGGTTCTCTATTCTCGCATCGCGCGCGGCATGAACGTTCGCATCCGTCAACGGCTTCTGGTCCTCCATACCCCTGGATCCACCGGCACCGATGAACATTCGGTCGCACGACTCGGGCGTCGTTGAACCTGAACCTCGCGGTCCGGACGTGCCGTTCCCCTTGAACCGCGGCACGATCAGGCAACTGAACGATCCGCAGGGCAGGCAATGACCAGGCGCGAAACGACGTTCTGACCGATCGCGTTCGGCGGAAAAGTCCGCCGAAACCACCCGCAAGCCTCACTCCCCTTGTGATTCGTCTGCCTCCCGCAACAACTCCAAGACCGCCTCCTGAGTATCCGCCTGACGCAGGAACCGACGAAAACTCTCCCGCTGCAGATACCGGAAAATTCGCTCCATCGCCGCCAAATGGTCCTCCGGGCGGTCTGCGGGACTAAGAAGCATGAAGACCGTGTACACCGGAGCCCGGTCCAGCGCCGCGAAATCCACGCCGTGACTCGATCGACCGATCGTCGCGATCATCTTCGGCAGGCACGCGTGTTTAACGTGTGGAACGGCAACGCCCTTTCCGAACCCCGTGCTCCCCTGGCTCTCACGCGCAATCGCCGCCTTGGCGACGGCCTCGGAGTGCTCCGGCGGGATTTGCCCGTGGTCCGTAAGCGATTGAATTAGCTCACGGATGACCCCCTTCCGATCCGTCGAGGTCAGCTCCGGCACGATCGAAGGCCCGTGAACCAATTCAGAGAGCTTCATCATTCTTTGGCTACACCACTATCCTAATGGTCCGCGCGCGGGCCGCTGCGCCTGACGGCATCGAGAAAGAAACGTTATGCAAGCCCGCCGAAACAGCGACCCCGGCGCGGTCCCATGCGCCCGGTTCGCCGTACCGTCCGGTGATCAAGTCTCCCCGCCTCCGTCGGCCGCTGACCCTCCCTTATGATTGCGGTTCCGCTCTTTGTGCTTGGTCAACTGCCGCTCGAGCTTGTCGGTGATCATGTCGATCAGCGCGAACGTATCCGGTCCCGTTTCGCTACTGATGAACGTGTGCTTCCGGTCCGCGCGAACGATCATCTCCACCGTAAACTGCTCCGATTCATGGTCGAGGATCACTTCAATGTCGTGGATCCGGTCGTAATACCGGAACAACCGACCACCCTTGTCTTCCACGTACCGACGAACGTCGTCGCTCACCTCGACGTGCCGCCCAGTCACTCGTATCTGCACAGGCCCAATCTCCCCGAACCCAACGACCTCCACACGACTTCGCGCCCCACCGGACTCCGAGCCGTCCAGCGACGGACGTCAGACCTTGTCCCCGCTTTCACACCAGCGCTGCAGCACGACCGGCAGCCCTGTTACAGCGATCATATCGCCACGACCCTGGCCGCCCAACCTCGATAACAAGGCAAGGGGAATGCAAGCCGACGCTCGCCAGCCGCGTCAAGCACCGAATTGCCGCAATAATCGCAAATATACAATAACAATGCAAATATTCCGCCGCACCAGATGCACTCTAGGAGCCGGTCGCAACGACGTCAACTTCTGTGCCCGACATGGCGAACGCGGTACGATGCGACCCATGACCATTGAAGTGTATTCCAGCCGAAAGCCCGCCGCTCCGCACCGGGGCTGGATCTCCGCGCTCGTGCTGCTCACCGTCGCCACATCGCTTGCCGCCGTGATGACGTTGGAGAAGTCCGGCGGCGGCCTGGAGGATCGACTCCACCCGGCCGGCTGGGCCGTTTCCTTTCAGCCCCCAAGGCGTTTCGAGCCAACGGGGCTGCTGCGTACCGACTTCGGATCGGCTGCCGTTTTTCATTTCGTCGCCCAAGGTGGGGCATCCGCGGAGATCGCCTATTGGCGGATCGATGGCCATTCCACACTGACCGCCGCCCGCGCCTGCGACTTGGTGCTCAAGACCGTCGACGTACCTTGGACGGTGATGCTCTTCGGATCGCCCGCCACGCAAACGCCGGAGAAACTTGCCGGGGAACTGGGAGTCGAGGTGATCGACTCGGCCATCGGCATGGCGGTACGGGCCGCCGTTGCGCCGAACGGCGAGGCCTATGCAGTCTCCTTCCGCGTCGCCCAAGCCGCTCTCGACGAACACTTCCTCGAAGCATTTCACCTGGCGTGCGACTCGGTTCGTCTCGCTGAAAAGTAGTCCGATCGATCCGTTCGGCTGCGGCGGCGGGAAGCGACCGCGGCCATGGAGCTTGGCATCCGCGGGGATGGCGACTACATTCCGCGCCTGATGAAGCCCCCATGCGTACGAAAAAATCGTCCGGCCCGGCTTGTGGCCTTTGCGGCGGGAGTAACCCTGGCCGCAGGCTGCGAACGCGACGTACGCCTCGCCGACCATAAGGTCCGTTCCGTTCAGGTGGGCCCGGCTTCCCACTATGGGCTGGTGCTGGATCAGCAAGCCTCGCCCCAGCAGGTCGCGTTCGTCGCGCTGCGGGCAATCCGCGACGACGTCCGCGCCGCCGGACGAGTCGAGCGAGAAGCCGCCCTGGACGTCCAGTTTTCCGTTTGCGCCGCGAATGAAATCAAGCGCCGAAACCACAGCTCGCTCGATGGCGACGAGTTCCTCTTCAACGTGGTCTACCACTGGACGCCGACCGTGGCGCACTACGCCGGTGATTTTCCGGAGACTCCGGAGGACGCCCAACGGCGCTTCGTCCAACGACCCGCCAAGCAGGCATCCAGCGGTTCCAATTCGCCCGAGGAATCTGAACTGGCCATCGAGCTGGCGGATCCCGGCGGCGATCCCGCGGCTCGCGTCGTGATGCTCGCTTGGCTGGCGAAGGATCGAGGTTTCTGGCGCGTCGTGCATTTCGGCTTCGACCAGCGAATCCGCTCGTTGAACGCCTCGGCGAACCGGACATCGCAACTGAATTCCGCTGATCCGGGCGACTAACCCGACCGTGCCTTGGGGTGTGCCTGTCGCGATTGGGGGCTTGCCGGCCACGACTGATCCGCGATGGGCCGATCGTCCGCGCAGCCGGGCCAGTGACCCGACACGCCGAATCCTGCTGGTGAAAAGGTACGCTCGCTCACGCTCGCGGCTCTGTTCAAATGGCCGGCCGCCTTTTATCAGAGCCGCGACCGTGAGGAGCGGACCCGTCGAACCAGAAGATTTAGGTGAGTCGGACCACTAGACCTTGCCTCGTCGGCGCGCCGTCAGTAGGTTCCACGGCATGGCCCAGTCCGAGGCGCCGATTCCGCTCGGACCAGCGCGCTCCCTGCGTGGCTGGCTTGGGATCAATTCGTCGACCCTCTCACTTCTGGGGACGCTCTTTCTTGTCACCGCGGCAACTGAGCTTTGGTCGCCTTTGATTCCGCAGTACCTGAAGGACTTGCGCGCCGAGGCTGGCGGGCGAGAAGCCATGGCCATACTGCTGGTCGGGGCGTACGGTTTTTATCGTGACGCCCTTGAGGCGATCAACTACTACGCCGGCGGCGTCATCGCCGGACGGATCAATACTCGCCGCTCCCTTTTGCTTTTCAACGTTCTACCGCTGGTTGGCTTGGCGATCCTGGCCACCTGGAATTCCACCGTCGGCGTCTTCCTCGCCATTCCCTTCATCTTCGCCTGGGACAGCATCGCCGGTCCGGCGACGATCACCGTTGTCGGCGACTCACTTCCCACCGATCGCCGAACGATGGCGTTTTCGCTTCAGCACATCCTCCGTCGCGTCGCGCGGATCATGGCCTACCTCATCAGCGGCGCGGTCATCTTGATCCTGGGGAGAACGCGGGGGGTCCAGGTCGATGCGGTGTTGGCCGTCGCGTTCGTTCTCGGCGCCGCGGCGCTGCAGTTCCGCTATATGAAAACCGCCAGTCGCGACTCCCGAACGGCGATTCATCGTCCGCGCGAGCTTCTCCGGCGCTTTCCGCCGGACCTTCGACGACTGTTGGTCGCGGACATCGCCGCACGCTGGGCGGAGGGGTTGGGCGGCCCGTTCATCATTCTTTACTGCATCCCGATTCTCTCCAGCGACTACGATACCGGCGCCGCCGCCTATCAATCCGGACTGCTCACGATCCAGGCGGTCACAAGCATGATCTGCTACGTCGTCGTAGGACCGCTCGCCAGCCGCGAAGGCCTTGCCAAGAAACCGTACATCAACCTGACTTTCTTGTTCTTCGCGCTCTTTCCCGTCAGTGTAATAGTCCTTGGCCACGCGTTCGGGACGCTGGGACTCGCCGTGGCGTTCGCGATCGGTGGGATGCGCGAAATCGGGGAACCCGCCCGCAAGGCCATGATTGCGGACCTCGTTCCCCCCGACGTGCGCACGCAGGCCGCCGGACTTTACTGGAGCGTCCGCAGCCTGGCCGTGATGTGGGCTTCACCGCTGGGCGCGATCCTATGGATTTTCGGCGACCGCGTCCGCGTCGGCTTTGGACCGCCTCTTGCGTTCGGCTTGGCCGGGCTTGTCGGAGTACTCGGTGCAGTTAGCTTTTACCTTCGGTTCGGACTCCGCTCGCGACGCGACGTGCCAACCTAGTGTTCGAACGCAACGTATTTTTCGGGTTGGAAAAGGCCCGCTCGAACCCGAAGATTGAGGTGAGTCGGACCACTAGCCACCGGCCGCCCCTGCTCCCAGCGTTGACAAGCTCCCTGGTCGAGTAGTTCTGGCACGCCGATCGCGGCCGTGAATCGCTGAGTTCACCCGCATGGGTCATTCTTCCGATAACCGAGGGAGGCTCTTCGGAGGGTCGCTCATGCCAACGCATTCTCGGTCGTTGAGACCGCGTTTTCTCGGACTGCTGACCGCAACGATCTTCGTCGCGCCCAACCCCGTGTTTCCCGCCCCGCCCGACCAGGATCTACGACTGCAAGTTGCCTGGCAGGTCGCGCTCGAGCGCATCGGTTTGTCGCCCGGGATCATTGACGGGAACGCCGGGCGAAAAACCGAACTTGCCACACGGGAGTTTCAGCGCGTCCACGGCCTGCCGGTCACCGGTCGTCTTGACCCGCGAACCAAGGATCTTCTCGAAGTGAACCCGGACGCCGCCGTCACCGCGTACGCGTTGCAGGCTTCCGACCTCGCACTCGTCGGCCCCGCGCCTCAGGAGTGGATCGCCAAGAGCAAGCTCAAGCGTCTGGCGTACGAGTCCCTCGACGCCGCGATCGCCGAGAGATTCCATTGTTCCCGCGCGCTGCTGGCCGCCCTGAATCCCGAAAGGAAAATCGGCGGCTTACAGCCCGGCGAGGTCATCAACGTCCCGTCGATCGAAGAAGGCGCTTCTTCCAGATCGGGTTCGCTCGTGGAGATCAACCTGGGTGACAAGACCGTCCGCGTGCTCGACCGCAATCACGAAGTCATCGGCCTCTTTCATTGCTCGATCGCCAAGCACCGCGAGAAGCGGCCCAGCGGCAGCGCCTCCGTCGTGTCCGTCACCGAGAACCCCGCCTACACGTTCGATCCGAAAATGTGGCCGGAGGTCAAGGGCGTCGAGAACAAGCTCCTGATTCCGCCCGGTCCGCGGAACCCAGTTGGGCTTTGTTGGATCGGATTGAACCTGCCGGGTTACGGCATCCACGGAAGCCCGGCGCCGGAAATGATCGGAAAGACCGGCTCGCACGGGTGTTTCCGTCTGACCAACTGGGACGCCCTGCGCCTGGCCCGAATGATCCGCGTCGGCACGCACGTGCGTTTCCTGGACGAGACCAGCCTCGCCGCCGCCGACCGTCCGAGCGCCTCATATACGCTGGCTGAGGCTGCGCCCAAACGCCGATAACGGCGCCATGAAGACTCCGACCGCCGGCGACAGCAACGTGCCCGCCATCAACTTCCCGGGCACGCTCCTGCTCCTCATCAACCCCGGAAACTTCACCCGCCATTGCCTGATGGACATGCGCGACGCCGCGGCAAGACTCGGCGTCCGAACGTTGACCATTGAGATCGGCGAGGTCTGGGCGCTGCATCAATCGGGACAGCGAATCGACCCTGACAATCTTGCCAAGGCGCTCCGCGATCACGACGTCCGCGCCGCCCTAGGGTACACCCTCAACGGCCTGTGCGAGTGGCCTTGCGACACGGGATCCAATGGGCAGCCGCGATCCTTCTTCGAGCGACTCGGAATCCCCCATCTCATGTGGTGGACCGATCATCCCCACTGGGCCAGCGAAAAATACGCCCTTTCTCCGGAGCTCCAACCGCTGCTGGCATCGCCAAACTGCCGGCATTTCGTCAAGAGTGCATTCGCAGCGGACGAACTGCACGACGTCCTCGGCTGGGCCAATTGTTTCGGACTGCCGATTGCGGAGAACCCCGACCGGCTGCGTCCGGCGCACGCCATTGCCCCCGCTTATGACGTTGTCGCGGTGATGGGATCTCCCCCGAACGCTTATGCCGCCGTCGAGCGGTTCCTCGGTGAAGACGATCCCCCGCTGGAAGCGATGTTGGGCGAGATCTCAATCGGCGTCGCCGACCGGCTGAGCGCGTTGTGGACCACCAAGGCGCCGCGGGAGCTTCTGACCGAGCTTTCCGCCTTGGGCAGGGAATGGGCCGACACCCGCCGACGCGAATGGCTGACCGCGTCGCATCGCATCTTCCGAAGAATCGAGCCGGCCTATCCCCGGGCGGCACGCTGGCTGAGAGACAACTACCGCGTCTACTTCGACGCCATCGAGGCTTTGTGGGAGTTCGGCCGTTGGCAACGAACGTTCTACGTCCGCTACCTGGCCAGGTACTTCCGCGTGGGCGTCTTCGGTTCGAATTGGAGTTCCGTCGGACTGGGCGCTGCCGCTTGGGTCAATCATGACGACCAAACCACGGCCTACGCCGACGGTCGCATCGCCCTGAACGTCTCGCAGGCCGGCGACGAGGAAGGAATCGCGCACAAGCCGTTCGAGATCGCCGCCGCCGGCGTACCCATGTTGCACATCCACCGCCGGGGACTTTCCGACTGCTTCACGCCTGGCGTCGAAGTCGAAATCTTCGACACGCCGCGCGAGGCCCGCGAGAAAGCGGAGGCGCTTCTGTCCGATCCCGCGCGTCGAAGCGCGATGGCCCATGCCGCGCTGCAACGCCTGCGTGGAGAACACACCTGGACGCATCGGCTCGCGCAGTTGCTCATCCGGGCAGGCGTGGCCGCCGCGAAGCCTACATCCTTTGCTGACGAAGCAGTTTCCCCGCTGCGACGATGTCCTGCACCGGCGTAGGCGTCTCGCTCCGTCGTATCACGTACGGTCCGGCGTACTCGGCGGCCTCAAGGACGGCAAGCAATCCCACGAGGTCCACGTCGCCCTCGCCCAGTCGCGTTTCGTGGCCGGGCCGATCGGGGAAACCCGCCGTCGCGTCACGGGCATGCAGCAGAAGCACGTCGGCCGCGTATCGCTCGATGAACTTCAGCGGGTTGGTGCCCGCCATGACCATCGCCGCCGGATCCAGCCCCACGCCGATGGCCGGGCAACCAAGCTCTTCCAACACTCGGGCAATCCGCTCCCCGTCGTCGTAACTCGGTCGAATCGCAAACGAGACGCCGCGTGCATCCGCGACTTCGCCGATCCGCCGCAGCGCCTCGCACGCCGGCGCCGAGGGTTCCCCGCTGTCGGGGTGCGTCATCGCCCCGACGGCGGAGGTAACGACCCTCACGCCGAGGTCCGCCGCCAGCTCGATGATCTCCCAGGTGCGCTCCACTCGCTCCTGGACCGTTTTCGGATCGGTTAACCGCGTGCCGGGAATGTCCGCCCGAAGCGCCGACAACCGCAAGCCCAACCCCGCAACCAACCTGGCGACGTGCCTTCGCGCGCTGGAAGAGAGATTCGACGGCGCCAGCTCCCCAGAAACCGCGGCCAACTCCACACTGCCAAAAGATAGCTCCGCGGCCATTCGAAGCCCGTCCTTGACGGGCAGTCGAAAGTCCTCCACGTCCACGCCGATTCTTTCAAAGCGCTCAGCCAAGCAATCCGCATCCTCACGCGATAGACAACAGGGTGAACGATCCAGACGTGGTACTCTACTCAGGGGCGCGGGCCTGCCAAGCCGGGTCGATGAGCCGGGCGTTGGAATGACCCGATATCCGCCGCCACGGCACGCTCTTCGCGGCAACTCGACCCGCTACAACTCGATCTGCAAACGATGAACCTCGGCGACCTGATAGAAGCAACTCATCACCGTGGGAACCAGCAGCAGGAACGGAACGACGATCATGCTGTCGGAGGCCAGCGTGCGAACCGTGCCGAAGAACGGCGGAAACGCCATGATCCAGGCGGTGATCCCCGACATCAGCAGCACCGCCCCTAGAAACGCAGTGACCAGGATGACCACGTGGCGGCGATTCAACGCCGCGAACGCCGTCCCACCGATCAAGGCCGCGCCCGCCGACATCCACAGCGTCGATCCCTCGATGTTGATTCCAGAAAGGTAATGGAACACGACACCCGAAACCAGCAGTCCGCCCAGCAACGAAATCGCATACTTCACAGGGTAAAACGCGGCCAACCCCAGCACTGCTCCACCGCAGGCTGCATAAAACAACTGCGACTGCCCCGGTCCCACAAGTTTCGACACGCCGATCGCCCCGATCAGCCCGAACGCCAGGACGACGCAGATCTTCCACATCCGCCAGCCGAACAGCATCAACGCCAGCCCCACGGCCACCAACGGGACGCCGCCCACGTGGTTCACGTCGCGTAGGAAACACATCCAGTCGTTGATCGAAGTAATCATGGTTGAATCCCCGCAATTCCCAGGCGTCCCGGGTGAAATCTTTCCGCAACTCCCGCCGGCGTTGACCGTGGGAGACGGCGCAACCGCGCCGCCCCACCGCGCCGAAAGCGGCGCGGCGAGGCTCTGTGAGGAAATCAGCGGCCGCCTCGCGCGGCGATGACCCATCCGCGCGACGCGGTCCAACGTGTTGAGACTACGATATCCGAGGAGCCTCTACGCCGCCGACTCGCACTTCTCGGTCGTGGAAGGTTTGGAGAGCACCGCTTGCAGAACCAACGACGTGATGAAAAACGCTCCGACCAGAACCGCCGCTAAACCGGGGTTCTTCTGAAAGGCCTCATAAGATTCGGGAACCGACTTGGTGAGCAGCGTTGCCATCCCCGAGGTCACCAGTGCCGTCCCAAGAATCGAAGTCGACGCGATCAGTGCCCAACGGGTGGCCATCAACCCCACGCACAGTCCCGTAAGCAACGCAACCACGCCGATCGCCCGGCTGGTGTTTGCGGCTGCGGGATCTTGCTCCCGAAGGAAGGTCCAGAAATCCCCCGCCCAGTCACCAACGCCGCGTTCGACGTACTTGCGCTGCTCATCCGGCGAAAGGAGCGAGAACGATGCTGAACCGGACGGCGTGGCTTCAACCCGGGTCTGTTGGAACTCAACCACCCTGGAAACCACGCGCTGCGATCCGAAGCCGCCGACCACCATGGCCGACAAGATCACCGCCGCCAATCCGGCCGCCCAAAATCGAAACGTCTGATATCCAATGATCCCGATCAGGAACGCCCCCATCAGCGCCCCGACAGCCGCCGGGAAGTTCGTCGAGCGCGCGAACTCCATCCCCCACGATCCGCCCAATGCCACGAAGCCGCAAGTCATGGCGAATCGCGCCAGCTTCGCGCCGAGCACACTCAAACCGACTCCCCCGAGAAGAAAGACGAAGCCTACCAGGAGTCCGTTCTGAAGATAACCGTTGGGGGCGTGATAGACCAAAGACTGCCGAAACTGGTCCACGATGGTCACGACTTCGTTCATGGTTCCGACCTCTCGACGCAGCCGGCGGGGCGCCCGATCCCACGATCCATTCTTGGGATCCTCGCTCCGCGCCCCGACCTACCGCACGTACCCCGCGCGGAAGTCCGCGTGCGCCTTGCTTATTCTATCGCGTAATTCGCCGTGGCCGACGTAATATTTTGTGCGCCGGCAGGCCGGAAATGAAGGAAAAACCGCCGCCCGCGGAGAAACCGGCGTCCCGCCGACCTAACCCGGAACCGTAAACCGGTCGGGGAACGTCGAAACGTCAATGACCGGGTAGCCCGCGTCCGCTCGACCCGTACGGCGGAAGTTCTCACGCAGGATGGCCAACTTCTGCTCCAGACGGTTCTCCTCGACTTCCGCCCCCGGTGACGAGCCCCACCGGATTCGGCCGGCCGCCCGGTCGGTCACCAGCTCCACATGACTCGCCCGCGGGTCGCGGCGACCGCGAACGTTGTCCACCGCGACGCCCGTGATCTGGTTCTCGAACGTCTCCCGGTCCACCAGCGCCAGCAGCCTGAGCGCGACCTTCAGATCATCCTCCGGCCAGGCTTCTCCCGCACGCGGGGCGTCGCCGCCGACGCCCGAAACCAGCTTCCAATGCTCCTCGCGCCCGTAGATCCCGGGCAGCCGAACCGCCTCGGCATCGACCAGGAAGAACAAGTCCTTCTGCTGAACCAGAGCGACCGGTACGCGGTATTCCGCGCTGACGTCGATTCGTCCCTCGCCGCTTCGACGAACAAAGTTGACCTTCTTGATCCAGCCGGAACCGGCCAACCGCGTCGCCAGCGTCTTGCAGAGGTCCGCTTCCGTCCAGGGTCGGGAGCGCAGAACCTCGACGGCGCCATGAAGCTCGTTGCCCGCCAATCCCAGGATTTGATCCGGAACGTCCACGAAGTGGAACGTCGCCTCAGGTTGCGCCCGCAACACGAAATCCCGCACCTTCGCCTCGAGGCGCGAAATGCCCCACCATGCGCCGCCGATCGTGGCCACGGCGAAGGTCAACGCAAGCGTCGAAAGCAGGATACGACGTCGCCCCGCCGCCCCCAGCGCGAACGCCTTGCGCAGCCGCGGAAACCAGACGCCGTTCGACCGTGTTTTTCGCTTCCGCGTCATCGTGCGGATATCTCACCGACGCGAGGAACGACGTCGCTTCGTCGTCCCACGCAAGAGAACATTCGTAAACCCGGATCGATCTTCACCCCGTGCATCCGTCCGACGGGCACGAAAGCGATAGCTCGATGATCCGCTGACAGAGACGGTCGAAACCGATTCCCACGCGCGCCGCCGCTTTGGGCACCAGAGAATGACTCGTAAATCCCGGGATCGTGTTGACCTCCAGCAGGTACGGAAACAGCGTCGCGTCGTCCACCATCCAGTCCACGCGAGAGAAGACCTTGCATCCCAGGGCCTCATGCACCCGCACGCTCCAGCTCTGGACCTGCTGCAGCAACGATCGAGCAAGATCAATTTCGAACAAGTACTCCGTGTCGTTGTCGACGTACTTCGCCTGGTAGTCGTAGAACTCTCGGTGGGTTCGGATTTCGCACACCGGCAAGGCCTGATCCCCGAGCACGCCCACGGTCAACTCCCGCCCGCGGATATATCGCTCCACCAGAGCCTCGCCGTATTTCTGCACCAGCTTCGTCGCCGCCGTCGCCGCCCCCTCGGCCGATCGCTCGATCGTCGTATCCACGCTGCTGCCCGACGCAACCGGCTTAACCACGACCGGCGGCCGGATGCGTCCGATCAGTCCGGCCTGGCTCGCGGTCGTCACGTGTTCATAACCCGGCGTCGAAACGCCCGCGGCTTCGGCGAGGCGCTTCGTTTCCACCTTGTCCATGGCCCGTTGCGAAGCGGCCGCCCCCGATCCGCTGTAACGCAAGCCTCGGCGATCCAATTCGGCCTGCAACGCCCCATCCTCGCCGAACTCCCCGTGCAACGCGACAAACACGAAATCGAACCGTTCATCGAGCGCCGACAGATCGTCCGGGCCGACGTCCCGCATCACCGGTCGATGTCCTAGCCTCTTCAGCGCCTCGAAGACCGCTCGTCCGCTGTTGAGGCTGACTTCCCGTTCGGCGCCAGGACCGCCCGCCAGCACCAGGACGTCCAGAGAATCCGTCCGAACGCACGCCGCCACACGCCCGCCCGGAGATGCGCACGTTGCAGCCGACGCACGAGTGTCTTTCTTCGTGGCCGTCGAACTCATGGAGCACACGCCTCCGCCATCTGCGGTCGCCAGATGTCCACTTCCGTCTCCAGCCGGGTTCCGAACGCCTGCTGCACGCGCTGCCGCACCACGTCGATCAATCGAAGAACGTCCGACGCGGTCGCCCCGCGCTTGGCCACAATAAAGTTGGCATGTCGCTCCGAGACCACCGCCGCTCCGCAGACCGCACCCTTCAATCCCGCCCGGTCAATCAGCGCCCCCGCGCTCTGCCCGGCCGGGTTTTTGAAAATACAGCCCGCGCTGTGCTCACCGATCGGCTGCGTGCGACGCTTTTCGGCAAACAACTCCTCGAACCGCCCGCCCACCTGTCCGGGATCGTCCTCGCGCAGCGCGATCCGCGCCGACAGCACAATGTGGTCGCCGAGATCGCTGCCGCGATAGTGAAACCTGACCCGTTCCCTGGGCCAAGTCTGCACCGAGCCGTCGGGGGCCAGCACCGTCACCTCAGAGACCACGTCGCTGAACTCCCCGTGCCGACCGCCGGCGTTCATCCGAACCGCCCCGCCGACCGTCGCCGGCACGCCGGCCATGCACTCCAAGCCCGAATAGCCCCGCTTGCTGCACCGGCGCGCGAAACGCATCAAGTCCACGCCGCCGCCCAGTTCAAACTCCGGGCCGACCTGCTTGACGCGGCGGAACGCCGGGCGATCCAGGCGCACCACCACCCCGTCGAATCCGTCGTCGCTGACCAGAACGTTGGCCCCGGCGCCGAGCACCTTCAACGGCACCTCTTCCTCGCGCGCCCGTCGGGCCAGTGCGGCAAGCTGCGACGCGTCACGCGGCCGGAACAGGTACCGCGCCGCCCCGCCGAGTCGAAACCACGTCCGCTTCGCCAGCGGCGCGTCCCGCTCGATCTGATCTGCAAAGTCGTTCCACCAGTTCATCGGCCACCTTCCACACGTCGCCCGCGCCCATGGTCAGCACCAAGTCGCCGGCATCCACGCGATCCGTCAGGTACCGGGCGATGTCCTTGAGTTGCGGCTCGTACCGCGCCCGCACGCCGTGATTCTTGATTCGCGCCACCAGCTCCGCCGATCCCATCGGGTTGGCCGTCGCCTCCGTCTCCCGCGCCCCGTAGATGTCCGGGACAATGATCTCCTCCACGCCCTCGAACGACTCGGCGAACTCGGACATGAAGTGCCGGGTCCGAGCGGCCTGGTGCGGTTGAAACACCACCCACACCCGAGTCGGAACATACCGCTGGATCGCCGCGCGCAGCGTGACCTGGATCTCCGTCGGATGATGCGCATAATCATCGACGATCGTCACTCCTCGTCCCCGCCCGCGCCAGGTCATCCGCCGGTCCACCCCCGCGAAGCTCGAAACCCCGGCCGCGAGCTTCGCCGGGTCCGCCCCGCAGCGCATCGCAATCGCGATCGCCGCCAGCGCGTTGGCCACGTTGTGCACGCCCGGAATGGACAATCGCGTCGACAACGCAACCGAACCGCGATGACGCACGTTGAACGCAAACCGCCCGCGATCGCTCTCCAGTTCCGTCGCCCGCCAATCCGCCGACGGCAGAAACCCGAACGTCTCCACGTCGCCGACGCACCGCCGCGCCGCGCGGATCGCGCGCTCGTCCTCGCCGTTGCAGACCAGAAGTCCGTCACCTGACACGTTTCGCGCGAAGTCGCCGAACGCATCGACGATCTCCTCGACGTCGCGATAGCAATCCAGATGATCCGGCTCGACGTTCAGAATCGCCGCGTAGCGAGGATGAAACTGAAGGAACGAGCGGTCGAACTCGCAGGCTTCCACCACGAAGTGCCGCCCCTCGCCCGCGCCCCCGTTGCCGCCCAACTGCCACGACCGCGCACCGATCACAAACGACGGCGACAGCCCGGCTTCCCGCAGCAGGTGCACCGCCAACCCCGACGTCGTGCTCTTGCCATGCGTGCCCGCAATCGCCACCCCGTCGCGCCCGGACATCAACGTCCCCAGGACCTCGGCATATTTCACGACCGGCAGTCCGCGATCCCGCGCCGCGACCAGCTCCGGGTTCCCCGCGGGGATGGCGGCGCTGGCGACAACCACCTCGACCTTTTCATCCACGTTGGCCGCCCGTTGACCAACCGTCACCCGCACTCCCGAAGCGATCAACTGCCCCAGGCCCTCGAACTGCGCAAGGTCTGAGCCGGACACTTCCGCGCCCCGCGCCCGAAGCAACGCGGCGGCGCCGCTCATGCCGCTGCCGCCGATGCCGATCATGTGAATCCGAAGACCGCGAACATTGACCAGGCGGTCGCGGACCAGGCAGGATGATACGAGCGTAGCTCCCTCTACTCCGGCGTGCATCACGATCCCTCGAACGCGCTCGTCAGGTTGTCTTGAAAACAGGGATGAGAACGGGCTTGGCCCCAACGTCCGCAGCCGCGCCGCTTCCATCCGCCTCAGCGATGTTTATCGGGAACCGGCGAACGGCCTCTTCACCGTTTCGACTCCCGCGCAACATCGCCGATCCGCAGCAGCTCGTCGGCGATGTCGCCCGCGGCGTCGGGCCGCCCCACGTGCCGCGCCGCCGACGCCATCGCGTCACGTTCGGTGTCGCGGGTCATCAGCGATTCCAGCGCCGCTTGCAGCCGCGGACCATTCACCTCCGCGTCGATCTTGTCCGCCACGATCCGCGCCGCGCCCGCCCGCGCCAAGCACTCGGCGTTTGCCAACTGATGCGCATCCCTATGATACGGGTACGGCATGAGGATGGAAGCCCGACCGACCGCGGTAATCTCCGCCAGCGTGGAAGCACCCGCGCGGGAAAGGACCAAATCAGCCGCCGCCATCGCCTCCGCCATCTGTTCCGTATACGCCACCACCCGCGCGCCAACGCCCTTCACAGTGTAGGCATCCCGCACCCGCGCAAACTCCGCCTCGCCCGTCAGGTGCAATACCTGCCATTGGGACGTCCCCGCCAACCAATCCGAACAGGCCAGAACTGCCTCGTTGATCGACCGGGCACCCTGTGACGCGCCGGTCACCAGGAGCGTTCGCCGCCTCGCATCCAGATCGAACCGCCCAATCCCCGCGTCCCGGCTGGCCGAAACGAACCCAGGCCTGATTGGGCAACCCGAAACGACAAGCCGGCAATTTCGCGGGAGATGCCGGGCAGTGTCCGACCATTGGGCGAACACGGCGTCGGCCCGTGGAGCGACTCGCCGGTTGGCCCTGCCCGGAACCACGTCAGGATTGAGCACCACCGTCGGTATTCCAACCGCGGCAGCTTCGAGAAGCGCGGGAACGGAGGCCAATCCGCCCGTTCCTACGACAATCGCCGGCCGACGCTCACGAAGGACTCCGCCGCACAATCTCCGTGCTGAACGAAACTTATGCGCAATCATCGGCCAACGCCAAGGCTTCCAGCTCACCGGCGCAAGAGATTGGCGGACGACGGTGAAATCCGCCTGATTGAGGATCCTGGAATCGACCTTGCGTTCGGTCACGAAAAAAACAAACCGCAGATCGGAAACCCGCGCACGCAACGCCTCAACCACCGAAAGCGCAGGGTAGATGTGCCCGCCGGTCCCGCCGCCGGCGAATGCGATCCAAGGGGATTCCATGTCCCGCTCCAAGTTGAGCGGATCGGTCCGAACTATGTCCACGCCGGTCCCGCGGGTTCCAGCCGATGCACCACCCCATGCTGCCCGCGATACGCGATAGCCGCCAGCACGCCGACCCCGACCGAGACGGTCAGCAAGCCGCTCCCCCCGGCCGAAATCATCGGCAGCGGAACCCCTGTTGTGGGCATCAGGACGGTCACCACCGCCAGGTTCACCAACGCCTGAAGGATCACCACCAGCGTCAATCCGAATGCCAGCATCCGCTCGAACGGACTCCTCGCTGAAAGCATCACCCGCAACCCCAGCCAACCGAACGCGCAAAACAGGGCAATGACCAGCCCCGCCCCGACGATGCCGGTCTCCTCGCAAAGAATTGCGAAGACGAAGTCGGTGTGGCTTTCCGGCAAGTACCCGAATTTTTGCGTTCCGGCCCCGAGACCCGTCCCGAACCATCCTCCAGTTGCGATCGCCGTAAGGGACTGAATGGGCTGATACCCCTTGCCCATCGGGTCGTCCCAATAGTTCCCAAACGCCTGAAGCCGCTCCATCCGGTAGCTCGCGGCGTACACCAACCCAACCAGCCCACCGGCGCCCCCCAACGCAGCCGGAAGAAAGTGGATCATCCGACACCCCCCCACCAGCAGCATGGCCC
>JBBTCJ010000050.1:0-23943 GCA_038043285.1 Planctomycetota bacterium | reverse complement strand
AGTTTCCGCCGGAAGTGTCACGGACCCGCGTGACCACGCCCGCAGGCTCCAAGAAGTTGTTTTTCAAATACCCTCGCTAATCGCCAGGCGCTACCCGCGTTCCTACCCGTGCCGCCAAGAAAACGGGTCGGTGTTTTGGGGAATTCTCCGCGGGTTGGTATGATGGACCGAGGGCTATTCCGCTTCGCGGGATCGGAGGAGAGAGGATGGATACCGGGCCGACAACCCGATGGATGCGCGCTTGGCTGCGCCTGGGCGGTTCTTACCGTCGAGTCCGCAGCTCCGAGACTGGTTCAGCCGCGCATGTCTGTTGGGGCGTGTTCACGCTTGTACTCCTTGTGGCTTCCGTGCAGGCGGATGTCGCGCCGCCGGTGAAGATTCGCATGCCACAAGACACTCCCATCGCCCAGCGAGGGCGCGTACTGGCCGGCGCGTTCGAGGTCGAAATCGCCCGCGGCGGCGTCATTGATGACATCCGGGTTGACGGCAAAGGGTGGACCCTTGACGCGGTCGAGCGACCTGCGCTGCCGATCGTCGCCGCCGCCGGCGTACTCCGGATTCCCTTTCGCGCCACGCCCGACGACCCGGACCAGCCGATGACGCTGAGCTTCACGTTCGAGGGTCGAACGATTTCGCGGACGTACTACATTGGACCGCAGGCTGGCGCAAGGCGTGGGAAGGATCGGTCGGCGGTGCAAGTCGAAGCCGGCGCGCCTCCGTCGGGCGGGGTACAAAGTCCGTCGAGCGCCGCCGGTGGCGCCATCACGCTGCGCTTCAAGGGTCGCGTCGTTTACGACCGCCCCAGCAGCGTCGGCGACGACGGCAACGGCGTTGGACCCACGACCGAGGAAGGAGTTGACGCCGTCTGGTTCGAGGTCGTCGACGAGGACGACATCTCCGACGAGACCATCTTCTCCGGCTTTACCGACCGGAACGGGTACTTCGATACCGGGGAGTTCCTGTGGGACGACTGCGACGAGGTGGGATGCGACGATCCAGACCTGTACCTCCGCTGGGAATGCGACACCGGCGTCGTCAACGTGCAAGACGCCACCGACATCACCGAGCCGGATTATTCGTGGAGCACCGAAGCCCAGGTCATCGACGATTTCACGGGAAGCCTCCACGACTTCGGCACGCTCAAGCCCGCCGACGCCGCGGACATGCCGGTGCTGCACATTCACAACAGCATCGTCCGAGCCTTCCGCTTCATCCGCGACAAAAGCGGAACGGGCATCCAGCTCGAAGAACTCGACGTGCTTTATCCGGACGGTGACAACGCTTATTACGTTCCGTTTTATGAGGAGATTCACGTCGGAGCTTTCCGCAGGTGGCATGAGGTGGCCCAGACGCATGAGTACGGCCACCACTTCATGGAAAACCACGCGATCAATGAAACGCCTGAATATTGCAACGAAGTCTGTGACGCGGACGGCGACTGCAGTCACTGCCTCTGGTGCACGGAAACCGAGCAGGTCGCATGGAGCGAAGGGTGGCCTGACTGGCTGGGAGATGTGGTCACCCGCGACTACGCGATCTCGTATACGTTCAGCGACGGGACTCCCTACGCGGCGCTGGTGGAGCGCTCGCTGGAAACGGTCCAAATGTGTGACGAGCATGAATTCCCCGTCTTTGACCATCCACTTCGCACGGAGGGCTTCCTTGGTGCGCTGCTCCGCGACATTGAGGACGATACGCAGGACGAGCATCTATACGAAAACACCGAATTCAATCTGATTGTGGTAGAGCGCAATGATTGTCTGGCGCTGGGTTCCGACGAGATTTTTGCGATCACGACGGGTCCCCAGCCGACGACGCTGGCCCAGTTCCTCTCCATTTTCCTTCAACTTTATCCGGAACACACAGCGGCGTTGTATGCCACCCTCCGCAATTTACCACCCGAGGAAAACGACTTCTTCGACTACCTCAAAGATTTGTTCCCGCCGGATACGCAACCGTTGGGCACGGTTCAAACCGTCACGTCGCCGACGCACCCTCTCGGAACGGGCGATCCGTCGCCCTGCATCACGGTGAGCTGGGACACGCCTCCGGACGACGTGTTCGGCGCGGGGGGATATAGCCTTGAGTGGAGCACGAGTCCCGAGGGCGTTGAGCCGGATAGGTTCTCCGCGAAGATTTATGGATCCTGTGTAAGCGTAACCGCTGGGCCGTACTCCCTCGGTGAGCATTATGTCAGCATCAGAGCAAACGAATGGGCAATTGACTCGAGCGACGAATGGGCGACGTTCGGGCCCTTCACCGTTACCGACTGCAATTCCAATGGACGGCTCGATGTCTGCGAGGTCACTTGTACTCCTTCGTCCTCTTTCCCCGAGCTGGCTTGCTTCGACTCTGATTCCTTTTGTTCCTACCCGCTGGGTTGCGGCACCGCACCCGACTGCAACCACAACGCCGCGCCCGACGAGTGTGACACCGCCGACGGCACCAGTGAGGACTGCAACGGGAACGGGGTTCCCGATGAGTGCGAGAGTATTTCGCATTGGGGGGGCGGGAACGGTTTGTGGACCACGCCCTCAAGTTGGGTCGAGGGAGTCGCGCCCGCGAACGGGAATCACGTTTGTATCCAGGATGCCGATGAGGTGGTCACGGTAACCTATGCTGGCGGTACGACGCAGGTGGCCATACTCGCCTGCGACGAGAACTTTTCGGTGGCGGCCGGGGCCGGTCAATCCGCGCAGCTCACGCTCGCGGGGCCGAGTTTTGTGCGCGGGGGTCTTTCCCTGTTGAACAACAACTCCGTGCTGCGCGTCGATGACCGCTTGGACCTCGACGGGCTGTTCCAGTGGACGGGCAGCAACTCGAGCAGTCACGCCACGCTGACCGGAGCGGGAACGACCTACGCGCAAGGCGGGATGCACGTCCTGGGCGCAAATAGCCTTTCACTCGATAACCACGATCTGGTTCTGGGCGGGCAAAGTGTGGTCGCGGCCGGGCGGATCGATTTCGCCGGGGCGTCGACGATCACGATCCTGCCCGGGGCCACCCATGATCACCAGAGCAGCCATGCGGTCATACAAGGGTTCGGCGGAACGGGTAACATGCTTCACAATCAAGGAACCTTGATCAAATCGGTTTCGACCGGGAATTCCGCCATTAACGCCTACTTCACGAACTCCGGTCTGGTCCATGTGCAGGCGGGTACGCTCAGCCTCAGATACCCCAGCGTCAACACCGGGGCGTTCCTGGCTGATCCCGGAACGACCCTGGGGCTTGGCCAGGGTGAGTTTGAACCAACGTCCAGTATCGTCGGTGAGCACGTCGATTTCCAAGCCGGAAGCACCGCGAACATCCGAGGAACCTACAATGTCTCCGATCTCACCGAGGTGCATACCCCGGTCACTTTCGCCAGCGGGGCCAACATCATCAACTACGGCGCCAACTTTGGGATTTATACCAATGCGGCCACGTTCAACGCCGTGGTGGGAAGGACTATCCATTTCGAGACCCTGTACATCGGCAGTGTGGCCACTTTCAACAGCGGCGATGCGATCGTTGCGGAGACGATGACTCTTGTGGGCGGCGGCGCAAGAGTGGACGGTCCGAGTCCGATCACCGTAAACGGCCTGCTCGACTGGGGTGCTGGCGCCGGATTCACCGGTCCGGGCGTGGTCAACATACACGGACAGATGGTTGTGGGCCCCGGAGGCGGACAGAAGTCGCTCTACGACCGTACGATCAACAACGCCGGTCTGACCACGATGAACGGTCGCTTCGAGATGCTTGGTTCAGCGGCGTTTAATAACCTGCCGTCGGGCGTGTTCGACATCCTGATCGACGGAATCATCATCGGAAGCGGAAGCACGACGCCGTTTAACAATGCGGGACGGGTGGTCAAGTCCTTCGGTGTCGGCATCAGTACGATCCGGGCGCCATTCAACAACACCGGCACGGTCGAAGTTCGCACGGGAACGCTCCAATTCGGATACGCCTTCGTCCAGACCGCGGGCGAAACGATCTTGAACGGCGGCAACGTCGCCACCGTAAGTTCTCCCGCGCCACGGCTCAATGGTGGCCGACTTCGCGGGAACGGTTCGATCGGCGACGGACTGAACAACGTCGGCGGCATCGTCGAGCCCGGACTTTCCGCTGGCGGCATGACCGTCACGGGCGCATACACCCAAGCCCCGGGCGGAACCCTGCATATTGAAATCGCCGGGCTTACGCCGATCACCGAACATGATCAGTTGATCGTCAGCGGCGCCGCGACGCTCGACGGCACGCTGGAGGTCGAGTTCCTCGACGGGTTCGTTCCCTCGGCGGGTGACCAGATGGAGTTTCTCGTCGCGGCTTCTCGCACCGGGTACTTTGACAGGATCGTCAGCCCGCTTCCAGCGGGCGTGAAATACAGTGCCACGACAGCGGCACTTATTGTCCTGAACTCTTGGGCGGACCTGGACCTGGATGGTGACGTCGACCTGCGTGATCACGCCCTGTTCCAGCAATGCTTCGGCGGAGCGGGCGCCGGCCTTCCCACGCGCTGCCTGCCGCTCATTGACGCCGATCTGGACAACGATGGCGATGCCGATCTTGAAGATTACCGCGGCGTGTTCCAACCCGCGATCACGGGACCGGGATAACAGCACCTGCCCACGGCGCATCGAAGTCGTTTCGGGTGTCAGTCATTGGTACCAGAACGGGGAGGGGTT
The DNA here is from genome assembly GCA_038043285.1 of Planctomycetota bacterium. Taxonomy (GTDB): domain Bacteria; phylum Planctomycetota; class Phycisphaerae; order UBA1845; family UBA1845; genus JBBTCJ01. The sequence goes on along the minus strand of JBBTCJ010000050.1, from coordinate 19,276 downwards.
GGTCGCCATTCGGCCGAGTGGGGTCCCGATGATGGTCCGCAACCTGAACCTGTGGGTCGGGCAGCACGCGAGGGGGCGGGCCGCGACGCTTCCCGAGCGGTTCGTGGACACGAAGGTTGCTAAGGATTTGTACGCGATCGCCCGCCTGGTCCGCGAAGATGGAACGATGGGACTGTCCGTCGGACCTACGGGAATCGGCAAGACCCGCTGCGCCCCGGGTGTTCCGCAGAGAGAATCGCTCCGAAGACTCCCGACCATTGCTTACTTGACATTCCAATCAGCCATCGACTAACCTCTTGGTTGAACGATCAAGCAAGGTCCGATAAGGAGAACCGCAATGCAACGATCCTACAGGGGCGCTCGCTCCAACAGGTGGGTACCAGCGATCAGCGCCGGAGTTATTATCATGGGCGCCGCGTTGGCGCCTCGGGGTGAGGGAGCCATGGGCGAGGAAACGAGATCCATTGAATTGTCCGTGGACCTTCCGGCCACCATCGAGGACGTATTCCGACTTTGGACCACCGCGGACGGGGTCCGACTGTTCCTCGGCCACGACCCGGTGATCGACGCCAAAGTCCGCGGGCGTTACGAGATCGGCTTCGATAAGCACGGCGACGCCGAGGGGAATGCCTTCCGAACCAGCGGGGCAAAGGTTCGTGCCTGGGAGCCGCCGACGCACGTCGCGTTTGACTGGAGCGGTCCCCCCTGGGCGATGAAGCTGATGAACAACGATCCGCCGGCCACGTGGATCGACGTTCGATTGATCGCTCTGGATGGCGCTCCCGCTCGTACCCGCGTGCAACTGACGCATCAGGGGTTTGGAACGGGCGGGGAATGGGACAGAGCTTACGCCTTTTTCGAGAGCGCGTGGAAACGGATCCTTGCCCGGCTGGAATCCTACTGCGTCGAATGCGCCAAGCCCGTCTCCCAGCGCCGGGTTCGCCACGAAGTCGTGGTCAACGCCCCGGTGTCAACGGTGTGGCACGCTTGGACCACGGTGGAGGGGCTGAAAACATTCATCGCCGAAGACGCGAAGGTCGACTTGAAGCCCGGCGGCGCCTACGAATGGTACTTCTCCATGAGGGCGCCGGAGGGTCAGCGCGGGGCCGAGGGCTGCACCGTCCTTTCGTTGGTTCCTGAAGAGTCGCTTCGCTTCACCTGGAACGCGCCGCCGAGCCTACCCGCACTGCGAAAGGCCGGAGCAAGGTCGGAGGTGCTGGTCGAGTTGAAGTCCCTCTCCGAGGCACAGACGCGGGTGACGCTGACGCAGTCGGGGTTCGGCGACGGCGAGGATTGGAAGGTCTATTTCGACTATTTCTATTCGGCCTGGCGGCGGGTGTTGGATCTGCTGGAGCAGCGGATGGCTGCCAAGCCCCGCTCCCGCGGGTGACGCGAAGGCGCGTCGGCCTTCGGGCGGGTCGAGGCGACAACAATTGACGACTGCGACTGGACAAAGCAGTCCGCAAGTCGGACCCTGACAGAATCGCGGGCGCGGACCCGCGTCAAGATCGGTGCGAACTGATTGAAAACAAGGGAGATCATCATGGCTGGCAAAGTGAGGTCGATTCCGGAGGGCGCACGTTCAGTGACGCCGCATCTGATCGTCAAGGGCGGTGCGAAGGCGCTACAGTTTTACAAGAAGGCGTTCGGGGCCGAGGAGTTGTTTCACATTCCCGGCGGGCCAGACATGATCGCACACGCGGAGATGAAGATCGGCGACTCGCAAATCTACCTGTGCGACGAGTACCCGCAGATGGGCGCGGTGTCGCCGGCGTCACTGGGCGGCAGTCCCGTGACCATCCACTTGTACGTCGAGAACGTGGACGCAGCCTTCAAGCGGGCGACGGACGCGGGGGCCAAGGTGCGCATGCCCTTGACCAACATGTTCTGGGGCGACCGTTACGGCAAGCTCGAGGATCCGTTTGGTCACGTCTGGAGCCTGGCGACGCATGTTGAGGACGTTTCGCCGGAGGAATGTGCGAAGCGCGCGGCCGCAGCGATGGGCGGGAAGTGCTAGGGCGGTGCTTCCGCCACCTGAGCGTGTGATCACACCGGATGCGTAACGGCTGAACGGGCGAATCGGGCGGCGAGAGTAGTTGGGGGTATTGCCGAAATCGAATGGTCCGGCGGGGCGCGAAAGCGACAGGACCGCTCCATACCTGTCGCGGTACGGATCGGCTGAGTGCGAGGGAGTGCGCCGATTGCCGATTGGCGGTGAACGACGGTCGATTGGTGCATCGCGTGAAGCGGCGATATGGTTTGCCGCGCACGATGTCGGGTGCGGGTCAAATGCTTGGGTGCGGCAAAGAAGCTAAGGTGCCGGCAAGTGGAACTGACGGTTCTAGAACGATCGGAGTCGCAGCCGCGGAGGCGGTTGCCGGCGTGGTTGAAGCGGCCGCTGCCGTCGGGAGATTTCTCGCACACGGTGGAGACGGTGGCGGGCAGCGGGGTGGCCACGGTCTGTCAGGAGGCGAGGTGTCCGAACCTTTCCGAATGCTGGTCGAAGCGGCACGCGACGTTCATGATTCTCGGCGACAAGTGCACGCGGCGGTGTCATTACTGCGCGGTGGAGACGGCCCGGCCTGATCCGCCGGCGGCGGACGAGCCGGCGCGGCTTGCGGAAGCGGTGGCGCGGTTGGGGCTGCGTCACGTGGTGATCACGGCGGTGGCGCGGGACGATTTGAAGGACGAAGGAGCGGGACACTTCGCGGCGTGCGTTCGGGCGATTCGGGAGCAGTCGCCGTCGACGACGGTCGAGGTCTTGCCGGCGGATTTTCATGCGCGGCGTGAGTGCATCGAGACGCTGTGCGCGGCGGGTCCGGAGCTTTACAACCACAACATCGAGATGGTGGAGCGGCTGACGCCGACGTTTCGGCCGCAGGGGAAGTATCGGCGCTCGCTGGAGGTGTTGCGGGCGGTCAAGGCCATCGCGCCGCAACTCATCACGAAGTCGGGGTTGATGGTCGGGCTGGGGGAGACGGTGGAAGAGTTGCATCGGACGCTTGGTGATCTGCGCGCGGCGGAGTGCGACGTGCTGACGATCGGTCAGTACCTTCAACCTACGCTGGATCGGCACGCTCCGGTGGAGAGGTATTATCACCCGGAGGAGTTTGATGAACTCGGCGCGTACGCGAGAGCGTTGGGGTTCCTGAGCGTGGCGTCCGGGCCATTCGTGCGCTCGAGCTACAACGCCGCGGAGGTGTTTGAGGAAAGTCGGCGGCGGATCCTTTCGTAAGTCTAACGACCAATTGCCGATTTCCAATTTCCAGTTTCCAATTGCCAGTTGTCGATTGTCGATTGACGATTGATGACGCGGGGGTTCCCCGTGTCACTGCGCCGATACGAAGGCCTCCGCTCCCTTACGGTCGCGGCTCTGATAGGCAAAAGCTCCGATCCCACTTGGTTGTGGCGCTGATCAAACGGATGCCGAGAAGAACGACAATGGCGATAGCGATGAGCGGTCAAGTCCATCGCCTGACCTCCCTTTGTCCCCCCTTGGTAAGGGGGATGCTGGAAGGCGACCGCTACTGCTGACCGTTACCTGCTCTATGCGGGACGGTGGTCGTTGGGGAGGAACAGTTTGCAGCGGTAGGGGGTGAAGCGGTGGGCGTACCACTGGGCGAACGTCCAGAGCGTGGCGAGGCCATAAACCGTCGAGCGGCGGAGGTTGATGCTGCTGGCTTCGTCGAAATAGCGGACGGGGACGGGGACGTCGCCGAGCTTGAACCCGAAGTGGACGGCCTGTACGAGGAACTGGGAGTCGAAGACGAAGTCGTCGCTGTTGCGATGGAAGGGGATGGTTTCCAGGACGCGGCGGCGGTAGGCGCGGAAGCCGCTGTGCCATTCGCCGAGGTTCTGTCCGGCGAGGACGTTCTCGACGACGGTCAAGGCGCGGTTGGCGAGGTATTTGATCGGGGGCATCTTTCCGGAGAGGGTTTCGGCTCGGGTGCGGATGCGGTTTCCCAGCAGCACGTCGCAGATTCCGAGACGAAGAAAGCCCAGGGCGTGTCCGACGATTCGAGCGTCGTATTGGTAGTCGGGGTGCAGCATGACGACGTAGTCGGCGCCGCGTAGTAAGGCTTCCGCATAACAGGTTTTCTGGTTGCCTCCGTATCCCTTGTTGCGTTCGTGGCAGATCAGGGTGACGGGTAGTCGGCGGGCGATGTCGCGGGTATGGTCCGTGCTGGCGTCGTCCACGACGATGATCTCGTCGACGAGGCTGCGATCCAGGTCGGCCAACGTGCGTTCGAGGGTGTTGGCGGCGTTGTAGGCCGGGAGAACGACAATCATTTTTTCGGGCATGGCGGCTCCAGGGAAGCACGTCGATGCTGCATCGGATGCGCGGCGTCGGTGACGCGGCGGCTTGAGGTTATTGTCGATTGACGAATGTCGATTGTCGATTGGTTCGGAGCGCGTCACAAGGCCTTTCTGTTGTCAAGCGCACCACGCGTTGTCTGAACCACCGCACTGGCGGTCGAGCCGCCCGCGGCGCCGGATCGATCGGGGAAGTACAGGCAACGCGTTCGCGCGGGCTGAAGCCTGCGGCTCGGGGAAGAAACGGCGCGGTCCGAGTGTTGGGGTCGGGAGATGCGAACGGCTAAGGGCAAACCTGTCTCACGGTGCGGCGAGGTTCCGCGCTCACCGAAGGGCGGGGGTGGAAACGGGAGTGCGCCGTCGGGCGGATGGATCGGACCGGCAATCGCGCTGGCGACATTCACTCTGTTTTCGCGCTGCCTGGGTCATGACTTTGTCCGTCTGGATGATCCGCTCTACGTCACCGAGAACGCGGTGGTGCTGGGCGGGTTTTCGTGGGAAGTGGTGCGCTGGGCGTTTGGCAGCGTGCATGCGTCCAATTGGCACCCGCTGACGTGGCTTTCGCACATGGTTGACGTGACGCTGTTCGGTCAGCGCGCGTGGGGACATCATCTCAGCAGCATCGTGCTGCACTCGTTCAATGCCTGGTTGCTGTATTCACTGCTGGTCCGCATGACCAAGCGGCGTTGGGCAAGCGCGATGGCCGCGCTCCTGTTTGGCATTCACCCGTTGCACGTGGAGTCGGTCGCGTGGATCGCGGAGCGCAAGGACGTGCTGAGTACGTTCCTGGGGCTGCTGACGCTGCACGCCTATGCGGCGTTCGCGCGAGACGGCCGTGGACGAGACTACGTTCTATCGGCGACGTATTTCGCGTTGGGGTTGCTGGCCAAGCCCATGCTGGTCACGCTGCCGTTTGTCTTCCTGCTGTTGGACTATTGGCCGCTACGGCGTTGGGGGCGCGGGGGTTCGACGGTCGGCGACGGAACGGTCGGGCGGCGCGAAGGACGGCGAAGTGTTCCCACGTCGTTGGTGCGATTGGTGGTGGAAAAAGTTCCGTTCTTCGTACTGGCCGGGGCGTCGTGTGCGGTCACGATCTACGCCCAAAGGCGGGGCGGGGCGATGGTGACGACGACGCTGCTGCCGCTGGACGCGCGGTTGGCTCACGCGGCGGTTGCGTACGTGACGTACCTGGTGATGACGGCCTGGCCGTCAGGGTTGTGCGTGTATTACCCGCACCCGTTTACCCGGCCGGGAGCGATCGAGGCGGGGCTTTCGGTGCTGGTGCTTGCGGCAGCGACGATCGCGGCGATTGCCTCGGCCAAGACTCGTCCCTATGTAACGGTTGGTTGGTTCTGGTTCGTGGGGACGCTGGTTCCGGTGATCGGGGTGGTGCAGGTGGGTTCGCAACTGATGGCGGACCGGTATAGCTACGTTCCGCTGATGGGGGTGTTTGTGGCGCTGGCATGGACGGTGGATTCGGTGATTGCCGAATCGCGCCGGGATGCGCGTGCCGTCCGGCGCAGGGTGACGGCGGTGGTGGCGGGCGTGGGGTTGTTCCTGGCGGGAGTTACCTGGCGGCAATCGGGCTATTGGAAGGACAGCGTAACGCTTTTTCAACGTGTGTTGGACGTGACGTCGAAGAACGCGCCGGCGCATACGTTCATGGCCCAAACGCTGTTTCCACTGGGTCGCGAGGAGGAAGCGATCGGGCACTATGAGGAGGCGGTGCGGATCTCGCCGCACGACGCGGATTCGTGTTACAACCTGGGTTATGCGTATTCTCTGAAGGGTCGATTGGAGGACGCGGGGCGCATGTTCCGCGAGGCCTTTCGTCTTCGCCCGGATCATGCCCACGCTAATTTTCATCTCGGGCGCATGGCCGTCGAAGCGGGTCGGCATGAGGCGGCCGTTGGGCATCTCATGCAGGCGCTCGCGACGACCGGACCCTGCTTGGGGGACATGAGCTGATCGGGCAGGCGTTGTATGAGTTGGGCCGATTTGACGAGGCGGTTTCGCACCTGCTGCGATGGTTGGAGGTTTCCCCGGGCGCGACGGCGACACGTTTTCGGCTCGGACGATCGTTGTTCATCTTGGGGGCGGTGGAGGATGCGGCGGAGGAACTGGCGACGGTCGTGAAGCAGACTCCCAACGACCCGTACGCTCATGCGGCGTTGGGACAGGCGCTGACGCCGCTGGGGCGGATCGGCGAGGCGCTCGAGGCGTATGAGATGGCGATGGTACTGAAGCCGGACTTCGTGGAAGCAATCAACAACGTTGCGCGGATTCGCGCCACGTACCGCGACGGTCGATTCCGAGACGGGGCGAAGGCGGTGGAGTTGGCCCTGCGGGCGTGCGAACTGACGGAGTTCGGGAACGCCGTTGCGCTGGACACGCTGGCGGCGGCGTACGCCGAGATGGGGTGGTTCGACCAAGCCACGACCACAGAGGAGAAAGCGCTTTCGCAGGCTCAGGTTGCGGGGAATGCGGAAATGGCGACGCTGTTGCAGGGGCGTCTGGAGTTATTTCGGAGGCATGAGCCTCTCCGCGAGCCGAGTGATCTGAGCGGGACGGTGGATAGGCCTTGAGCGTCTCGCCACGGTCGGGGCGTTCACACGGGAGCCGAAATCGAGGCAACCCGTTGGTGTGGTGTTTATGATTCCGGATCGGCGAGCGTATTCCGCGTATGCGCGGGGCGATGCGGCGCATCGGCAGCCGGCGCCTCGCGCCGGGGCGATTCCCGCGGCGCGGGGGGGGGCCTTGCGGATCGTCGCGCGCGGCCGGGGCGGGCTTTTCCCGATGGTCTTGTGGGCGGGAGTGGCGTTGCCTTGTTCAGCCATCGCGGCGTTGCAACTGGGGAGCGGCGGGGAGGAACGCGGCGAGAAAGTTGCGATCGTCACCGGGCAGATCACGAACGCCGTCGGCGCTGGATTGATCGACGTGACGGTGATGGTCTTTCGTAAGGGGATGGAAGGCGCGCGCGGCGAGGAGATCGGATCGGCAAAAACCGATGAATACGGCGACTTCCGGGTGGAGGCCGTGCACCCGGGCGAGTGCGACGTGATCGTGGTGCTGGGCAAGCCGCAGTTTGCGGAACATACGGCCACGGTGCATCTGAATCCGACGAAGCCGCCGCCATTTCTGGGCGAAGCGTTGGCCGGGGGACTATCGCTGCAGGGGCGAGTCGAGAGCGTGTTGGAGGGCAAGCCCGTCAGCGGCGCGAAAGTGCTTCTGCGATCGGTGGCGCAAGATTGGCAGGCGGACACGGACGAGCGGGGAGCGTTTACGCTGGCCGGGATCGCGCCGGGGGAGGGGGAGCTGATCGTCGAGGCGGTCGGTTTCGGGAGAGAGCGGCGGATCATTCCGCGTCTGGAGGAGGCATCGGACCTGGTGGTGGCGGTCAAGCCGGAACGGATCGTGCGTTTGTCAATCGTGGACGAGGCGCAACAGCCGATTGCGGGGGCGACGATCGAGGCGGTGGATCAGGCGCGGAACGACTTTCGGGCGGTGGTGAGCGACGAGGCGGGTTCGGTGGTGCTGCGGGGAGTTCACTTTGATGCGCGGGAGCTGACCGCGAGGATTACGCACGAGGGGTACGTTTCGTCGGAGGGGTTTGATCGACGGATCGTGACACCAGCGGACACGACGGAGTCCACGCACGTCTTCGTCCTGCCGCGTGCGGGGCAGGTGGAGGGGACAGTGCGCTCGGCGGCCACGGGCGACGCGGTCTATGGGGCACGGGTCGTGGTCGGGGAAAGCGGGGAAGATTCGCCGCGGGCGTGGAGTGAGCCGAACGGGCGGTTTGCGGTTCGCGGCGTCGCACCGGGCAAGGCGCCGGTGACGGTGTACATGGCGGGGTTCTCGCCGGACCTTCGTGAGGTTGAGGTGACGACGGGGAGTGCGACGACGGCGGACTTTCGACTGGAGGTTTCCGAGGCGCTGGTGGGTGTGGTCGTGGATCAGGACGACAAGCCGATCGCGGGCGCGGAGGTGATGGTGTCGAGTTGGCGCGGTTACAAGACGATGGGGCTTCGCTCGCGGACGGACGAGCAGGGACGGTTCTCGCTGGAGGATGCGCCGGGGGACGAGTTTGAGGCAGTGGTTCTCGCGCCGCGGGGCAAGCTCCTACGGCGGATGATGGGTGCGGATAGGAAGACCGCGGTTCCATTGGTGGTGGAGGTCCGGGCGGACGAAGATGGTGCTCGGAAGGGGCTTGTGGTGGGTGAGCCGGCGCCGATCGTGGAGCTGATGACCTTGGACGGACGCAAGATCGCGTTGGCCGACCTGAAAGGCAAGACGGTGGTGCTGGATTTCTGGGCGACGTGGTGTGGGCCTTGCGTGGCGGAGATTCCTCGACTCGCGGAATTGCAGAAGCGGTACGGCTTGCGCGAGGACTTCACGATGATCAGCGTGAGCCGCGACGTGGACGTCGATGAACTGCGTGGGTTTTTGAAGAGCAGAGGCGAAATGAGCTGGGTGCAGGCGCACGATGGGGACGTGGGGGCGGCGGCGGACGCGTTCAGGGTGAAGTGGATTCCGTGGGTCGTGGTGGTGGACGCGGAGGGGAAGATCGCGGCGAACGGTGCTCCGCCCTCGGAAGTGGAGGCGCTTCTCGATGAACGGTTGAAGAAGCCATGAGCGAGGAGAAGATTGCGAGTTCGGTCCAAGAGGCGACGCTTGCGATGCCGGTGGGGCGGGTTCGACCTTCGTTTGAACGGGCGGTCAAAGCGTTGAAGGCGATCGAAGAGCGTCGTTATCGCGATGCCCGGGCGCACGTCGGGGCGATGACGGATTGCCCCTCCGAGGAGGCGGGGTGGAAGGAGTATCTTGCGTGTTTGTTGGATCTTGGCGAGTTGGATTCCGCCGACGTTGAGACCCGGCTTCGCCGCGCCGCGTCGAGCGCACTGGCGGTTGGGATGAGGGGCGAGACGGGAACGGTCGTTGGGATCCTTCGTCTTGCGGCGGCGTGTCTGGAGGAACTCGGAAGGTTCTTGCGGCGTGGCGAGCGGTTCAGCGAGGCCGTGCGGGCACACCGTGCGGCGTGGTTGTTGCGCGTGGAGTTCGGATCGGTCGAGGAACAATGGGAGTCCGCGAGCGGTATCGGCCTGGGCTACGGGTTGGGTCGCCGGGTTGATCGTGCCGAGCTGTGGCACTGCATGGCCGCCGAGCTGGCGCGGCGGGCGACGGAAGGGTCGGCGCGAAAAGAGGCGGTTTCGCTGCAGCATCTTTGCGGTGTTCTGCTGGATGCGCAGCGCGAGGCGGAGGCGGTCGAGGCGGCGCGGAAGGCCTGCGAAGCGTGGCGGCGCGACGGTTCCGGCGGCGTGGACCTGCCTCGTGCTGAGTTTCGCTGCGCGAAGGCGGTGCTGTCGCTGGCGGAAGCCTGTGCTGGTTCGGACCCGCGGCGGGCGCGGGAGTTGCTTGGGGAGGCGAGCGATCGGCTGCGGAGGGCGCGGGAGGAACTGCTGCCGTTCGGAGCGCCCTGCGAAGGGGACGTTGGATTGTGCGGGGAAGGGTTGGAGTTCATCGATCGACTCCGCGCATCGCTGTCGTAGGGCATCGGGAACGGGCGGGGAGAGGCGCAAGACATCGCTGTGGCCAAGCCGATGGCGCGCGTCGGGATGGCTTTCGTTGCCTCGAGCGGCTCTGGGACACGTCGATTTGGTAATCTGGATAATTTGAACTCGATGGTGGTGCTGGACGCGCGACCGCTGCGGGAGGGGCGCGTCTCGACGCCGGGGAGGCTCTTTCGGCACGGTGTTTTGGCAAGCGCGACGGTTGCGACTTTGCGGCCAGGGAAACCGGGATGCCTGGCCAACGATGTCGGACCGGGAGCGGTTTTTCAGGTAAAACAAGGGGCAAACGGAGCGATAAAGGATGCGGATCGGCGGATGGTTGGGATGGCGCGGACGCAAAAAAAAGTGTCGGGATTGGGTGTTGACAGGTTCTGCTGATGGTTTATCCTTGACAATCTTCCGCTGGGGGCGGCGTGTTCCCGCGGTTTTGGTGGTTGGTGCAGGTGAAGACGACGCTTGAGCGCCCAAAATCGAATCCGTATCCGCATGGAGGCTTACGATTACCGCGCGCTGGACGCCTCGGCGCAGGAGATCGTGGAGCACGCGAAACGTACGAGTGCGAAAGTGCACGGTCCGATTCCGCTTCCGACGAGAATCGAACGGTACACGGTGTTGCGTGGTCCTCACATCGACAAGAAGTCTCGTGAGCAGTTCGAGATGCGAACACACAAGCGGATCATCGACATCAGCGAGCCGACGGCGCGGACGATCGAAGCGATCAACCGCATCCAGGTTCCCGCAGGAGTGTTCGTGAAGATCAAGACGTAAGGCGCGCGGGCGTGAAGAGTGCCGGCTGGGGAAGCCCGGTCGATTCCGCCGTTATCCTTTTAGGAAACGACATTCAACGGCGTGTGAGCTGAATCGCACGCAATCATTGGGAACAGGCACGCTCGGTCGTGGATTTCGAGCGTCGTGGTGGAACGTCCGTATGAGAATCGGTTTGCTGGGTACGAAAGTGGGCATGACGCGGGTGATCGATCCCTCTGGGAAGGTGGATACGGTCACGGTGGTCAAGGCCGGCCCGTGCGTGGTTCTCCAGGTCAAGACCAAGGATTGCGACGGCTACGACGCCGTGCAGCTTGGTTATGGTGACGCGAAGCCTCATCGTTCGACCAAGCCGTTGATCGGTCACGCGGGGAAAGCCGGTGCCGGTCCGAAGCGAACGTCGCGCGAGTTCCGGTTGTCGGCGCCGGCGGAGCAGTCGGCGGGTGACGTGGTGACGGTGAAGTTGTTCTCCGACGCTCAGGTGTCGTATGTCGACGTGACGGGGATCACGAAAGGCAAGGGCATGCAGGGTGTGATGCGTCGTCACGGGTTCGGCGGTATGGGGGCGTCGCACGGAACGGAGCGAAAACACCGTGGTTCGGGGGGCATTGGGGGTGGGGCGCCGCGAGGTCACGGGCGGGCGATCAAGAAGGGCAAGCGGATGGCCGGGCACATGGGCAACGTCCGCTGCACGGCCAGTTCACTGCGTCTGATCAAGGTTGATCCGGAGCATGACGTGATGCTGATTCGCGGCAGCGTTCCGGGTCCGATCGGTTCGACGGTGATGATCCGCAAAGCGAAGAAGAGAGGTTAGTCGGCGATGCTGTCGGTTCCGGTTGTCAACATGAAAGGCGATCCCGCCGGCGAGGTGACGATTGACCCCGCGGTGCTGGGGGGCCGGGTGCGGGCGGCGCTGATTAAGCAGGCAATTGTGGCCTACCTGGACCATCAGCGATCGGACAGCGCGCGGACCAAGGGGCGCGCAGACGTTGCGGGATCGACGCGGAAGTTGTATCGCCAGAAGGGGACGGGCAATGCGCGGGCGGGAATGATCCGCACGCCGGTCCGTCGTGGCGGCGGGCGGGCCTTCGCCAAGCGGGTGCCTCACTCGCCCAAGGAGTTGTCGAAGAAGATGCGACGGCTGGCGCGGGACAGTGCGATTCTCGCCAAGATCAAGGCCTCCGAGGTTGTGGTGCTGGACGGGTTCCAGTGTGCGGCGCCGAAGACGAAGGCTTTTGCGACGATGCTGACGGCGATCGGAGCGGACCGCGGCTGTGTATTCGCCACGGTGGAGTACGACCGGGCGGCGTATCTTTCCGGGCGGAACGTGGCGCGCACTGAGGTGCGCTCGGTGGACGAGATGAGCGTGTACGACGTGTTGAAGCGATCGCGGGTGGTGTTCACGCGGGCGGCGTTTGAGCGGTTGTCGACCCGGACGAACGGCAAGTAAGGGCGGCGGGGATGGATATCTACAACATCGTGCGACGTCCACTGGTGACCGAGAAAGGGTCGCACCAGGCGCAACAGTCACACGCGGCCACGCGATCGCGGGCCGTGCGGGGCGGTTCGTACTCGTTCGAGGTTCACCCGGACGCGACCAAACCGATGATCCGGCAGGCGATCGAGAAGATTTACAACGTGAGGGTCCGGGCGGTGCGGACGGCCAATCACAAGGGAAAGCCGCGTCGGGTGCGGTACAAGACCGGAAAGACGCGACATTGGAAGAAAGCGGTGGTGGTGCTGCACGCGGAGCACCATATTGACTTGTTTTAGGTAAGCGACTTCGGCGGCGGCCTACAGGGCCTTCGCCGAGTCTTTTTTGAGACGTGGGACGACGATGGGTCTGATTACCTACAAGCCGACTTCGCCCGGGCGGCGTGCTTCGACGGTCAACGACTTCGCGGAGTTGACCGACAAGCACTCGCACCCCGAAAAGTCGCTGTGCGAGCGGTTGAGCAAGCACGGCGGGCGGAATCACCACGGTCGGATCACCTCCCGCCATCGCGGCGGTGGCGCTCGACGGATCTATCGGCAGATTGACTTCAAACGCGACAAGGATGGTTGCGAGGGTACGGTTCACTCTGTGGAATACGATCCCAACCGGTCGAGTCACATCGCGCTGGTGGTCTATTCCGACGGGGAAAAGCGGTATATTCTCGCGCCGTCGGGCTTGAAAGCGGGGGAGAAGGTTGAGAGCGGGGCGGTGGTGGAGCCGAAGGTGGGCAACGCCATGCCGCTGCGGAATATTCCTCCGGGTCTGGACGTTCACAATATCGAAATGAACGTCGGGCAAGGGGGCAAGCTGGTGCGGTCGGCCGGCGGTGCGGCGAAGCTTCTGTCACGCAATGACGACTGGGCGATTTTGGTGTTGCCGTCGGGTGAGATGCGCGAGGTTCGTTCCGAATGCCGGGCGACCATCGGACAACTGGGCAACCAGGACCATCAGAATATTCGGTGGGGCAAGGCCGGGCGATCGCGCCATCGCGGGATTCGTCCCCATGTTCGCGGGACGGCGCAGAACCCGGTGGCGCATCCGTTGGGCGGAGGTGAAGGGCGGAGCGGCGGCGGTCGGCATCCGTGCAGTCCGACGGGCGTGTTGGCGAAGGGCGGTCGGACGCGGAGTCCGCGGAAGGCTTCGAACGCGAGAATCCTGCGGAGACGGCGCAGTGTACGTTATGGTCAATTGCCCAAGCCCAAGAAGAGGTAAGCGGCGCGGGTGCGGGGTGGTTTTCGGTCACGCGGCGTGATCGGCGGCTGGCGGATGGGGCGATGGTACGGCGGGTGAATCGATGACGCGATCGGCGAAAAAGGGTCCATACGTCGACGAGAAGCTGTTCCAGAAGGTCATGCGCTTGAAGCAGACCGGCGGAGGCGTGGTCCGCACCTGGGCCCGGCGTTGCACGATTGTTCCGGAGTTCATCGGGCAACGGTTTGAGGTGCACAACGGGAAGGTGTTCCATCCCGTGTACGTGACCGAGGACATGGTCGGTCACAAGCTGGGCGAATTCAGTCCGACGCGGACTTTCCGCGGGCACAGTGGGACAAAGAAGGCGGCGGGCGGCGGCGAGAGCAGAACGTGATCGCCTCCGCGCGGCGGCTGGGTGGATGAAAAGGCATGGCGGACACCGTTGAGCAGACCCGGACGTGGATGGCCAAGCATCGCTTCGCGCGGATTGCGCCGCGGAAGGCGTCGCTGGTGATCGGACTGATTCGGGGGCTTCCCTGCGATGCGGCCGTGGAGCAGTTGCGGTTTGATTCTCACCGCGCGGCCCGGTTCGTCAGCAACGTGTTGAAATCGGCGATGGTCAACGCGGACGAGCAGGAGGCGGACATGCGCCGGCTGGTGGTGGCGGAGGCGCGGGTGGATTGCGGCCCGCATTACCGCCGGTGGAGACCCAAGGATCGCGGGCGGGCGCACCCGATCATCAAGCGCACCAGTCACATCGTGGTGACGGTGGCGGAACGGGCGGAAGGGTAGCCGGCGCGGTCGACGGTCGGTTTTTGGGGCGGGCATGCATTCGTAGGGAGTCAGGCGTGGGTCAAAAAGTCAATCCGATCGGATTTCGGATCGGGATCACCGAAGATTGGCGGTCGCGGTGGTTTGCGCCGAAGGCCGCGTTCTCGGAGTTTTTGATCGAGGACCACCGGATTCGAAAGTACATCGACGACAAGCTCAACAAACAGCCTCCGTACGCGGCGGTGGCCAAAGTGGAGATCGAGCGGACGCGCAACGAAGTGAAGGTTCTATTGCACACGGCCCGTCCCGGTCTGGTGATTGGTCCCAAGGGCGCGGAGATCGAGAAGCTGAAGGAGCAGCTGGAGAACCTGATTGACCGAAACATCAATCTGAACATCATGGAGATCAAGGTTCCGGATGCAAACGCGAAGCTCATGGCCGAGGCGGTGTCAGAGCAGTTGAAGAAGCGAGCGGGATTCCGTCGGGTGATGAAGATGCGGATCGACTCGGCGATGGCCTGCGGGGCGAAGGGCGTGAAGATCATGTGCTCCGGGCGGTTGGGCGGCTCGGAGATGGCTCGTCGGGAGACGCAGTTGCGGGGTTCGATTCCGCTGCACACGCTGCGGGCGAACGTGGATTACGGCACGGCGACTTGCCGTACGAAGTACGGGGCGATCGGCATCAAGGTGTGGCTCTACCGGGGGCGGTATGGCGAGGAGGCGATTCTTGAGGAAGCGCCACGATCGCGAGAACCGCGGCGGGGGAAACGCGGGTAGCCCGCGAAGGCTCGATCGCCGGGAGGCGTTCGCAGCGAGGGAGACGGCACGATGGCGTTGATGCCCAAAAGAGTGAAGTGGCGGAAGAGCCAGCGCGGCAAGGTCCGCGGCGTGGCTTCGAAGGGCAACACGGTGGCCTTCGGCGAGTTTGGCCTGCAGCTTCTGGGCACGGGATGGATCACGGGGCGACAGATTGAAGCCGGGCGCGTGGCGGCCACCCATTATCTCCACCGCGAGGGTCGGGTATACGTTCGCTTGTTTCCGCACAAGCCGGTGTCGTCGAAGCCGCTGGAGACGCGAATGGGCAAGGGGAAGGGTGATCCGGAGTTCTGGGTCGCGTGCGTTCGTGAAGGGGCCGTGGTCTTCGAGATCGGCGGGGTGGAGGAAGAAGTAGCCCGTACCGCGTTGTTGCGGGTGGCGCACAAGCTTCCGTTTCGGTGTCGGTTTGTGCGTCGTCGGCACGGGCTGTAGGGTGGCCAGGTAAAGAACTGAGGCGGTGATGAAGGTCGCGGAGATCCGTGAGACGAAGACGAACGAGCTGCACGCGGAACTGGAGCGTCTTCGGCGGCACATGTTCGATTTGCGGGCGCAGGCGGTGACTGAGAAGCTGGAGAATCCGCGGCAGTTGAAGGCGACGCAGAAAGACATTGCACGGGTGCTGACGGTGTTGCGGGAGCGCGGGGAGACGGGCATCGAGGAGAAGCAGCACCACCTTGAAGCCGTGGCGGCTCATCGTGCGACGCACTAGGAGCGTTTTTCCGCGGGTCCGGGTGACCCGCGTGGCCGGCGGCGGTGCGGGCGTGGAGAGGTCGTGCAGGGGCGTTTAGAGATCGGACAGGCATGGCGAGTGGGACGTTGAATAGAACGGCGATGGCGCGCGACCCGCGAGAGCATCGCACCGGGATGGTGGTGTCGGACAAGGGTCACAAGACGATCCGGGTTCGGTTCGACTACATGGTCAAACACCCGAAGTATGGGAAGTACTATCAGCGCTCGACGGTTCTGGGCGCGCATGACGAGAAGAACGAAGCGAAGGCAGGGGATATCGTCGAGGTGGCCTCGTGCCGAAGGGTTTCAAAGACGAAGTGCTGGCGTCTGATTCGGATCGTTCGTGCCGGCTAGGGCGGTTTGGAGTCGCGGCGGGGCGTTGCGGGTAGCGAGATTCGATCATGATTCAGATGTTTACCAAGGTAGACGTAGCGGACAACACCGGCGCGAAGCAGGCCATGGTGTTCAACGTCTACAAGGGAAGCACCGCGCGGCCCGGCAAGTATCGGCTGAAGACGGCGAAGATCGGCGACATCGTCATGGTGACGGTGAAGAAGGCGTTGCCCAACAGCGAGTTTTCCGGGGGTGCGGATCGGAAGGACCGGTCGAAACGGCGCAAGGCGAAGGCCGTCGTGGTGCGAATGAAGCGGCCGACGCGGCGGGCGGACGGGAGTTGCGTGCGCTTTGACAGCAATGCCGTGGTGTTGCTGGACGACAAGAATGAGCCTCGCGGGACGCGCATTTTCGGAGCGGTGGCCCGCGAGCTGCGCGAAAAAAACTTTATGAAGATCATCTCGCTGGCGGAAGAGGTGGTCTAGGCGGGTTTTGACAGGCTGAAGGTGGAGCGACGGGGATCATGGCGCGGCGGATTCGCAAAAACGACTTGGTGGAAGTGATCGCCGGCGATCATCGTGGCGCTCGGGGGAAGGTTTTGCGCGTGGATCCGCGACGGGACCAGGTGGTGGTGGAGGGGGTGAACATTGTGTTCCGGCACGTTCGGCCAACGCGGCGCAATCCGCAGGGCGGACGGGTTCAGAAGGAGGCCCCGCTGCACGTATCGAACGTGATGCCGGTGGATTCGGCCGCGGGGAAGGCGTTGCGGGTGCGGTTTGCGGTCGAGGCGGCGTCGGGCGGGAAAGGTGTGGCGTCGAAGCGTCGGGTGAGCACGGCAGGTCACACGTTGCACACGTTGACGCGGGCGAAGAGAGAGTTGCGGACGTAAGCGGGAGTGGTGGTCGATGGCGCGGTTGCTGGAACGGTATCGGAGCGAAGTCGTCGCGGATCTTCAGCAAACGCTGGGGATCAGCAACCCCATGGCCGTGCCCCGGCTGAAGAAGGTGGTGGTGGTGATGGGGACCGGTTCTCCGGCTCAGGACAAGAATCGGCTGCCCGCGGTGATCGAGGATCTGGCGAAGATCACGGGGCAAAAGCCGCAGATTCGACGGGCGATGCGGGCGGTGTCGAACTTCAAGCTGCGCAAGGACATGGAGATCGGGTGTCGGGTGACGTTGCGTGGAAAGCGGATGTACGAGTTTGTGGACCGGTTGTTCAACGCCGCCATTCCGCGTATGCGCGACTTTCGGGGGCTGAATCCGCGCAGCTTCGACGGGCGGGGGAACTTCTCGATGGGCATCTCGGACCAGTCGATTTTTTCGGAGATCGATCTGGGGAAAGTGACGTTCACGCAGGGGATGCACGTGACCTTCGTGACCAGCGCGAAGAACGACGCGCAGGGTCGGGCGTTGCTGGCGAAGCTGGGACTTCCCTTGCGCGGGACGGAGGAGCAAGAGAACTAAATGGCGACCAAGGCGTGGGTTTACAAGTCGCAGCTTGAGCCGAAGTTCAAGTGCCGAAAGGTCCGGCGGTGTTTGATCTGCGGACGGTCGCGGGCGGTGTATCGAAAGTTTCGGCTTTGCCGGATTTGTTTCCGGAGCCTGGCGCTCGACGGGCTGATTCCCGGGGTGCGGAAGGCGAGTTGGTAGTTTAGGAGAGCCGGGCGGCGATACCGCCGCGGGCGCGGACGAAAACGATGTGGTCTGATCCGATAGCGGACATGTTGACGCGAATCCGCAACGCCGTGCGCGTTCGCCGGAAGCAGGTGAGCATTCCTTCCTCGAAGTTGAAGCTGGGGGTGGCGAAAGTGCTGCGCGACGAGGGATACGTTACAGGATATGACGTGGTCCCGGACACGAAGCAGGGCGTTCTGCGCATCGAGCTGAAATACGGTCCGCGGGGCGAGATGGTGCTGCGGAACCTGGATCGAGTGTCCAAAAGTGGATGCCGGGTGTACCGGGGGGTGGACGAGATTCCGCGGGTACTTGACGGTCTGGGGATCGCCGTGGTTTCGACCTCCAAGGGCGTGCTGAGCGATCGTCAGTGCCGGGAACAAAAGGTCGGCGGGGAGCTTCTTTGTACGGTGTACTAGGGTTCGGATGTTGCGGCGGGGCTAGACGTGCCGCCGCGAACGGATAGTTGAGCGATGTCAAGAGTTGGAAAGAAACCAGTGGGCATTCCCTCGGGCGTGAGCGTCAAGCTGTCCGACGGACAGGTCGTCGTCTCCGGACCGAAGGGATCGAACGCCTTTCGTTTTCCGAGCAATACCAGCGTCGCGGTGGACGAGAGCGCCAAGGTGGTTCGGGTCGGACGGTTGGACGACACGAATCAAGGGCGAGCCAACCACGGCCTGGTCCGCGCATTGGTCGCCAACATGGTGAAGGGCGTCTCGGAAGGGTTCGAGCGTCGTCTTCAGATCTACGGGACGGGATACAACTGCAAGCTGCTTGGCAAGACGCTGCATCTCAACGTGGGTTATTCTGGTCGGCGCCGGGGCGTTGGATCGCAGTTTGAACTTCCCGTTCCGAGCAGCCTGGAGGTGGTGATCGAGCGAGACGCGGCCCGTGGAGAAAACGAGCCTGCCCAGCTCTTGATCAAGGGGTTTGACAAGCAGCATGTCGGGCAGTTTGCGGCGGAGATTCGCGCGTTGCGCAAGACGGAGCCGTACAAGGGCAAGGGAATCCGCTACGAGGGCGAAGTTGTCCGTCGTAAGCAGGGCAAGGCGCTGGCAAGCGGCGCGTAGCGGAAGGTATCGGACGAAGAAGTCATGCTCAGGGAACAATCCATAAAGTTGCTGCGTCGGCAGCGGCGGAAGTGGTCGATCCGCAGCCGTATCGTGGGCACAGCAGAACGGCCGAGGCTGGCGGTGTTTCGCAGCCTCAAGAACATCTATGCTCAGTTGATTGATGACGCGAAGGGCGTGACGCTGTGCGAGGCGAGCACGCGGAGCAAGGAACTTCGCGGGACGATCAAGAGCGGTGGAAACATTGAAGCCGCCAAGGCCGTCGGCAAGGCGTTGGCGGAGCGGGCGACGGCCAAACAGATCGCGACCGTTTGCTTCGATCGGGCCGGGTATCGGTATCACGGGCGTCTGAAGGCCCTGGGTGATGCGGCGCGGGAGAGCGGGTTGAAGTTCTAGGGCGCCCGGAAGAACGGCGCGCCATGTCGGATCGCACCGGTGTCCTTAGGAGCCGGAAGAGTGTGCCAGACGGAATGTTGAGACGCTTTTAGGACGGGCTTGGGTCGGGCCCGACAAGGAACGCGATGAGCGAACAGGAAGCAGCGCCGCGGAG
>JBBTCJ010000049.1:5523-7621 GCA_038043285.1 Planctomycetota bacterium | reverse complement strand
GAGCGCCTGCCTTACACGCAGGAGGTCACAGGTTCAAGTCCTGTATCGCCCAGTCGTCGTAACCCTCGTCGTCACAAAGGCTTGTGAGCTTTCTGCACGCCCTTAGGCACTTTCAAATCGGGCGCGCCACGCCGTCCGTTACCCGCTCCTGAGCCTGTCCTGAATGGGGCCAGGAACCTGGTCTGAAAAAAAAATCTTGCGGTGCGCGTACATACGGAGCCCCCAACCACGATTGTATTAATGGAGGAATTCGTGCGTACGCGTGGCGTCACGCGCGTGCACCGATCCTCGTCGCCGGCGGAGCACGAAGAATCATCGGCTGCGGCATCCGTCGAAGGTTCCCGGCGTGCCCTTCATCCCGGCGAAAGATTTTAGCGCAGCTTTGCGTGTTCGAGCATGAAAACAAGACTTCCTCTGGAGCGAATCTTCACGATCAGTGCGGCGGAGTATGTGGGGCTGCGCAGGTTGCGGTTCGGGAAGTCGTTCGGGCTGACGGGAAGGCGCTGGTTTCGGTCCGACATTGCCGTTGGGGAAGCTCAGAAACGAAAGGGAAAGGTGTAATCATGAGGATCTCGCTTTCATCGAGCGCGGCTGCGTGCGGCTGCCTGGCTCTGGCTTCGTCGGCCGGGCTCGGCAAACCAGGCGAGAGCTACAGCGTCGAAATCACAGGCATCGGCGGCGGGAGCTATGTCAACGGCTCTGGGGGAGGAGGCGGGCCGTGCAGCGGCCCTTTGTGCATCATCGTACCGATCAGCGGCTCCAGTTCCGTCAACGGTGGCGGGCCTGAGTATCCGCCATGTCAAGATCCGGGCTGCCCCGGTTGTTGCCCCGCGAAGCCTCCGCGAATACGCGTGGAGATCCTGAATTGCAACGGGGACTCCATAGGCAACAGTACAGTAGATGTGCCGCTGCCGTCGTGCGCGGACAACCCGACCACTCCCGGGATTGACCCACAGACGACCGTCCCCTTCGATCTCGATGTCTCCGTGGAAGTCTGCGGCGGGGTGCCGAAAAGGGTGCGCATCGTACCGATCAAGTACGAATGGGTATTCCTTGGGTACTGTGACGAACAGTGGACTGAACAGCCCCCAATCGAAGGTCCGGCGCTTCCGCCGCCATCGTTGGATTGCACGCTGAGTAAGGATGCGCTGGCGTGCCTGGCATGCTCTTCGCCTCCAGATCGAACGAACGGACGTGTCACGCTCTTCAAGGGGGACTCTGTAATGGGAAGCGAGCGGAAGGTGCTGTATTCGCTTCCCGCGGATGATGGTAGCCAGGCTACCTTTGGTGAGACCGTCAATGGACGCTACGAGGTTGAGGGACCAGGACAACTTTCCGTACTGGTCAAGAACACCGGCACCGCGGTATCGGTCTACGGAGCGCCAACCGTCGGCGCGGGCGGGTGGTATTCCGGGAGCGACTTGAGTGGTCGTGGGGGCACGCCGATCACGGACGATGCGCTGAACGTCGCTTGCGGAGCGAGTGGGCGGCTGGAGTACCCGTTTAACGCAAGAACGCTCCACGGAGAAGCCCCGGGGTTCGACCTGGAGTTCCACTGGTTGACGTGGAGCCAAGACGGATGTTGCGTCCACCATGAGGTCGAGGGACTCAATGCGGAGGTCATTCCCCTGGTCGTCCTTCCAAGCGGTGAACTACCGCTTGTACCGGGAATGCGTAAGTCCAGCGGACAGTTTGATGACGGGCACGTCGAATTGCGTCTACCACGATGCGGGACTTGCGAAGAAGCGGCCTGTCCTCCGGGCAACCTGACCGATTGGTTCGTCGTCTGGCCTGCAGGCTACAACGGCGAAGTCGTTGATGGGCACGCGAAGGGGTGGAAGGTTTATCAGGACGGAGTAGTGCCCGGCACAGACGTCTTGGCCGCACCGGAGCCCGGTTCGGTCGTGTATCGCTTCGACACTGTTCCGTGATTCTGCAGGAAGGGTGCGGCGACCCAGAACCGGCGCGAGCTTGTGTACGACTATGAGCGTCCAAGAGCATTCCGACGAGCGCATCTCCGCACGGGCTGAGGCCCGCGGATCGCGTGGTACTTTTAAGGTATTTAAGGAGGGCGGCCATGTCACAGCTAGGTCGAAAA
>JBBTCJ010000049.1:0-5513 GCA_038043285.1 Planctomycetota bacterium | reverse complement strand
TTGATCTTCGCAACGCCAAAGGAGCGCGGGGACTCGCCGAATCAAGGGGCTTTCCGCATCGGCTAGGTTCTCCCTGTTCCATTAAACAGGCAACAATCAATAGCTTGTACATGCTGGGAATTGCGTTTGCTCTTGGCAACAGTAGCGATTTGACGTTAGCACAGTCTTGTGAGTTCTGCCCTCCAACCTGGGCCAACGACCTTCCCCCGGTAAGCGGCACCGTCAACACCTCGCTGGTGTGGAACGACGTGCTATACATTGGCGGGGGGTTCAAGTGCGGGAACACTGCGGACAATACGGCCGGTTGTCCCAACGGGACTGCGCTGAACGGGATCGCGAAGCTGGTTTACGAGAATGGGATACCACGCTGGGCGCCTATGGGAGGCGGCTTCTATGAGGGTAGCTACGTCGGAACCGTCAACGCGATGGCCGTGTACGGCGGTGCGCTTTACGCGGGCGGCGCGTTCGAACAGGTCAACGCACCGGTGTACCAGCCGGGCAGTAGAAGCGCAGCGGGGATCGCCCGCTGGAACGGGGCGGCATGGGAGCCCGTTCATTACACGGGAGACGAGTCCGGTAGCGGACCAGGTGTGTACATGGGCGATGTTTACGCTTTGGAGGCTGCGGGCGGAGTACTATATGTCGGCGGCGACTTCACGCGGGTGACGTTTTGGGACGTAGAATTTGAGCGAATAAACTTTGTCGTCACGGGTCCACTAGCCGTGTTAACCGGGAACGGATTCACGGCACTACCTGAGAGCCTGCGGGAAGCTGACCTAAGCAGCGGAAGCGTAAGGGCGATCATCTCATACAATGGGCAGATCGTTGTCGGTGGAACGTTCCTCGGGTCTGAGCCCGCTGCGGAGAGCAGTATCACGACATATCTCCACAGCATCGCCAAGTTGAACAGCAACGCATTCGAGCCACTGGGAGAGGGCGTCTGGAAGGATGAACGCCGGATTTGCGGTGCGGTGCCCTGCCCGGGCTCCGTGTTCGCTTTGGCCGTTCTTGAAACCGATCCGACCGTTGGGCCGGAGCTTTACGTTGGAGGAAACTTCCTATATGCGGGCGGGACCATTCGGCGCAGCATTGCTCGATGGAGTTCCGGTTTGGGGTGGCGGAGCGTCGGCGGAGGCGGATTTCAAGGCGGTCTAGACTTGGGGGAGACGGGGCAGGCGCAAGCCCTTGGCGTGGTGAATGATGGCAACGTGACCACGGCGCTCGGAGCAGCGCTCTATGTCGCTGGGCAGTTCACGAGGGTGTTGCCTGGGCAAGCTGATGGTCGCGAGCCAGGTGTTGCGGCAACGAATATTGCGCGCTGGGATGGTCGATGTTGGCAGGCCCTTCCTTGCGCTGGGGGAGAGGGAATCGGAGCGAGTTCCTCGGGTGTTGCGACGATTACCGGGTTGATCTCCGGGAATCAGGCGTCCATTTTTCTTGGAGGGTCTTTTGCCGCCGGGTCCGGGCATTGTGAATCCGCCGGAAGTGGAAGTTACCACGTGACTCGTCTTACGATCGCGGCGGACGCGGACGGAGACGGTGTCGCCGAGGACTGCGATAACTGCCCCGGTACATCGAATCCGCGAAATATCTCGACCGCAGATTGTAGCAATAATGGGGTGTTTGGGGAAGGGGCGTCCGGAGAGCGCATTGGGCAACAGTGCGACGGGGATGGCGATGGACGTGGAGACGTTTGCGACGGATGCTTGTGCGGCCGAGACGATATGGATACGGATGCTGACGGCGCTGCCAATGCATGCGACGCATGCGCCGATGTCTCGTTCGTTGGTCAAGCCGGTCATATCGACGGTGACGGCGATGGTATCGGGGACGATTGCGACCCTGACGTTGTCGCGCCAATGCGGATTGTGAGCATCGAGGATCTCAATGGGATCAAACGCGACGTGTTCGAATACGACGGCGTTAATGGTCGCCTTGCTCGGCACTGTGAGGGAACGTCGTGCGCCGCGGGAGCCCACATTCTGGAAACGACGTACAGTTATGGTGGGTCGGGGCAGTTGACGTCGGTGACTCAGATTCCCAAGGACGGCACCGCCTCGTCGCGAACGCACGACGTGTTCTACGACGATGACCCGGACCTGCCGTTTCGCGTGATTGGTACAAGCTCGCAGACCCCATGCTGTGGATCCAGCGCCAAGTTCGTCTATCGCGATCGGCTGGGCCGGGTGACCAGAATCACAGGGGGAGCATCCGACCCGGCTTCGGCGGTCACGCTGGAGGATTTCGTTTATGAAGAGGCCCCCGGCGACCTGGACGGCTGTGGGGGATATCTTGGGGATATCAATCACGACGGCGTGGTGGACGGCCGGCTTCGCGAACATCGCCGTCGCAACGCGGAAGGGGCTCTTGGAGTCGTCGAGGCACGAACGTACGTAGGCGGCCCGCTGGATCCCTATTCAGTATGGATATGCCGTCCGTCTAATGAACGTACTGGGAACGGCAGTGCGACCTACGAGATTGTTCACGAGACGCACGAGGTCGGCGGTCGGCTCGCTTCCCGCGAAGAGTTCGATGACCGCGTGATGTCCTGCGCCGATCGCCCGACGAACGGGCACGTGACCCGGTTTGAATACGTGAGCGCTGTCGACCCATCAGTCGGCGACACGATGTACGAAGAGCGGGCGACCGTTTACCCAGGCGGTTACGCGGACGTCGAATCACGACGAAGAACCTGGTGGCCTGACGAGTGGGTGGTCGAAGCCTACCGAGTGGCCGCCTACCCGGAACCGGCCGGGAGCGAACGGATCAACCATCGCACGGAGCGTTACGAATTATCCTATAATCTGCTCGACTACCGCCTGGCATCGACAACCGAGCCAGGAGGAGCGGTCGTGACCTACACCTACGACGAGCTGGCGCACCCCGCCCGGGTGCTCCGAATGACCCGCAACGGAAACTCCGTTCTGACCGGCAATCAAGCGACTGCAACAACGTTCACCTACGACAACGGCTCAGGGCGACTGACCTATGAGACCGCCGACTACGGAGCCGCGCCGAATCTGACGACGGTCAGGACCGCGTTCAGTTATGACGGCTATGGTCGATTGACCGCACAGACTCGCAACGTCGATGGCGCGACGGCTGACCAACGCGTGACCGAGTACCGGTACAACGCGTTTGACGAGCAAACCATCGCGGCGCGGCGGCTCACGGCAAGTCCGTCTCCAACCTATTCGGTTGAGGCCAGGGTTTACGATGACCTTGGCCGAGTAGGGCATGAGTATTCCGCGTTGCACGCCGGATCGTTGAGCACTTTCGGTGATCCCGCGACGGCTGGTCGGCTGGTGCTGCGGCATCAACTTTTCGAATACAACGAACAGACCGGCCAACTTGAGCGCGACCGGGTCGTGCGGACAGACACCATTCCGTTTCCGTTTCATCTTACCGAGTCCGCCACGGCCACCTCGGACACGGTGACGACCTACGACGGCTTAGGGCAGTGGGTTCTTTCCGTAGCCCGGCCCGGGCTCGCTGCAACTCAGTATCGCTACGACGATCAGGGGCGGCGGACCATGACGATATCAGCCACCGGCGTTGCGACCCGAGCGGTCTACAGCGGGCGTGGACTGGTGGAGCAGTCCATCGTTCAGAACAGCCCGCTTAGCCCGACGGAGTGGCTTACCACCACGACGTCATACGCCCCCGACGGACACGAAGAAGTGGTCAGCGAACCGAGCGGCGCTCACACCGTATACGGTTACGACGCCTTTGGCCGGCGAACCGAACAGTTCCGTTGTGATGCCTTGGATTGCGCCGGTGCGATCAAGTACGAGACGCATTCCGAATACGACAATTCCGGCAACGTGGTTCGAACCTACGTCGTCGACGGATCCTTGGGCGCTACCGCCCCCAACGTATCCGACACCGTCACCGACTACGACCAATTCGACCGCGCCTACCGCGTGCGTCGCCGCGCAGCCATGGGGATCAACGACGACACCAAAGACGAAGTCACGCTCACGGAATTCAACGCCATGGGGATGGCTCATCGCATCGCCCACAAAGCAAACATCGATGCCGCCACGATGGTCGAGACCGTCGATGCCGTCACCATTCATGACTACAACGAGCTCGGCGAGTTGAAAACGATCACTCGCGTGAACGTCGACGGATTGGGTCAGCGAGTCGAGGAGAAAGAGCAGAGAGGCTACGATGTGGCGGGCCGCCTGGCGTATGAAGAACGTTGCAGCGCGGCGTATGTCAACGGCGAATGCCCCGGTTCCGGGAAACTGCGGAAAGACCACTCGTACGACGCCTTGGACCGTCTGGATACGGTCATTGACGAAGAGGGTCATTACGTCAAGAACGCGTATGATTCACGAGGCAACCTCATCCGCCGAACCCAGTTCGAGGAGACCAACGCCGGAGAACGGGATGGCGCCGGCGGTTTGGCCCTGGGCCAGGCCCGTTGGTATTACGACGCCGCAGGCCGATTGGTGAAGACTGCGATCATGAGCGATCCGGCCGCCGATCCGAGCGTCGCCCCGAGCACGCTGGATCGGGTGACGGACTTCAATCACGACCACGACGATCGGCTCACCTGGCGCGTAACCTATGCCTGGCTGGCATCCAATTCGCCAAACACGTCCGAGACGACGTTGTTCATTTATGATGGCCTTGGGCGGCTTTATTACCAGCAAGATCCGACCGGAGGGTACGAGAGCATCTATTTGGGCGCCGACAACCGCGGGCTTGTGCAGTGGCGGTCGGTGTTCGACGGATTAGGGGAGACCGGACATCAGCGTCGTGAGTTCGGCTACGACGGACTTGGGCGCGTGGTGTCGGAACGGGTCGGGCCGGAGCCTTCCGATTTCGAGCAGCCGATGCAGGCGACCTCGGTGCTGGAGACCCGATACACGCTCGATGCGCTGGACCGGCAGATCTCCCTGAAGCGACAGAAACACGTGGAGGCATCGCAGCCGACCCAATACGTTATGACGAGTTTCACGTACGATCTCCTCGGACGAAGGTCCACCGTGACCGAGGCTGCCGAAACGCCGGTTGCGCGAACGGTGGCTTCCCTGTCCGATCGGCTCGGACGGCTGACGGAAGTCCGTGCCGTGGACGACAGCCCGGCCCCGGCGACCACGCAGACCACTCAATACGGGTACGACCTGTTCGGGCGGAGGACATGGGTAAGGTATCCCAATGCAAGCGATTCGGACGACAAGGTCACGTTCCAATACGACCGTGCGGGCCGGCTCGAGCAAAGCATCGATCGTAGCGATCGAACGATTCAGTTTCAGCGTGACGGCCGCGGGCTACTGAGCAACCGTACCTACTGCGGCGCGACCTGCGACGCGGCGGCGTCGCCGGTCGTCGATACCCTGGGCTACGCCGGCATGGGTCGCTTGACGTCTGCAACGCGAGTCTACGATCGCTCGCCAGCGGATTTCATCAGCGCCGTCACGCGTCGTTACGACGCCTTCTCGAACGTCACCTCCGAAACGCAGGCAATCGGGACGGCAACGCCCGTCACGTTATCTTACGAA
>JBBTCJ010000048.1:0-10053 GCA_038043285.1 Planctomycetota bacterium | reverse complement strand
CACGGCCAATTCAAAATGACGACCCGCTCTCACCTGGTGAGAAATGCGGGTTAGCGGAGTTGCGCCCGCGAAGCCTCCGACCGGTCAACCAGCGAGCCGGTTCGCTGAGATTCCCGCATTGGGACCGGCGGAGCATCCGTCGCGGGGTCCGGCTCGCGCCCTCCCGCCAAGCTCCATTACATGTACATGCCGCCGTTGACGTTGATGATCTGACCGGTGATGTACGATGCCCGCGCGTCCGCCAGGAAGCAGACCGCGATGGCCACCTCTTCCGCCGTGCCCAGCCGCCCCATCGGCGTTAGCTGCCGTACGTTGTCCAACACGTTCTGGGGAACGCCGGCGGTCATGTCCGTCTCGATGAACCCGGGCGACACCGCGTTGACCGTTACGCCCTTCAGCGCAACCTCGCGCGCCAGCGTCTTGGTGAAGGCCATCAACCCGCCCTTGGCGACGGCGTAGTTCGACTGTCCGAAATTGCCGATCTGCCCGACGATGGAGGCGATGTTGATCACCCGCCCCCACTTCCCCTCAATCATCGCCGGAAGCAGACGCCCCGTGAGGTTGAACGCCCCGTCGAGATGGGTGACGATGACCTCGTTCCATTGCTCCGGACTGAGCTTCAGGAACGACCGATCGCGGGTGATCCCGGCGTTATTGACCAGAATCTGGATCGGCCCGAAAACGTCCAACGCCCGCGACACCATGTCGTTGACTTCCGACCGGTTGCTGACGTCGGCTTTGTACGCCACCGCGCGGCGACCCAGTCCCTTGATCTTGGCGACGACCGTCTCCGCCGCCGCCGCGTTCGAGGCATAGTTCACGACGACGTCGCTGCCCGCCTCGGCCAACATGAGGGCGATCGCTCGACCGATCCCCCGCGACGATCCCGAAACCAGACTGACTTTCCCGTGGAGTTCCATGACGACCTCGATGGCTCAACCAAGCCCTTGACGTGGAGCGAAGAAAATCGACTGCGCCTTCCGCGCACCCCTTCGCGCGAAGGCAACGTCACGATCATCCGCGCAGCCCGCTCGGCTGTCAACGAACATTACAAGAAAAGATACCGCGGATCGTCGCCCGCCGTGCAGAGCCTCCGCTGACGGTTGCATCCCCTGACGCGAACGCACAAATGGCCGTGAGGTTTTGCCGTAGAAGGAAAAGGAATGTGTGCTCGGTTACGCCTGCGGATGCCAACCGGCGTCGGCCCACAAGCTGCCGCTGACCGCGGAGTTCTTGAGCATGAAGGCGATGGCCCCGGCGATTTCGTCGGGGCGGATCAGTCGGCGCAATTGCGTGTTCGGCAGAACGTGTTCGCGGATCAGTTCATCACCCAAGGCCCGGACCATCGGCGTGTCGGTGAAACCGGGGTGGATGATGGCGCATCGAACGCCGTAATAGATGGCCTCCTTGGCGAGCGTCGATTGGGCGCCCTCCAGGCCGGCCTTCGCCGTCGCATAGGAAATCTGCCCGCGATTGCCCGCCGATGACACCGAACCGATCAGGACGATCGCCCCCTGGACCGATTCCTCCGGAGTCCATTGCTTTAAACCGCGACGCGCGCGGTCTAGAGCCACCGATGCGACGGTGCGCAGCGCCCAATAGATCGGGGCGATCAGGTCCACTTCGATGACCCGCCGGAAATCATCCTCGCAGTAGAGTTCGGCCTTGATGGTTCCGTTGCTCTGCGCGATCTTGACCGCCAGTCGATCGCGGACGATGCCCGCCGCCGGCACGCAAAGGCTGACCGGACCAAAGCGGGACTCCATCGTCTCGAACACCCGATTGCGAAAGTCGACGTCGATCACGTCCCCCTGGAACGCGACCATCACCTCGCGCCCCAGATCGGCGTTCATCTTTTCGCAGATCGATTCCGTGTTGTCCGCGAAGTCCACCACCGCGATGGCCCGAACCTGGTCGTGCGCGAGCATCCTGGCCGTCGCCTGACCGATGCCGCTGATGCCCCCGGTGATCACCGCGATCTTGTTGTTGAGGTTCATCCCTTCACCTCCAGCCGCGTGTGCTCCGGTTTGTGTGTTTCCTGTTGTGGCCTAACTTCGCCCTTCATGGGCGGCGCTGGATTGGATGCCGAAACACGACGCCGCGGATCAACCGCGACGCTACGCAAAAAAAACCGTTCTAGCCGCCCGTCGGATCGGACCGTTTGGCCAGCCACTCGCAGGCTTTCGGCCAAAGCTCCCGGTTGGCCCGCGATCCGACCGCAAGTCCGATGTGACCCGCGGGGAAGTTGATGCTCGTGCGGTCCTGCGAACCCACCGCGTCGTTGAAGGGCAGACTCTGCTCCGGGGGAACAAGATGGTCCTGCGCCGCGGTCAGGTTCAACACCGGGCAAACGATCCGCTTGAGGTCCACCAGTTTCGCCCCGATCCGCAACTCCCCGTTGATCAGCTTGTTCTGCTGCATGCAGTACTTCACGAACTGGCGGAACATCTCCCCCGCGACGGGAATGTTGTCGTTCAGCCAGGTCTCCATGGCGAAGAAATCCTCGAGAAACTTCTCGTCGCCCATGTTCTCGTAGAAGTTGAAATACTTCTCCACCAGGTTCGAGACCGGTTTCAACATCTGGAAACTACCCTGCAACAACTCCGCCGGGGCGTTGCCGTAGACCTGGATCAACTTGTCCACGTCGAAGACCGACGCATCGGTCCATTTGGCCAGCAGATGATCCTTTCGCGACCAGTCCACCGGGGCCGCCAAAAGAATCAGATTCTTCACCTTCTCGGGGTGCAGGGCGGTGTACATCGCCGACATCGAACCGCCCATGCAATACCCGAGGATGCTGATCTTGTCCTGTCCGGTTCGTTCACGGACCACGTCCACGGCCTGGTCCAGGTAGCGCTCGACGTAGTCCTCCATATCCAGGAAACGATCGCCGTCGGTCGGCTCGCCCCAGTCCACGTTGTACGTTTCAAATCCGTGGTTGACGAAGTGACTGACCACGCTCTTGCCCGGACGCAGATCCAGAATGTACGGCCGATTGATCAACGCGAAAACGAACACCAGCGGCGTATCGAACCGCGCCGGTGCCGGCGATACGTAGCGCAACAGGCGGAGCTTGTCGATCCGATGAATCGTTTCCGTGGACGTCGCGCCCACGCGGACGCGCCGCGCGACCTCCATCGCCTTCGGCAGATTGGCCACCTTGTCGCCCAAGTCCGTCCAGAACTTCTGCGCGTCGGCAGGCGTGGGCATCCAGGGGAACGTCGTGGGCCAGCTCGTTGCCGTCATCGTGATGCTCCCTTCCCTCGCTTGGCGCCGGCTCCGGCCGCGGCCGCACCGGATTCCGACGACCCTATCGGCTCCTCCGCTCCGGCGCGATCCTCCAACGCCCGCATCCGCTTCGTAAGGTTCTCAATGCGCTCCAGCACCCGCTCCTCCATGCTCCGTAGAACCAGCAGGATCGAATCGGTGTCGCTGCGGGCCGGCAGTTGATTTTCGTGCAGCACGCGGGTGAGGAACTCGTTGAGTTGCTGGCGGAACGCCAGCGCGCCGTCCATAGCCTTCTTCATGCCATCGAGGAACGCCTCGGACTTGAGGAACTCGTCGCAGTGACGCGCCCAGGCGTCCATAAACGCCTGGCGCATCTGCCGCGAGGCTTCATCCCGATTCGGGGGCGGAGCGAACCCCGTCGGAGCGAACTGCCCGACCCAATCCGCCCACATCTTGGACCACGGGTCGCCCCCGCCGTTGCTCGATGGATTCTCGTAGCTCATCAAGAGCCTACTCCTCCCAAAGTCCTGACCAGGCCCCCACGCTCCGGACGGTCATCCAGGCACGGGGGGTCCGCGTCAACACCGCTCCAGCGCGATCGCCGTCGCTTCGCCGCCGCCGATACACAGACAGGCGATCCCGAGGTTCTTGTTGTGCACCCGCAACGCGTGGATCAGCGTGTTCACCAGTCTCGCCCCCGTCGCTCCGATGGGATGTCCAATCGCCACCGCCCCTCCCGCGACGTTGACCTTCGCGTGATCCAACTTCAACTCGCGCATGGCCGCAACCGTCACCAAGGCGAAAGCCTCGTTGATCTCAAACAGATCCACGTCGGAAAGTTTGAGTTTCAAACGCTCGCAAAGCCTCTTGATCGCGTAGATCGGGGCGATGGTGAACCAGTCCGGTTCCAAGGCGACGTTGGCATGTCCGAGGATTCTCGCCGCGGGCTTGATGCCCAGGGCGGACTTGCGTTCATCGTCGAAAACGATCATGGCCGCCGCACCATCGTTGATCTTCGACGCATTGCCCGCCGTCACCGTGCTTTCCGGACCAAACGCCGGAGGCAGCGAGCGGATCGCCTCCTCGCCGCGGAACTTGGACACGTCCTCGTCCTTGTCCACGACCACGGTCTCCTTCTTGCTCTTGATGGACACCGGCACGACCCCTTCGGCGAAGAAGCCGTTCTCCCAACTGCGAATCGCTCGTTTGTAACTCTCGATGGCGAAGTCGTCCTGCGCCTCCCGCGAAATGTCGTACTTCTTGGCGCACTGATCGCCGCACGTTCCCATGTGCCGCGAGGTGTAGACGTCCCAGAGACCATCATGAATCATCGCGTCGATCAGCTCGCCGTGACCCATGCGATAGCCGGTGCGGGCCTTCCGCAGAAGATAGGGCGCACTGCTCATGCTCTCGGTCCCGCCGGCAACGATCAACCCCGCGTCACCGCATTGGATCGTCTGGGCGGCCATGATGACCGTCCGAACGCTCGATCCGCAGACCTTGTTGACCGTAACCGCCCCGACCTCCACGCCGAGTCCGGCCCCCAGGGTTGCTTGACGTGCGACGTTTTGCCCCAGCCCGGCCCCGATCACGTTGCCGAACAGAACCTCGTCAACGTCCTTGGGATCGACGCCGCCGCGCTGTAGACATCCCCGAATGGTGATGCTTCCCAGCTCCGGCGCAGGGACGCCGGCCAGGCTCCCGCTGAACGCCCCGAAGGGCGTACGGACGCCGCCCGCCACGTACACGTTCTTCAGCATGAGCCACTCCTCGCCCGAGGCGCTTCCACCCGCTGCGGACAACCTCATACCGAAACCGGCACGCGTTGACAACCCGACCGGTCCCCTCCGTGGCCCCAGCGTCGGGGCTAAGGATTGTACGGAACCGGCGCGCTGGTCACGCGGTCGCCTTGGCCGGCTTGCTGGTCTTGGTCGAGGCCTCGTCCGCGCGGAAGCACTCGCACAGCTGCGAGCAGTTCTCCATCGTTCGCGTGGACGCCTTGGCGAACACGTCAACGTTGGTGCGGAACATGCCGAACGCCGTGTCCCACATCTGCCGCGTGCGGCGATACACGTCGGTGTCGTCGGTCTTCATCGCCACGTCGCAGGCGGTCTTGAACATGTCCATCCCCGCGCGGAAGTTGGCGTCGTAGGCCTGGGCGGCCGTCTCGATGTTCTTCTCCGCGAACGGAATCCACTCGCGGACCATCCGCTCGCCGCGGGTGGTCAGCTTCTCGATCTCGATCGGCTGTTGCCACGCCTCCCGCGTCGACTTAAACCACGACTCCTGTACCCGTTGCCCGGCGTCCAGGGCCGTCTTGAACGTGTCATTCATCGAATCAAACCACCGCGCCATCGTCTCTCGTGTTTCCGCGACCATCGCGTCCGTCCTTCCTTCGTATTGAGCCCATTGCGACCGGTTCCGAACCAACGCCGAGATCGTTCCGCGTCGTATCCATCGTCCAAATGAATTATGCGCTTTTGTGCAACTGCGTCAAGCCCAATTTTTGCGTTTGCAAAAATTATCGAAAATACTTACAAACTATTTATTGACAATAACTTATAGTCATTTTGGCGATATAATTTTGACACCGCGTCGCGGCCGCGTTATGCTCAATGGCTCGATCGCATCCAACGAGGCCGCTTTGCCCATGCGGGATCACGAGGTCATCCAGGTCAAGAAATACCCCAACCGCCGCTATTACGATGCCACCCGAAGCCGCCACGTGACCTTGCAGGACGTCCAGGACCTCATCGTCGCCGGACACGACGTGTGCATCACCGACTCGCGTAACGGCGACGACATCACCAACGTCGTCCTGATGCAGATTCTGCTCGAACGCGATCAACCCAAGCTCGACCTGTTCCCCAGCTCCGTTCTGCACGTGATGATCCGTTCCAACCGCCAAGTTCTACGCACGATGCTGGAGCGGTTCTTCGGCCCGTTCTGGGGAATGATGGCCAACTCGCAACGTCAGTTCGACACCTACCTCCGGCAGGCCATGCACGGCGTGGTCAACCCCCTGGAGTGGGCCGGCGGAATGATGGAGGCGTTCGGGCGAAGCTCCCGAGCTTCGTCCAACGGATCGACCGGACCGGAACCGTCCGAACCCGACGATCCGGGCCAGCCAAACCTCGACGAGCTGCGCGCACAACTGGCCGCCATTCTACAGCGGATCGAGGCCCTCAGCGAGGAGAAGAGGCAGCCGTAGAACCCCTCGCGCGAGCGACCCGTCGGCTTCCGCTTCGCCAACGGGATGCGTCCCGCTTGGCCGATGATTCGTAAGTGAGACCACTGAAAGACCATCGCGTCTGCGTAACCGGCGGGGCCGGCTTCCTGGGGCGAGTCGTCTGCGCAAGACTACGCGACCAGGCCGGCGTCGACCCGGCGAACCTGTTCGTCCCGCGATCGCGCGAGTTCGATTTGACCAGCGCCGAGGCCGTCGCGCGGATGTTCGACGAAGCCCGGCCCGACGTGGTCATCCACCTTGCGGCCGAGGTCGGCGGCATCGGCGCCAACGCCAAGCGCCCCGGCCGGTTTTTCTACGCCAACCTGGCGATGGGTCTGAACCTCATCGAGGAGGCCCGTCGCCGCGGCGTCTACAAGTTTGTTCAGGTCGGCACGGTCTGCGCCTACCCCAAGTTCTGCCGCGTTCCGTTTTCCGAAGCCGACCTCTGGAGCGGTTTTCCCGAGGAGACCAACGCCCCCTACGGCGTGGCCAAGCGCGCGTTGGCCGTGATGCTCGACGCCTACCGTCGCGAATACGGGTTTCCCGGGGTCTACCTGCTTCCGGCGAACCTGTACGGCCCGGGAGACAACTTCGATTGGGAAACCTCACACGTCATTCCGGCCTTGATCCGCAAGTTCTGTACGGCCGTCGATCGCGGCGAGGACCGCGTCACCTGCTGGGGCACCGGCCAAGCCGGTCGAGAGTTCCTGTACGTCGACGACGCGGCCGACGCCATCGTGCTCGCCGCCGAAATGAACAATGATGACGCTTTCGCGCTCAACCTCGGAACCGGTGTCGAGATCACCATCGCCGAACTCGCGGCGACCATTGCCCGACTCGGCAGCTTTCACGGGCGGATCGAGTGGGACGCCTCGCGGCCCGACGGTCAACCCCGCCGCCGCCTGGACACCACCCGCGCGGCCGACCACCTCGGTTGGCGAGCCAAAGTTTTGCTCGAAGAGGGTCTACGCCGAACCATCGACTGGTGGCGCTCGCAAGCGGGTGACCGAAGCGGTCAACCACGACACGCGGTCCGCGGCTGATTGAATCACTATTGCCATTGCATGGTACAATCCCCCACCGATGCCAGAGCGTCCCGACAACATGGCGTATGAGAGCCGCGTTCCGTACGAGCAGGCACGAATCCACGCCGCAGCCATCTACTGTTCCGACGGTCGCGTCGGCGAGCACTTCGACGATTTTCTTCAAAACGGGCTCAAACTACCGCGATACGACCGCCTTGCCCTTCCCGGCGGACCTGCCTGTCTCGCCGACCATCCCCAGGCACATTTGCAGGCCCAGGGGGTTGTCGACGAGCTGAAGTTCCTCATCGAAGTTCACGGCCTCAAGCGGATCGTGCTCATTGCTCACGAAGGATGCGCGTTCTACACGTCGCGTCTTGAGTTGAAGGACCGACGCCTCGAACTCCTACAGGGTGCTGACCTGATCCGGGCCGCGGCGACCGTCCGCCGCGTTACAGGTATCGACGCCATCGAAGCGTATTACGCGCACTACGGTCGCGGGGTCGTTGGGTTCGAATCCATCGAGGTATGACAATCTTCGCCCAAGATCTCCGTCCGCACCATGCCACGGTGGCTCTCCCAAGCCTCATCGCACGGGCCTGGCCCGCCGAGGAGCTTGTGGCGGGCGGAGCACGCCTTGCTCCGGGCCACCCAGTAAGATCAACGCCTCCCGGCGGCGCTTGGTCCGTTGTTGCGCCCCCGACACGCCTTACGCGACCACACTAACCACATCGAGCACGGTCGGTAGAAGGGTTGTGTCGCCGCGAAGGCGCAGCCTGCCGGCACGAAGGGCTTGGAAGGCTACCGTCCCGCCCGTCAGCAGCGCGGACCACGTCGTCGCTTCCGACGCAATGACCAAATCCGCCCGGCCATGATGCCCGTCGCGGACGTCGACGCGACCGCCGTGCAACACGAGAGTCCATTGTTCGGCCGATCCGCCGGCGCGGTCGTCGCCAACGCGAAGGTGAACCCGACCATCGACACCCGCTGGAATCTTCACCGCCGGCGAGGCGGACGAAACGTCTCCGCGAAGTCGCTCAAAAAATGTGGTCACGTCGCTGGAAGGTTTCGCGGCCGCACCGCGCACCCGATCCTGGGTCGTGCGGCGCTGGAGCCATCGAATGGCTGCCGCGATCGCCTGGCGGTGCGCTTCCTGCTTGAGTCGAGGACGGGCCGCCGCCGCAATGTCTCGCGCGAAGCGCTTGCCCTGCGCGTCGAGCCGGGACGGCCGCGTGGGACGGTCAAATGGAGCGTCACCCCTCGTGGATGACTCAGTCCCCGCAGCGCCGCCGACAACCCGCGACGCCGCATCGGACCGTTTGGTGCACTGGTCGAGGTAGCGCCGAAGGAATCGCAGTTGATCCGTTCGCCGTACCAGGCGATGCGCAGTGGCCGCCAGATATGCGAGGTCCGAGACCGCCGAATCCGCCGGAACCGGACCGGCGTGAAGCCGGCCGCGCCGATCGGGATCCAGAAGAATTACCCGCCAACTCTCCCCGTCGTCACGGACAAGCATGTTCCGCCCGAACAATCCGCCGTGAAAAACACCCAGCTCGTGCATGATGCGCGTGGCCGCCGCCAATGCAGCGAATAGCCTGTCGCGCCCGCTGTCCGAACGCGCACCGGTTCGACGATCAAGCAGCCACAGATCGAGCGACGTGCATCCTTCCTGGCCCTCGGTGAGCAGGACAGCCTCCCGGAGCCAACCCCGGCCGCGGGACTCGCCGTAGGCGACGGGCCGAACCGCCGCGACGCCGCGTCGCCGCATCTCCTCCAGGAACTCAAACTCAAAGCGCGCCCGGCTTCGTCCCCCCCACGACCCGCGGAACAACTGGCCAAGCTTCGCCTTCCACCCCCGATAGCGGTAACGCTTGATAAACACGGTTTTCGGCGCACTGGGAATGTGCGATAGGTCCACGGCAAACGTCTCGGACGAGGTTCCGATCGCGGCCACCGTACTGGCGGTCAAACGCATCACCGCCCCAACGTCGCCCAGGCCGGCTCGTTCGAGCCAGGCACGATCGGCGAGAGTGGCGTTGAAGGTGGATCCCAAGCACGGACTCCAGGGTTCGATGGGACAGCAGGCGCTGCTCGACATTAACAGGATTAGCAGGCTCGGCCTGTGTGGTGCAGGCAATGTAGAGTGTTGCCCCGCTCGCAGCAAAAGAAAGAGGCCCGGTGGGGTGGACCGGGCCCTAGGGAACCGCCCAATGGGGGATTGGACGGCAAGTCAACAATTTCTGCCCGTCCACGGCGGCGCGGCGGAAACGAAGCGTTGGCGTCGTCCCTCGGCCAGGGTGGACAACTCGGGCATCGTACCAAATCGGACGCCGCGGTGGAAGGGTCCAGCCAGCCTCTTTTTGCCCCGGGGTGTAGTCGAAGATTATGGCGACCCCGTTTCAAAGTCGCTTGGAGCGGCCATGGGAACCCGTTTTCATGGAGCCTATGCGTGCTCGGACGCATGCTTCCCGACCCGCAGGACCGACACCGCCACCGACTTGGACTACACCCGCGCAGAAGGGTCCGTGACAGTTCCGGCGGCACGCGAGCCGCCCCGAAGGGGCGCAGGCTTGT
>JBBTCJ010000047.1:0-12229 GCA_038043285.1 Planctomycetota bacterium | reverse complement strand
CGCCGCACGATGTCTTGCAGTTCGATAACCTCGCGGGCGTTGAGGGTCCGCTCCATCTCGACCTCCAGCGGCGACGTCGTCATGCGAACGATCTGCAACTCTTCCGCCTCGCTGGGGTAGTCTACGAGCACCTTGAACATGAACCGGTCAAGCTGCGCCTCGGGCAGCGGATAGGTTCCCTCTTGTTCGATGGGATTCTGCGTCGCCAGCACAAAGAAAGGTTTGGGAAGCTTGTGCGGGAACCCCGCCGCCGTCACCTGATGCTCCTGCATCGCCTCCAGAAGCGCCGCCTGTGTCTTGGGCGGCGTTCGGTTGATTTCGTCGGCCAGCACCACGTTGGCGAAGATCGGGCCCTTCACGAAGCGCAGCGAACGCGTGCCCGCCCCGCGGTCCTCCTCGATGACTTCCGTTCCCGTGATGTCCGAGGGCATCAGGTCCGGCGTGAACTGGATGCGCGAAAAGCTCAGCGACAATTGCCGCGAAAGCGTGCTGATCAACAGCGTTTTGGCCAACCCCGGCACCCCTTCCAGAATGCAGTGCCCGTTGCAGAACAGTGCGATCAGCAACTGCTCGACCACCGCTTCCTGTCCGACGATGACCGTCGCGATCTGCCCCCGAAGCCGGTCGTACGACGCGACCAGCCGCTTCACGGCCGCCACGTCGTCCTGCCCCGCCGCCTCGCGACTCGCTCCTGGTTCCATTTGCATACACTTGCTCCGTGCACCTTGCCCGCGGCGCGTCAGAGTCCGTCGCGCCAATCGCCTTGAGCTGGTCAGCTCAGCCCATTGATCCAATCAATCAGCGCTCGCAGACGCCCCGTACTTCTACGGTCGAACGTGAACACCAGCCGTGGTTTCTCGGCGTGCGCTCCCTGCTCGTCCTCAAGGGGATGCTCTACCTGCTCGAATCGACCCTTCGCAAGTATGTCGCTGAACTCCGCGTTCAACGCATCCAATTGCGAACTCGACAACGGTTCGGCCATGCGCATGACCAACTGCTCGCCGACGTAACGCATCGAGTGATACCGACGATAGAACCGGCGGATGTGCTCCACCGCGTCCTCTGCGGAATCGGTCACGTGGAACAAGCTCAGGTCCACGCGGTCGATCATCCCGTGGCCGAGCAGTTCTTGCTCCACGTAGCTCCGCCAGTTCCGCCAGTACCTTCCCCCCGGTTCGTCACACAAAACTATGGGGATCGGCGGGGTTTTCGCCGTCTGCACCAACGTCAACGCCTCGAACCCTTCGTCTTGGGTTCCGAATCCGCCGGGAAACAGGGCGACCGCCTCCGCCTCCTTCATGAACATCAGCTTCCGCGTGAAGAAGTACTTGAAGTTCACCAGCTTGGGATCGTCGGCGATGAAGTGATTGGTCATCTGTTCGAACGGCAGGCTGATCGCCACGCCGAAGCTCTTTTGGCTCGTCGCCCCGTGATGACCGGCCTGCATGATTCCCCCGCCGGCTCCGGTGATCACCATCCACCCGTGCTTCTGGATCAGCTCCGCGAACTTCTTTGCCTGAAGGTACTGCGGATGATCCTCCGATGTCCGCGCTGAACCGAAAATCGTCACCTTGGGCACGTCCGCATACGGCGCGAACATCTTGAACGCGTAGCGCAACTCGCGCAGCGCGGTGTTCAAAATCTTCAGATCGCCCCGGTCGACGCCGTCGGCGCCCAGCCGGCAAAGCGTCACCATCATCTCCCCCAACAAGTCCTCATGCTCGCCCGGGGCGAACCGACGCAGGAACTCGGCGATCGCCTCGTTGCGCGCGCGGCGAACCTCTTCGCGCGACACGGCGGTACCGATTGAATCAGGCATCACGACTCTCCTCCCCGCAGCGGCCCCATGCCCCTGCGAACCACCTAAACAACTATAGGCCGTTGGAGACTAGCGGACTAGCCGTCAACGCCGCGCGCCATGCGCGCAGAAACCCCTCCCCCAGGGTTATCGGCGTTGCGGCGGAGTTCCGGGCGGTCGATCTGTGCGCTGGACGCGGCACCTTGGAAATCGTCGTCTTATCGGATGATAGATTGGCGAACGGCAACTCAGGAAGGGGGTCCGCTCGCCGCGTCGAGGTACGGTTCGACGGTGAGTTCCATGACGATCTCATCGTGGATGGACACGCCGCGCTCGCCCGCCAGCGGAATCTGCGGTTTGATCTTCCGGGCCTCATCCACCATGCCCAGGTTGATGGCGATCATGCGGAACCCCAATCGCTGATAGAAACCGATCGCTCGCAGACGGTCGTTGGTGATGATCAAACGGATGCGCGTGCAACCACGGTCGCGCGCCCGGTCAATGGCGTTGAGCATGAGCGACGAGCCGATCCCCTCGCCCTCCATCGTCGCGTTCAGCGTAAGGATTTCCATCTCCTCGTCGTTGATTCGGTAGGTCAGCAGTCCAACGATCTGTCCGTCGCGTCGCTCCAGAAACCCCTGCTCCTTGTGCGGGTAATACTGCTCCCCACGGCTCATGCACAGTCGGCTACCCCAGTGCCGCTCGACAAACCGCGCGACCTCCTCACGATCGGCATCCCGTATTTCGCTTCGGCCCATGAATGCGGTTTGTAACCGGTCTCCACGCAAAACGCCAGAGATACAGCCGGACGACTCACTGCTTCCAATTCTCGCCGGATTGCGAAGCCGGGTGCGCCCTGGCGGCCTATCCGCCAGTGCTACGATCCGTTCACAAGGACCGAGGGAAACGATCGTTGAAAGAAACTGCCTGGGTGCCCCGCGCCATTGTCCCGCACCCAAGAACGGATTATATTTGCGTGTTCGCGCGACTTCGGGACCGTCGCGGTGTTCCGGGTGGACTTTCCATCATGGCTGACAGCAAACTCGACATCATCTTCACCGCCCCCCACCCCGACGATCTTGAAATCGGCTCCGGGGGGACGATCGCGAAACTCGTCAAACAGGGCTACCGCGTCGGCATGGTCCACATGACCAACGGCGAGCCGACGCCGCGCGGCACGCCCGAAGGCCGCATGAAGGAGATGCGCGCCGCGGCCGACGTCCTCGGCGCACAGGTCTGCGAAATGGTCGGGCTTCCCAACCGCGTGCTCATGGACAGCCCGGAGGCACGGTATGCACTGGCCACCGTTTTCCGTCGTTACCGACCGAAGGTCGTCGTTGGCATGTTGGGACGGACGCCGGCCGCCTCGCCCGATCACTACCAGGCCCAACTGATCACCGAAGCGGCGAGGTTTTATTCGCAATTCACCAAATGGAACGACCGCTTCGACGGAACCGAGCCGTTCCGGATCGATCACCTGGTCTACCGGCCCATTCGCGTGGCCGCGGAAATCCACCACTTTCACACAACCTTCGTGGTGGACATCAGCGACACCATCGAGCAGAAGCTGAACGCGATCCGCTGCTATCATTCGCAGTTCGACGGCCCGCGCCTAGCGCACCTGGAGCACTACGTGCGCAGCGGCGCGGGCGTGGACGGTTCGGCCATCGGTGTTCAATACGGCGAGACCTATGCCCTTCCGCGTCCTCTCGGGGTCAGCGATTTGATGAGCGTTTTCGGCGATTGGCCCGTCCCGCCGCCGTTCGAGCAGCCGCCCAAGGCATAAAGGCATAATCGTAGGACAGCGACGTGCACCCGGTCTGAGCCGCGCCGTCAGGGAGCGGATGCTGTTTTGATCCGAGCCGCAAGCGTCGCGCGCAAACACCTCATGGGGCTGGCGCTCAAGGCTCTGAAGGATCAAGCCGTACGACCTGCCTACGTCGTCGCCCTGGGAAAAGCGAGGGCCGTCCGGTCACCCATCGGCTCGTTTGGCTCATCCCTCAAAGTCGTTGTTGTACGCGCGACCACCACGCCGATACATTGTTCAGGCATTCGGATGCCCCGCGACGGCGGGCCAACGCCATCCGACGATTCGGCGACGTAAGGAGACGCGAAGTGAAACTCTACATCGACGACTTGCCCGTCTCCGAGCAGATCGCCTCCGATGGCGCCCTCCGGGACGCCTTGCAGCACATCCAGGCGGAACATTGCAAACCCGGTCGCATGGTCGTTGGGTTTCGATGCAATGGCGAAGCCGTCGCCGCGGAGACCATGAGCAACGTCCTCGAACAGGCCGCCGCCTCATTTGAGAAAATCGAGGTTTTTACCAGCACCAGGGAGACACTGGTCGTCGAAGCCATGACCCAGGCCTCCGTCTCGCTTGACCAGACCGACACAGCTTCGAAGGAGATCGCCTCGCTTATCGTCGAGAATAAAGTCCCGGAAGCCGTGGAAAATCTGGGCGACTGCCTACGCGTGTGGCAGCAGATTCACGAGGCCGTCGTCAAGTCCCTCACCATCCTGGAACTCGACCCGAAGGCGCTGATGATCCAGGATCGGAGCCTTCTTGAGTTGATCGGTCAACCAAGGGACGTGCTCACCCAGGTCCGTGACGCCCTGCAATCCCACGACCACGTCCTTCTCGCCGACATCCTCCGATACGAGTTCGCCGAGGTCATTCAGAGCTGGCAGAGTGTTGTCGCCCGCTTGCGACAAGAGGCCGAGGAACGAACCTCCGCCTGACCTACGTTCCGCCGTATTCCTCCAACGATCGTCGTCGCGCGCGGAGGCCGCACTACCGGAACCGCCCTTTGAACTTGTCGGCTGGATACTTGGCGGCGTTTTTTTCCATCTTCTCCTCCAGTGCCGACGACACGTCGATTCCCATTGCCCGTGCGAACGAGAGCAAATATGCCGCGATGTCCGCCACCTCGTCGCGGATGTCGGCCATCGCCTTAGGGTCGTGGCGCACGTCGCCAAGCTGATCGCTGCGCAGCCACTGAAAATGCTCCATCAACTCCGCCGCCTCGATGGCGATGGACGCGGAGAGATTCTTGGGGTCGTGAAAGGGTTGCCAGTCGCGCTCGATGATGAACCGCTCGACGAGGGCGATCAATTCGGATACCGTGGTCTTGGCGTCGTGCATGGTGAACCTTCTCCCGGGCGCGCGGGGTTCGCTGGGAGGCTCCCGCCCGCGGGCGCGGCGATCGGGCGACCCCGGCTGGAGCGTTGCAACCGCGTCGGTCGTCAGGTGTATCAGAGAGGCCGGGGAGCCGGCAAGAGATGCAGACCGGGCTTCAGTTCATACTGATCCAGTTGGTCGTCGCGGCCAGTGCAGCCCTTGCAGAGTCTACCCCGCCGCCGCCGCCCCAGACTATAGCGGTGAAGCAGACCCCGGTTGTTAACGTTGTTTTCCTAGAGCACACCGGCCCCTACTGGCGCCTCGGCCCCGTTCTCACGCAACTTCGGGAGCTGATGCTGACGCACGGCGAATCCGGCCCGCTTTACGTGCGATACTCCGTCAACCCCGTCACCGTTCCTCCCGAACGGCTGATGACCGAGGTCGGGTTCGTGCGGAGTGCTCGCTGGGATACGCCAGCCGGATTCTCGACCGGTCGGCGCGGTGGTGAGCTTGTTGCCTATGACTTCGTGGACGGTCCCTACGGCACGGCCCCGCGTCAGTTCGAACGGCTTTACGCATGGGTTTCTGCGAACAACTATGTCCCGCTGGGACCGTTGACGGAAGTGTACCTGACAAGGCCGGAAGCCGCGGCTGCGGCATCGCCGCAGGTCGAGGTTCAAATCCCGGTGCGTCCGGCGTCGGCGGAGGCTGGCAAACTGGACCCTCCTTTCAGCGAACCGGTCGCTGCACCCACGCTTGCGGCTAAGCGGGATGGACCGGAGGTGGTCGCCCGACCTGCGGAAGATTTGAACTCTCCCGGGGTGCGTGTATGGCCGAGTCCGTCCGAGTTGCAATCTGATTCCCAGCCGCTGGCGGCGACCGTCACTGCGGAAACTGGCGCGGCCGGGGTGATTTCGCCGAATGCCGTTGCCGCCGCCGAACCGGCGTCCCCCCCGAAAATCGAAGAACTGATCCGCCAGGGACGGTGCGTGGAGGCAGCCGCCCGGCTGATTCCGCTGCGTCCATCCGCCACGACGGACGTTGATCGGTGGTTGGACCAGGTAGTTCAGCGTCTGGCGATGTTCGCCCGCGGGCTTCGCACTTTGGACGCGCCGGAAGCCGAACACTTTGACGCCCTAACGACGGCAGCCAGGGAGTGTCTGAGCACTCGACGTGGGCGGACGGGCTTGCCGTCCCCCATCGCGGCGGCACCGTTGGCGGGCCAGGTAAGAGGAGGTGCTCGAGACAAGACCTCTGCCTCCATCTTGCGGGATATGGACATCCTGGTCACGCGCATCGCGCAACGAGCGGTCTCCGCGGAGGAGGCAACTCACGCGAGCCTGGTGCTGGTTGCAAGAGCAGTCGACTTTACGGCCACACTGGAATCGGAATCCAATGAACCGTAACTATTTATCAGCAAAGGAATTGCGCCTTGGTCGCTATGGAGCAATCGGACCCTGGCATCGGGTGTACTATAGATCGGCCTTGTCGAAAGCGGATAATCTAAGTATCTTGGCGCGTTTGCGGCCGCAGACCGGTGGCGCGGGGAGCGGCTGACCCCAGGCTTTGCGAGGATACAACATGGCAGACGTAAGCACCCGGGAACCGGGCGCGCCGGTCACCGGCGCAGGCGGTCTCGGAGCTTTTCTAGAATTCGAAAAACCTCTCCAAACGATCCAGCAGACGATCGACGAGTTGGAGCGGCAGCAGCGGGATGTGGGCAAGGATTTGTCCGTGGAGCTCAAACAGCAGCGAACGCGGTTGAGGGCGACGCTGCGTCGGCTGTACGGCAACCTTACTCCGTGGGAGACGGTGCTCGTTGCGCGGCACCCCAAGCGACCGCACACCGCCGACTATCTCAAGAGCACGTTCCGTGACTTCTGCGAGCTGCACGGCGACCGCAACTTTATGGACGATCGCGC
Source organism: Planctomycetota bacterium (assembly GCA_038043285.1). Taxonomy (GTDB): domain Bacteria; phylum Planctomycetota; class Phycisphaerae; order UBA1845; family UBA1845; genus JBBTCJ01. The sequence goes on along the minus strand of JBBTCJ010000047.1, from coordinate 5,388 downwards.
GATCATCACCGGGTTCGCACGCGTTGGTGGTCATCGGGTGATGGTCATCGGGCACAACAAGGGCAAGGACATCAAGGAGCGGATGGCCTGCAACTTCGGCTGCGCTCATCCGGAAGGATACCGAAAGGCGCTCGCGAAAATGCGCCTGGCTGAGAAGTTCGGTCTGCCGGTCGTCTGCTTGATCGACACCCAGGGGGCTTATCCCGGCGTCGGGGCAGAGGAGCGCGGGATTGCCTACGCCATTGCGGTGAACATGATGGAAATGGCCCGGTTGCGCACGCCGGTCGTCAGCGTGGTCATCGGCGAGGGCGGCAGCGGCGGAGCGCTGGGCATCGGCGTGGCGGACCGCGTGGCCATGATGCAACATTCCTTCTATTCGGTCATTTCGCCCGAGGGTTGCGCCGCGATTCTGTGGAAGACGGCGGAAAAGCGCAAGCACGCGGCTGAGGCGTTGAAAATGACCGCTTCCGATCTCACTGAGCTGGCGATTATTGACGACGTCGTATCGGAGCCATTGGGCGGCGCGCACCGCGAACCCGAAGCGGCGGCGATCAGTCTGGAAAAATACCTCAACACGACGCTGGATTCGCTGAAGCGGCAGCGATTGGACACGTTGCTTTCGCGGCGGGCGTCGCGATTGCGGAACCTCGGCGGATTCTTCGACGAGCCGAGTGCAGCCGTCACCACCCATCAGCGAGGACATGCACGACGGTCAACTTCGCGGTCAACGCGACTCGGCTCGCGCTTGGTGAAGGCGTCGCCGGTCGAAACGACGTCTTGACGTTTTCCACCGCGAGGCAATTCGCGCCGCGAGTTGCGCGGCCATCGACGTCAAGGGGCATAGTTGGCGAAAACCCTGGCCAAGCTTTGGTCGTGCGTGGAGTCGTGCATTCATTTACTGCTCTCCTCAGGGATATGACGCTGCTCTCGTATCACGTCCCGTTCTTCTGGCTCGACAAGACGCGGCAATTCACAATACAGCGCCAATCGCGCGATTTTCGATTCGCGTAGTTGCCCGGGCGACGGGTGCAGCGGTCAAGGATGCAGAATCAACCTGGGTCACTCTTACGGAATGACGCTTACGCGCTGTCCGATTCGCCGTCGTCGGACCCACGAGGTATGATCACCATTGATGCCGACCCAACGGGAGATGTTGCGACTCGGAGGACATCCTTTCTTCGAAAGGATGAGAACGCTTCGTCAGCTGTTTGCGTCCTTCGAACAGGCTGAGGACGAGCGGAGCGGAACGTATCAGGATGCCGAGATCGAGCTGCGCTTTCGCGCCTCAACTGGCAATGTTGGTGAATACGAACCAGACGCGCTTATCGAGTTCCGAATTGAGACGAGCATCATGCAGACGATGCATCGGCTCTGCCAGATTGTACTTCTCTATTCAACTTTTGAATCGTTTTGTTCTGGCACGCTCCGTGCTGAATCAGACTGGCAAATCGCCGAGGGTTTGGTAACCCGTTCGTCGAATAAGGCGAAGAAGGATGGAAAGAACTTCGTTCTCACGATTCTTGAAGAGGCCGAAAAAGCTGGGATGCAGTCGAGTGCGTGGCCGAGCCAGCGATTCCATGTAGAGGTGTTTGTTGCGATGAGGATCCATCTTGTGCATCATGGGCTGGAAGTGAACGATCGCCTGCGGAAAAAGCTTTCGTCGTTCGTTGGAAATATTGGCGAGATACCCGGCAGTTCCGCGAACGAGAAGCTGCAATACCTAGGAGACCACGGGTCGCTGATGCAGATTCCCCGTGCGTTCGTGTCCAGGCTGTTTGAATTGGTCGAGGATCTGGCCGCAGCTCTGGTCGTTCCGGTCGATCGCAAGGCACCTCGAGCTGCCCCCGATTCATTTACCCGCCCAGCACGCGACCGCAAACGCTCAGGGCTTTCCAATTCTCAGGAACTGCGTCGGACGACCGCCACCCGCTTATCCGAGACGCGGTTCCGAGCGGGCGCCGCGATGAAACGCGGGAACAACTGAAGGGCCTGCGCAAACGCCGCTGGGTTTAGATTGAGGTGGCAGGCAGCAGTGGTGTAGTGACTCGCAAGTGTCTGATCGTTTCGGGTTTGCCGCACGGACGCAACCGCGTCGGGGAAGAAGTATGGGCCGCTCCCTGACGGTCGCGGTACGGATTCGACCAACGCCACGCGCCATATCAAAACCGCGACCGTCAGGGAGCGGTCCTCACTCACCCGCAATTCTCGCGCTATCGGTTCGCTCGGTGTCAGGACAAGGCAACGACGTAACGGCGCGGTACGATTTACGAACGCAAGAGACTTTGACCGTCTTCGGACTGTGGATTGATCGGCTGCGCGGGAGACACGTAGATGCGGCGAATACGGATCGGACAGTCCGTGGAGGGTCGGTCGATCGAGGCGGTCGTTGCGACCGGGCATGCCGCAAACCCGTGGGCAACCCCCCTCACCCCGCCCACTTCCCCAAGGAAGTGCGGCGAGAGGGGTTCAAGGAAAGTTTCCGCGTCGGGCCGAACGATCCTGGTACTAGGCGGGTTTCACGGTGACGAACCCAAGAGCGTGTTCGTCGCGCAACGACTGGTCCAGGCGCTCGGCGACGGACGAAGCGGAACCTCCCACGCACGATGGGTGGTTGTTCCGCTGGTCAACCCGGACGGGTATGCCCGCCGAAAGCGGCGCAACGCTCGCGGGGTGGACCTGAATCGCAATTTCCCGACAAAAAATTGGAAGCAAACGTCGCCCCGCAGCCGCATGTTTGGCGGGCCGTCGCCGGCGAGCGAACCGGAAACACGCGTAGTAATCAGCGTGATCGAACGGTTCCAGCCGGACGTGATCGTAACGATCCACTCCATCAGCGGCGAACGGCACTGCAACAACTACGATGGCCCGGGGCGATGGATCGCCGAGAAGATGAGCCGACACAACGGGTATCCGGTGACCGCGTCGATCGGGTACCCCACGCCGGGCAGTTTCGGAACTTGGGCGGGGCGCGAGCGGGGCATTGCGACGATCACGCTGGAACTGCCGTCGCTTCATTCGCGGCGGCGATGCTGGTGCGACAACGAAGCCTCGCTGTTGGCGCTTGCGTAGTGCAGTGTCTTACCATTGTTGCCGCTTACGGAAGCCCCGATTCGCTTTGGGAATCGCGGGCATTGCGGTCCACAGGATTGCGCCTGCGGCTCTGAAACGGCGCCGAATTCCTGCGATGTCAAACAAGTGGTCCAGCACGCCGCAACCTACGGATCGATGACGACCGCTCCCTCACGGCCGCGGCTCTGATCAAACGACAAGCTCCGCAGGCGCGCGGACGGTCGCGGGCATCAGCCGTTTCCATTATGATCCGCAGCACAGAAAATGCGGAATTGCACTCGGAGACGGACCCTCTTGGACGGATTGACCATCCCACACCGCATCCCGACGCTCAGCATCGCGAGCCTCCGCGTTGGGCCACCACTCCCATGACCGCTGAGACTTTGCTGCCCATTGATCGTCGCGGCGAACTCCGCGAGATGATTTCGATGGCCGTTCCGGTGGTCATCACCACCGGCGCGCGGGCGATGATGGACGTGGCCGACTACATCATGATCGCCCGCCTTCCGACGCACGACGCGCAGGCGGCGATCCTCCCCGCTCAAACACTGATGTGGTCCTACATCGTCATCGGCCTGGGGGTCACGTCGATGATCAACACCTACGCATCACAATGCCTGGGGCGAGGACAGCATCGCGAATGCAGCGCCTACGCCTGGCAGTCGCTTTATCTCGCGGCCCTGTTCGGCGCCATCGGTGTCGCGGTCATCCCGCTGATGCCCACGCTGGTCCGTCTCGTCGGGCACGATCCGCAAGTACAGGAAGCCGAGATCGCGTATCTGCAAATCGCCCTGTTGACCACGGGGCCGACGATCGCCGGACAGGGATTGGGGTGGTTTTTCATCGGCGTCCACCGCCCCTGGCCCACAAGCTGGTCGGCCATCGAGGCCAACATCGTCAACGTGTTGTGCGGAATCGTGCTGATCTTCGGGTATTTGGGCTTCGAGCCAATGGGGATCCGAGGTGCGGCAATCGCCACCTTGATCGCCACGATCTACCGCGTCGTGCGGCTGGGCTGCACCATGTTGCTCACCTCGCCCAATGCCCATTTCCAGACGCGAAGCACCTGGCGCCCGTCGTGGACTCGCTTTCGCGAGCTTCTTCGGACGGGTATGCCATACGGCGTCCAGTGGATGTCGGAGGTGGTGGTCTGGGCGATCTTTGTAAACGTTCTCGTGGGCAGAACCTTTGGGACGGCGGAGCTGATCGCCACGAACACCGCATGGCAATATCTGCGGATTGCGTTTCTGCCCAGCATCGGCGTCGGTCAGGCGTTGACGGCTGTAGTCGGACGAGCCATCGGCGCGGGGGATCCGGAGCGCGCCATGCGCCAAGTTCGCATCGCCGCCTGGATGACCTTGATCTATATGGGATCGCTGGGAGTGATCTACGCCCTGTTCGGGCGGGAGTTAATCTCCTGGTTCAACGACGACCCCGAGACGCTTCGCGTGGGGGCATCCATCATGATCTGCACGGCTTTGTTTCAACTGTTCGATTCGCTGGGGATTACTTACAGTGCAGCCCTTCGCGGCGCGGGGGACACGTTCGTTCCGTCGGTGTTCTTCATCGCCAGCACCTGGTTGATCGTTGTGGGCGGAGGGTGGATCATGACCAAAGCGTTCCGCCAGATGGGCAGCGTAGGCCCGTGGCTGTCGGCGTCGGTGCTCTTCGTCGTGACGGCCCTTTTTCTGTGGTATCGCTGGAATGGGCGGGCGTGGATGAAGATCGATCTTCTGAGCAAGAGGTCATGACCATTGCGGGTTCATCAATTCGATTGGCCGTGCTGCTTTCCGGTGGAGGGAGGACGATGCTCAACCTCCAGGACCGGATCCGCGAGGGGAAGCTCTCCGCGGCCATCGAGGTCGTGGTCAGTTCGCGCGGCGAGGTTGCGGGCGTGGAACGGGCGCGGAACGCCGGACTGCGCGTTGTCGTGCTCGAACGAAAGCGGATGAGTGCCGAGGCCTTTCAGAACGAATTGGCCGCCGCAGTGCGCGACGTAGACCTGGTGTGCATGGCCGGGTTCCTGTCGCTGTGGCGCATTCCCGACGAGATGATCGGGCGAGTGATGAACATTCACCCGGCGCTGTTGCCGGAGTTCGGCGGCCGCGGGATGTACGGGCACAAGGTGCATGAGGCCGTGCTGGCGGCGGGGAAGAAGGAAAGCGGCTGCACCGTCCACTTCTGCGACAACGAATACGATCACGGGCCGATCATCCTGCAACGGCGCGTGCCGGTCCTGCCCGACGACACGCCGGATACGCTGGCGGCGAGAGTCTTCGCCGAGGAGTGAGTCGCGTACCAGGAGGCGGTTCAACTGTT
>JBBTCJ010000046.1:0-15934 GCA_038043285.1 Planctomycetota bacterium | reverse complement strand
GTGTGGACCCTTCGCTGCCAAATGCGCCAGAAGGCCTGCCAACACTGCCGCCCGAGCGGCTTGGCAGTTAGAGTGAAACGGACCTGCACGCGCTGTCCCGGCAGCAATCGAACCAGGGCTTCCGGGCGGATTCGGATTTCGAAGAAAGGCTCAGCGGACTTCGTACCGGACGAGTCCGTGGGGTTGACCGCGATGGAGCCGCCGGCCGGTTGTCCCAGAGCCGGCGACGGCAGCCGATCCTGCCCAGCGGGGAGGATTTCCTTAATGAGACCGTCGAATTCGGATTCCGGCTGACCGGGAAGGCGTACATGTGTGCGGATTCTGGTTTCTGCAAACAACTGTCCCGCGACCGTCTGTTCGGCGGTGGCCCGAATAATCACTTGATCCAGCGATGCTACCGTTCCAACGGGATCGCCGCGGCGGAGATAGCGACCTGCGACCCGATCAGAATCGCCCGCCACCCACGTTCCCCCACATGGAGCGCGCAATGTGAGCGCTTCGATGTCTTGCTCGATGCGCAGCGCCTGTCGCGCCAGCGATTCGATCCAGGCCTCAACCGTCTGAGCGCCGACGACGTCCCGGTCGCGTACGGCAATCTGCCGTCGGATGTGCGCAAGTCTCGTTGTGCAGCCCAGGGAGGCGCGGCTTGCGGTCAACTCCGCGTTGCGCATGGTAAGCAACACCGACCCCGCCTCGACCACCGTCCCAGACGGAGTGCACTCTTCGGCAAACCCATCCATCGCGGCGTGTATCTCGGCGACGCGCCCAGCCTCGACAATACCGTCGGCAAAGGCGCTGTCCGGCGCGGGCAGGAATCCTAATACCGCAAGCGCGCCCGCCCCTCCCGCAAGCGACACGGAGAGCGCCCGCCTGCGGCATCGCGCCAGTTCCGGGGAAGTAAACAGGTAGCGGATGAACCTGGCACATGGGAGAACAAGCCAAACCGTCAACGCAGACGTGGCCAAAACGGCGCCGACGATGAAGAAGTGATCCATCACGACCAGCAGGATCCAGGGGCAAATCACGGCACGGTAAGCGGCGGCGGCGAGCGCATAGCCCAGCAACCACTTGCGCTCGCTTTCCGCGTGCGCGGGACTTTGTACTCCTTCGATTCCCCAGGCGTGGCGTTTCACCAGATATTGGACGTACTCCCAACCGCGCTGGGCCAAGTTCGGGATCTCCAGCAGATCCGCCAGAATAAAATACCCGTCGTAGCGCATCAGGGGGTTGCCGTTGAACAGCACCGTCGCGATGCCGGCGACGAGCATGACGTTGAAGCAGATGATGTGGACTGTCGTGGCCGCGGTTGTGTGGGTCCAGATGATCGCAGCGACAGCGGCGACCGCTAGTTCGACTAGCATTCCCGCGGCCGCAACCACCATTCGTTGGCGTTTCCTAGGGAGGCTCCAGGCGCTCGTCACGTCGACATACGGCACGGGCATGAACAGGATCAGCATGATTCCGATGGTGTGAACCTCTCCGCCGACGCCGCAGCGATCACCGAGCGCCTTGCAGGCGAAGGCGTGACCGAGTTCATGAAGCACCTTGGTGCCGATGATGGCCACGTAGAGCAGCGGCAGGTTGGCGGGGCTCAGAATGCCGGCTGCGCGGGACGACGGATCCATGCCGCTGTTGACCAAGGTTATCAAACCGACCCCCACGATCAGCAACCATAGTGCCGCCCCCCAAGGGGTGAACAACCACGAGAACAAGAATTTCCAACGATTAAGGAAGCTGTCCGGGTCAAATAACGGGATGCGTGCCATGAGCAGGCTGGAGAGATGCCCCCGGACGCGCATGGCCGACTTGTGCCGGTACTGGCGCAACAAAACCCCGGCGTCGTCCGACTCCTCGACGACCAACAGGTTGGAGTTGTGCATCATCCCCAGCAGCTGGATCGCCTCGCCCTGCGTCGGCGCGCCCTCTCCCAGGACGTCGTTGCAGGCCCGCCAAGCCTGGGCAACGCTTCGTTCGCCGTCCAGCAGTCCGACGAAATGGTACGCCGGATTGCTCAGGCGAAAGAAGTCGTTGCCGGTCGCGTCGCGAACCACGTACCAGGGGCGTCCGCGAAAGCGCTGCCGCTGGACTTGAACGGTACTGCGCAGGCGGGGGCGCAAACCCGCCACGCGATGCCACGATTCATGGAATGTCGGGCGCCACACCGGCATCGCGCACCCCTAGATCCAAAGCTTCATCCGAACCCAGTCGACCAGACGGTGCGTCCAAACCCAGGCCACGCTGCGGCGGCCGACCTCGATCCGAGCGACGCCGCGCATTCCGGGACGAACCCAATCAGGCGGCGCCAGCAAACAGGCGTGGGCCTTGAATACGTTGCGCTGGTTCTCCACCTCGGCAATCGGAGCGACCTGCGTCACTTCAAGAGGAATGGGGATTCCGGGATAGGACGCCGTAACCAGTTCACCTCTCTGGCCGACAACCAGTTCGGCGACTTCGTCGTCGGGCACGGAGACCGCGGCACGGAGCGAGTCCAACTGCGCGACTTCGAACAACACCTCACCCGCCTTCAGCGGAATGCCAAGCTGCCGCTGAAGATCGCCGCGGACAACGACTCCGCAGACGTCAGAGGTAACGGAGGCGTGTTTGATTTTATAATCGAGAAGATCGATACGTGCCGCGATCTCGTCGGCGTGGGCTCGAGCCATCTGCGCTTCGGCGGTCTTTCCATCCCGCTGCGCCGTGGCTTCCTGTTTGACGTAGGCGGTGCGCTCGGCTCTCGCCTGCGCTCGCTCAAGTTCCAGTTCTGCGGTTTCCATCGTGGCCAGCACGTCCCGCGTGGTCTGGACGGTGTCGCCGGCACGCTTGGCCGCGGAGCTAAGGTAACCGTCGAACGGAGCTACAACGACGCGATGTGTGGTCGCCTCCACCACGAATGGCGCCTCGGCGTAGTGCGCGGTCGTGCTAAACGTGGTGAAAATGGCGGCAAGAAAGACCATGAAGGCGCCCAACTTGTACCCGGTGTGCTCTGGGCCGACAAGATGGCCACAAAACTTTCGCGCTGCCATCGCGCCTTTCGCCGCCAGGCCGCGGTCCCTCTCGCGGAGATCCATCAGCCGCGGCGTGCACAGATCGCACGTCAACCGCAACGTTTCCATCTCCGAGATTTCGAAAGGCCGGTCGGCCGTACGCTCCAACACGATCGCGGCGGCAGGTACTCCGTCGTGCCGAAGCGGTATACACGCGACGGTGCCTGGGCCGTAACGCCTGGAAAGTTCGGCTGCGGCCCGGCTGACGAACGTCGCCTCGAGACTTGCAGGATGGATGATCTCCAGGTCCTGGTCCAGACATTCTTCCATTGCGGCTTCCAGGTTTTGCACGAGATCGGTGCGACGCAAGAACGCGCCCCCGTGGCTTAGGGCCTGGAGTTGCACATGGTCCGTGCAGAGGATTCCAAGCGACACGCGCTCGCAGCCCCAACTGGTGGCCGCCTCGTTGCAGAGGCTCGCCGCGGCGGATCGGAATAGACGGTGGCGATTGAGCGTGGCCACTGCTTCCAGCGCCAACTTCAGCCGACGCAGCGCCAGCTCATGATCTGGCTCGTGGCCCTGACCGGTCGAAAGATCGTCCACCGTCAGGAATTGCGCACTCACGGTTTTCCGTCCGCTGGCGCAGAGTACATGAGCTTGGCCTGCGTCCCGCTTGCCGCAGGCGAGACACCGGTGAGTGCGATCGTAGCCGTGGCCGAAACGCCCGCGACGATGGCATGGTCCTGGTTCGGAACCACGATCCGCACACGAAACGTCGCTGAGCCGGCGTCCACGACTGGTTCAACGCTGCCCACCACAGCGCTTCGTACTTGACCTAATACGGTGACGCCCGCCTCCTGCCCCGGACGGATCCCACCGGCATGTTCCGCCGGCACGTTCACTTCCACCCAGAGCGGATCCAGCGCGACCAGCATGACCACCGGTTGCCGGGCGTCGACGGCCTCGCCTTCCTCCCGGTACGTGCGCCAGATCCAACCGGCAAACGGCGCCTTCGCCTGCCGCTGGGTGAGCAGCGCCTCGTCTCGGGCAAGTTCCTCTTCGAAGATCCGTTGCTGCGACCGAACGACCCCGTGGCGCGCCCGGGCGAGCTCGAGGGCAAGCTCCGCCTGGCGCAACTCCCAGTTGCTCACTGAGTCGCGCAAGGAAAGTTCACGTTTTCGTTCGAGATCCTCATTCTTCAACATCTCGTCGACTTCGGCCGCGCGGATTTCGTGTGGGCTTTCGGCTCTCAACCGGCTGGTACGGACGCTCACTTTCTCCAACTCGGTGTCCAGCTCCGCGATGAGCTGGCCTTCGGCGACGAACTGCCCTACCTCGACCGGTCGGGACGTAAGGATGCCCGGAACGGAAAACGATCGTTCGACCTGTCTGCTTGGGAGCGTCAAACCATCGATGACGAGGATGCTTAGTTTGGCCGACTGCGGACCATTCCCGTTCGCGGGCTCACCGCCTGAGGCGAGTCCGGTCGCGGCGCAAAGAATGCCGAGGCCGAGTGCCGCTCGCCGCCATGAATCAATGGGCAGGGCCGCACACATCATGCTCGGCCCCAACTGGATTTATCGGAAGCCCACATACGCTCCGCCTCTGGTCGCCCGCCGATCGGTTATCGGCCAGTGGAGGGACGTTGATAACTAGAGCGTCATCCGTCGGCAGTCAGGCCGGACGCGCAAAGACCGCGCTGCAACGACCGCCTTACCATTGCCAATTCGCCTGTTTAGCTTCAGGCTCGTTAGGCTAGCCCGGTCTTCCGATGATTACCTATATAAAGAGGACTCGAGCTGACGTCCTTTCCCGAGGTTCGACAGGGGCGCAGAAGTTGAATTTATTGTATTGTTTTTTGCGTCTGAAGTGGCCTCGAATCGCGTGCACGACGAGTAGGGTATTCCCCTTAAGCACTCTTATTGAAGATTGTTCAAGCGATGTTGCATTTACTTGGCGAGATTGCGCGGAGGATGCGCAAATTGCTCGGTTCGAACCGCCCCGCTTGCAGACTGTCACGTCCTTGGTTTGTGCTCGAGCCGCTCGAACCACGAGTCTTGCCTAGCGCGTCACCATTCCTACCGGCCGGGTTGTTGGAAACCAACGCTCTCGGTGGTCATGCCATCGTTGCACAGAACTGGGACCGTACTTTGGCACAGAGCGAAGCAGCGCACCGCAACTCGCACCCGGCTCCCGTGCCGGCGCCTGCGATTACGCGAACCCTTCCCGCGATCACGCCTTCCAGGTCCGGCCAGGACATAGTCGGCAAGGGCAACGTATTGGAGACCAGCGAGGCGGGCGGACAAGCATCGTTCTCGATCGTGCTCGACAGTCAGCCGCTGGCCGACGTGACGATCCCGATCACCGTAAGCGATCCAAGCGAGGGAGCGGTGTCGGCGGCTGAGCTGGTCTTTACCCCCGACAACTGGGACAAGCCGCAAACGGTAACCGTAACGGGCGTCGATGATGACGAGCTCGACGGAGACATCCCGTACATAGTCGCGATCGGTCCGGCGGTTAGCGAGGACCCCACGTACGACGGCCTCGACGCGGCGGACGTGGAAGTTATCAACCTGGATAACGACACCGGCCCCCCCGATCTTACTCCTACGACGGTTACTCTCGCGCCGGTTGGGCTTCCAGGCTTCCCCGTCGAGACATCACAGGGGCCGCCCGGAGCTCCGAACTTTGCGCTTGGTCCCCCCGTCTTCTCTTCCAATCAGGGCATTGCCAGCAGCAATGACTTTGTCGGGGCGATCGTGCCGCAGCCGTCGCCGCCTAGTGCATGGGATTCCATGTTGGGCGACCTGACCCCCGGCGGGGCCGTGGGGGAAAGCGCCCCAGCCGGCGCCGTCGAGGCAGAGCTAGGGTCTGCGGCAAGCGACGCAGAATCAGCCTCGGAGCACGTCGATCCAAGTCTGGTCGACGATGCGGTTGGGCCCGAGCAGACGGATGTTTCGTATGTTGCGCAGCCTGCCGATGCGACCCCGCCGACGACGTCCACCGAGCCTGCTACGCCGCTTGGGATCGTTTCGGATTCGACACAATTGGCAAGCCTGAACCTGCTTGCCCAGCAGTTCGACCAGGCGGGACGTTCGTGGTCGACGTCGGAAACCGTGGCAGTCTCCACCGTAACCGGGACGACGGTGGTCTTTTCGGTGGGCTATCTTCTGTGGGCGGTTCGTGGAGGGAGCCTGCTGACCAGCGTGTTGTGCGTGACGCCGGCCTGGCGCTTAGTCGATCCGATACCGGTGCTGGAATTCGCCAGACGAAAGGCTGATCGGAGGGATCCAAAGCAGCAAGAGGGGTCCGGCGATGACGATTACCAAGCCGACATTCTTTTCCAATGATGGGACTATTCCGTTGAGGATACTGGAAATAGGGCGGTGAAGGGAATGGGACGGGTATCTGTAATCACGAAGGTGAGCATAGGTCTGGTCGCACTCACGCTGTCGCTCGTGACTGGTGCCCAGTTCCTCAACCTTCTTCCGGACCGCCTTCAACTGATCGCGGAGGGTCGTGCTCGACTATGTGAAGCGCTGGCCCTTGGGTTTGCAGCCGCCGTCCAAACCGGTTCGTTATCCACAGCGGACGCGACGGCACGAAGCATTGTCGGGCGCGATTCGGACTTGCTCTCGATCGGCCTTCGTTCCGTCGCCGGCGAGGTCCTGTTTCAGACCGTGGACCATGAACAACAATGGACCCGCGAGCAGGTCGGCGACTCAACGCTATCGCACATTGAGGTGCCGATTTTTCGTAATGAGGAGCGTTGGGCGACGGCGGAATTGCGGTTTCGTCCGCTGGTGCCTTCGGCTCGCTGGTGGTTTCTCCATTCGCCCGTTGTCCAGTTACTTGTCTTTCTGGCTGTCAGCGGGTTCGTTGCCTACCGGCTGTATCTGCGGAGAATCCTGACCTACCTCGATCCAAGCAAGGTCATTCCGGGGCACGTAAAAGCCGCGTTCGACACGCTGGCCGAGGGCGTTCTGATCCTGGACGATCGCAGTCGAATCGTGCTGGCGAACGAATCATTCTGCAAGGCGGCGGGGACCACGTGCGTAAGTCTCCAGGGAACTCCGGCATCAGGGCTTTCCTGGTTGCGGGTCAATGTTTCAGGCGAGGCGGGGGAACTTCCCTGGAATCTGGCCGCAAACACCGGAACGCCGCAAAAGGGTCTGTCGCTGCGACTTAAGGGTGTGGAATCGGACATCCCGTTTACGGTGAACGCCTCGCCGATCGTGACTTCCGGCGGTCAACAACGGGGCGTCTTGGCGACCTTTAACGACGTGTCCGGAATCGAGCGCCAGAAGGTGGCTCTGGAGGAGATGGTCCGAACGCTGGAGGAATCGCGCGAGAAGATCAGAACCCAGAACAACGAGTTGACCCTACTGGCGACCTGCGACCCACTCACTGGATGCCTGAATCGTCGCGCGTTCCTCGACCGTGCCGAACAGGAATGGCGGCGGGCCAAGCGGAACGGCGGCTTCCTCAGTTGCCTCATGGTCGACATCGACCACTTCAAGTCGGTCAACGACCGCCACGGGCACCGCGCAGGCGACGGGGTTCTCCAGCGCGTGGCCGCCATCCTTCAGCAGTCACTCCGAACCACGGACATCGTCTGTCGATTCGGCGGCGAAGAATTCTGTGTTCTGCTTCCTGAGACGAGAATCGACGACGGGTTGCTGGTGGCGGAGAAACTACGGGGGGCGATCGCGCAGTCAAGGATGGGCGGCATCTCGATCACCGCGAGCTTCGGACTGGCAACGGCGGACCCAAAACTCAGACGCGTCGAGGAGTTGATCGAGCAGGCCGACCAGGCGCTCTACGGCGCCAAGAACTCCGGGCGGAATCGGACCGTCCGCCGCGATCGAATGCCGGACTCGCCCAATCCGGCGTTGACCGTATCTTGTGCTCCGCGAGAGTCCCAGGAAGTGCCGGATGTCCCGCTCTACGCAGTCAGCGCGTTGCTTTCGGCCCTGGGATACCGCGACCCGATGACGGCGGCGCACTCCCGACGAGTCGCCGATTTGAGCGTAGCCCTCGCCGCCGACCTGATCCCCGCCTGCGAGTGCTTCATCTTGGAGATCGCCGCGATGCTGCACGACATTGGAAAGATCGGTGTTCCGGACTCCATTCTGCTCAAACCCGGCCCACTTACCCCGGAAGAATGGAAAGTGATGGGCGATCACGAACGGATCGGGATCGAGATCATCAGCTCGGCATTCCGCTGCAGCGAGTTGACGACGATCGTGCGCAACCACCACGCGTTCTTCGCCGGGAGCGATCGTCATCCGGGCATGCCGAGGGGCGTCGACATTCCGCTGCGTGCCCGGATTCTGACGATAGCCGACGCCTATGACGCGATGGTCAACGACCGCCCCTATCGGAAGGCTCTGCCGCAGGCGGCGGCGATTTCCGAGCTGCGCAGCTGCGCCGGCACGCAGTTCGACCCATGCCTGGTGGAGCGGTTCATCGAAGTGCTCGAGGCCCGCGGCGGAAGTCAACGCCTGCACTCGCTTTCTGAACCGCTGGACCGGGCCCTCCGAATCGGGATGCAGACCGAGCGCCTGATGGCAGCTTTGGACGCCAACGACTTTGCCTCGCTGAACGCGGTCGCCGCCCGATTGGCTGCGGTCGCATCCTCTCTCGGCCTTCACCGTGTGGCGGAGCTGGCAGCACAGCTGAGCGAGAGCGTGGCATCGAAATACGACTTGCAGACCGCGTTGTCGTCGATGCGTGAACTGCTCGATCTGTGTCACTCTGAACAGACGGCGCTCCTCTCCAAGGCTGGTGGGTTATCGGAGGAACGATACGCGTGCGATACCTCAGGTTAATCAACCTTGGGAGGCTCTCCGGCTCGGCGGGCGACGCCGAATGGGAGCGGGTGCCGCGGTTTCCGAAGCGGCTGCGGCCGCCCTTCCTGGCGTTTGTGCTCGCCTCGTTGATGCTCGGCGGGCGCGCCGCCGGCGCCACATTCACGGTGACCAGTACCAACGACAGCGGCGCAGGCTCACTGCGTCAGGCGATGCTCGACGCCAACGCCGCGGCGGGAACCGACACGATTGCCTTCAATGTCGCAGGCGCGGGCCCGCATACGATCAATCTCCTCTCGGCCCTGCCGAACGTTACCGAAGCGGTAATCATCGACGGCCGAAGCGAGCCTGACTTCGCCGGCACGCCGGTGATCGAACTCAATGGCAGCGGCGCCGGCGCCGCAAACGGCCTGCGGCTGGCTGCGGGAAGCGACGCAAGCACCGTCTGCGGCTTGGTGATCAATCGTTTCAGCGACAACGGGATCGTCATCGAGTCCGGCGGGAACACCGTCGTCGGGAACTACATCGGCACGGACGTCGCCGGGCTGGCGGATCAAGGCAACGCCAACGACGCCGTGGTCATTATCAACACGGCCAACAACACCATCGGCGGTACCGCGACGGTGGACCGCAACCTCCTCTCCGGCAACGGACTCGGAGTTCGGATCGGAGGCTCGAATGCCAGCGGCAACAAGATCATCGGAAACTACATCGGCGCCGATGCCAACGGCAATGCCACTCTGGGAAACACCTTGTACGGCGTTTTCATCAGCCGGTTTGCGGGCACCGTGACCGGCGAACCTCACGACAACCAGATCGGCGGAACGGTCACGGGGGAAGGCAACCTCATTGTCGCCAACGCATGGGATGGGGTCGGGGTCTACAACCATGCCTCCATCGTGGGCAACAGCATTCTGGGCAACCGGATTTACGGCAACACCGAGCTGGGGACCGACCTGAATGCCAACGGCGTCTCCGCCAACGACGCCGGCGATGCCGACACCGGCGGCAACGGCCTCCAGAATTTTCCGGTACTGACCGGGGCAGGCACGGACGGGGCGCGAATCGCGATTGCCGGCACGCTCAACTCCACCGCCTATGCGACCTTCCGCGTCGAGTTCTTCGCCAACGCCGCCGGCGACGGTTCCGGTTACGGCGAGGGCCAGACCTATTTGGGATACGTCACGATCATCACCGAAGGCAACGGCGACGCGAGGTTCGTCACGTCACTCAGCAAGGCTGTGCCAGCTGGACAGATCATCAGTGCGACTGCGACGGTGATGACCACGGGCGGCACCTATGGCTCAACGTCGGAGTTCGCTCAGAATCTGGCCGCCTCCAGCGCCCTGGTCGTGGATACGACCACCGACGTGGTCGACGGTACGACGACCAGCGTCGCGGCCCTGTTGGCGGCCAAGGGCGCAGACGGGAAGGTCTCGCTACGCGAGGCGATCATCGCGACCAACAATACGGTTGGAACGGACACCATTCTCGTGCCCGCCGGCACATACACGCTGACACGGGCGGGAATCAGCGAAGACCTTGCATCCACCGGCGATCTGGACATCCTGGACGGCCTCATTCTAGCCGGTGCTGGATCTTCCTCCACGACCATTGCCGGAAACGCCCTCGACCGGGTCATTAACGTCTATAACTCTGCGATTGTGGATATCTATGGCATCACGGTGTCGGGGGGAGTGCTCGCCGGATACGGCGGCGGGATGTATCCATACACCGGGACGACAGTGACGATGAAAGACGTCGTCCTGCGGGACAATCAGGGCAAGTATGGCGGCGGAATATACGCCTGGAACGCTACGCTGTTCATCTCCGATTCGACGGTGAGCGGCAATGTGGCCACCGGCGCAGGCAACAGTTGGGGCGGCGGGATCTTTAATGACGGCGGGAGGATCGTTTTTACAGGCGTAGCCGTTACCGGGAATCAGTCGGGCGCCGACGGAGCCGGAATCTACACCGGTGGCGCCGGTTCTTCGGCCTATCTGACGAACGTTACGCTGAGCGGCAATACGAGCAGCCAAACGAGTGGCGGGCTTTACACGGACCGCGCGGTCACGATCACCAACTCCACGATCACGTTGAACACGGGAACAGACGGTGGCGGGCTTCGCCGCACCGGCGGGGCATCGGACATCATACTCCGAAACACGATCGTCTCCGGTAACACGGCGACGAGCGGAACCGGCCCGGACGTCGACGCTGCTGTCACCAGCCTGGGCAACAACATCGTGGGTAACACGACCGACAGCTCCGGCTGGGTCGCAAGCGACAAGCAGAACGTCAACCCGCTGCTCGGCGCGCTGGCGAACAACGGCGGCCCCACAAACACCCACGCTTTGCTCGTCGGCAGCCCAGCCATCAACGCCGGATCGAGCACGAACTCTCCGCCGATCGATCAGCGCGGCTACTTCCGCGACGCCTCCATCGACATCGGCGCCTACGAATACAACGGCACGAACCCGAACCCCACGACGGCGGGGATCACCGTCAACCCCACTTCCGGCTTGGTTACTACCGAGGCTGGCGGCACAGCTACCTTTACGGTCGTCCTCGATTCACAGCCGACGGCGAATGTCGTCGTCGGGCTGAGCAGTTCGGACACGACCGAGGGAACCGTCTCGCCGGCGAGCGTAACCTTCACGTCGGCCAACTGGAATACCGCCCAGACCGTGACGATCACCGGCGCGGACGACAGCCTCGATGACGGCAACATCGCCTACACCATCGTTACTGCGGCAGCCACCAGCACGGACGCCAATTACAACGGCCTGAACGCTAGCGACGTGTCCGTAACTAACACCGACAACGACACCGCAGGCATCACCGTCAATCCCACTTCCGGGTTGGTTACTACTGAGGCCGGAGGCACGGCCCAGTTTACGCTAGTCCTCAATTCGCAACCGTCGGCAGACGTAACGATCGGCCTAAGCAGCTCAGATACTACCGAGGGTACCGTATCACCGGCGAGTCTGACGTTTACGTCGGCCAACTGGAACACCGCCCAGACGGTAACCGTCACCGGCGCAGACGACAGCCTCGACGACGGCAACATCGCATACTCGATTGTCACGGCGGCGGCTACCAGCGGCGACGCAAACTACAATGGTCTAAACGCTAGCGACGTTTCAACCACCAACACCGACAACGACACCGTCGGCATCACCGTCAACCCCACTTCCGGGTTGGTCACGACCGAAGCTGGAGGCACGGCCCAGTTTACGGTCGTGCTGAATTCGCAACCCACGGCGGACGTAACCATCGGGCTGAGCAGTTCGGACACGACCGAGGGAACCGTGTCGCCCGCGAGCGTAACCTTCACGTCGGCCAACTGGAACACCGCCCAGACAGTTACTGTCACCGGCGTGAACGATGGCCTCGACGACGGCGACATCGCCTACACTATCGTGACGGCAGCGGCGGCAAGCGCCGATGCGAACTACAATGGTCTCAACCCCAGTGACGTTTCAGTCACCAACACCGACAACGACACCGCAGGCATCACCGTCAACCCCACTTCAGGGTTGGTTACTACTGAGGCCGGAGGAACGGCCCAGTTTACGATCGTCCTCACTTCGCAACCGTCGGCGGACGTAACGATCGGCCTAAGCAGTTCGGACACGACCGAGGGTACCGTATCACCGGCGAGTCTGACGTTCACTTCGGTCAACTGGAACACCGCCCAGACCGTGACGGTCACCGGCGCGGACGACGCCCTCGCGGACGGCAATATCGCCTATTCCATAGTGACGGCAGCGGCGACGAGTGCCGACGCCGCCTACAATGGCCTCGATCCGACCAACGTTTCCGCCACCAACAACGACGATGAAGCGCCCGGGATCACCGTCAGCCCCACGTCCGGTCTGGTCACGACCGAGGTAGGAGGTACGGCTCAGTTCACGGTCGTGTTGAATACCCAGCCGACCGCCAACGTGACGATCGGACTCTCGAGCTCGGATTTGACCGAGGGTACGGTGTCGCCCGCGAGCCTGACATTCACGTCGGTAAACTGGAACACTGCCCAAACGGTGACGGTGACAGGCGTGGATGATTCGGTCGACGACGGAGATATCGCCTACACCATCGTAACCGCCGCGGCGGCCAGCGCCGACGGCAACTACAACGGCCTCAACGCCAGTGACGTTTCGGTCACCAGCACGGACAACGACGCGGCCGGATTCACCGTCAATCCAACCAGTGGGCTGACAACCACGGAGGCCAGCGCAACAGCCACGTTCACCGTCGTTCTGACCTCCCAGCCTACGGCCGACGTCACGATCGGGCTGAGCAGCTCGGACACGACGGAAGGTACGGTGTCTCCAGCGAGCCTCACGTTCACGTCGGTCAATTGGAACGCGGCCCAGACGGTGACGACCACGGGCGTGGACGACGCCGTCGATGACGGCAACATCGCCTACACAATAGTGACGGCGGCGGCCGGCAGCGCGGACGCAAGCTACAACGGCCTCGACCCCGGCGACGTTTCAGGCACCAATACCGACAACGACACCGCGGGAATAACCGTGAACCCCACTTCCGGTCTGGTGACCACCGAGGCGGGAGGAACTGCTCAGTTCACGATCGTCCTGAATTCGCAGCCGACGGCCGACGTGACCATTGCCGTCAGTAGTTCGGATACCAGCGAAGGAACAGTCCTACCCGCCGGCCTCACGTTTACCTCCGCGAATTGGAACACTGCCCAGACGGTCACGGTCACCGGCGTCAACGATTTTGTCCAGGACGGGAACATTGCCTATTCCATCGCGACTGCGGCGGCGGCTAGCGCTGACGCCACCTACAACGGCGTGAACCCGGCCGACGTCTCCGTAACCAATACCGACAACGACACGGCCGGAATTACCGTCACGCCCGCCTCCGGTCTGGTCACCACCGAGGCGGGTGGCAGCGACCAGTTCACCGTTGTCCTGACCGCGCAACCGGCCGCGGACGTCTCGATCACCATCAGCAGTTCGGATTCCAGCGAGGGAACGGTGTCGCCGGGAATCCTGACTTTCACATCGGTGAATTGGAACGTCGCGCAGGCGGTCACCGTTACCGGCGTCGACGACGCCGTCCAGGATGGGAACGTGGCCTATATCATCTCGACCGCCGCGGCGGTCAGTGCCGATGCCAACTACAACGGCTTGAACGCGGCCAACGTCTCGGTCACCAGTTCCGACAACGACGTCGCGGGAATCACCGTCAACCCGACCAGCGGCCTAACTACGACGGAATCCGGAGGCACCGCCACGTTCACGATTGTCTTGACTTCCCAGCCGACGGCCAATGTGACCATTGGACTGAGCAGTTCGGACACCTCCGAAGGCGCCGTCTCTCCGGCCAGCCTCACATTCACAAGCGCCAACTGGAACGCACCGCAGACGGTCGCGGTCACCGGCGTCGACGATGCCGTCGTGGACGGGAATGAGGCGTATACCGTCGTCATTGCCGCGGCGGCCAGCTCGGACCCGGCCTTTAACGGCTTGGACCCAGCCGACGTGCCTGCCACCAATACCAATGATGATGCCGCAGGAGGCCCGGTGAGCCCGCCGCCCAGTTCACCCACCGCGGGAATCACGGTCAATCCGACCTCAGGCCTAGTCACCACGGAAGCCGGTGGCACCGCCACATTCACTATTGTCCCGACCTCCCAGCCGACGGCCAACGTTACCATTGCCTTAAGCAGCACTGACACCACCGAGGGAACGGTTTCTCCGCTGAGTCTGACCTTCACCACCGTCAATTGGGCTTCGCACCAGACCGTGACCATCACCGGCGTGGATGATGAGGTCTCGGACGGAGCGGTGGCATATTCCATCGTAACTGCGGCAGCGGATAGCGCCGACGCCAACTACAATGGCGTAAACCCAGCCGACGTTTCCGCCACCAATACCGACGACGAAACCGCGGACATAGTCGTCAGTCCCACATCCGGCCTGGTCACGACCGAGGGCGGGGGCACGGCTCAATTCACCGTCGTGCTCAATATGCGGCCGGCAGCGAATGTCACCGTAGGGTTTTCCAGCTCCGATCTTAGTGAGGGGAGTGTGACCCCTGCCAGCGTCAACTTCACGTCTACCGATTGGGATACCCCCAAGACAGTCACCATCACCGGCGTGGACGACGACTTCGATGACGGGGACATCGCCCATACGATCGTGACCGCGCCTGCGGCGAGTGCCGATCCGGTCTATGATGATCTGGATCCGACTGATGTATCGGTCACGAACATAGACGACGATTCAGCCGGGGTTACGGTCAGCCCGACCGGCGGCCTGGTCACAACTGAGGCAGGCGCCGCCGCTCAGTTCACGGTCGTTCTGGATTCGCAGCCGACAGCTAACGTGACCGTCAATCTCCGCAGCAGCGACACGACGGAAGGAACAATCTCCCCGGGAACCTTGATTTTCACCAGCGCCAACTGGTACGTGCCCAGGACCGTGATTGTCACGGGCGTGGATGAGGCTGTCGCCGACGGCACCATGGTATACGCCGTCGTAACCGCTGCGGCGATCAGCGCCGACCAGGCCTATAGCGGCGTGAATCCGGCCGACGTATCAGTGACCAACAGGGACGACGATACCGCGGGCATAACCGTCACCCTGACGGGCGGCATCAACGTGATCGGAGCTAGTACGCAAGGCGAGGCGGACGACGCGGCGCCTGCGGAGGATGAAGGTAATCACGGCCAACTGCCGCTCCCTTGTGGCAATGGGATCCTGGCGTTCTTGCCCCTTACCGCAGTCCTGCTCCAACTGAGCCGCACCAGATCCAAGAACTGCCCCGCCAGAACAGGCCAGGTGTAGACGGAGTTCGGTTCATCGAGCTGACACTTCGTCAGTCCGCCAGGTCGTCGACGTGCGGATGCAAGATGATGGTGAAGGCAGGTCCCGTCGACCTGCCGTACCCAGCCAATCTACCCGCGCGGCCAGTCAAGCAAAGCTTCAAACGGGGTTTGAAGCACTCCCATCGCCCGAGCCTCAATGGCGAAAAAAACGCATCAAGAGTCGCAATTTTCTTGCTAGGGCTTCTCGGCTCGCAGTAAACTGATAGCTGCATCATCGATTCCGTGTCATGAGGCGCCCAAATGCAGCCACCTGGAGGCGCCCCAAATCCAGCCACCTT
>JBBTCJ010000045.1:0-17172 GCA_038043285.1 Planctomycetota bacterium | reverse complement strand
CACGGCCAATTCAAAATGACGACCCGCTCTCACCTGGTGAGAAATGCGGGCTAGCTGAACGAAACCGGATCGACGTCCACGATGCAGGACTTGGCCTGGGTGCGGAAGGCGCCGTCGGATTCGAGTTGCGCAAGCAGCGATCGCAGCGCGGCGGCGTCCGGCGCCAGAACCAGCAATTCATAACGGTAGAGGGAGCGAAGTCGGGCGAGGGCGCAGGGGTTGGGGCCCAATATCTGGATGTTGTTCGGCGTCGCCGTGAGACCCTCGGCTGGATTCGGATGGACTTTTTCGATCCGCTGGTACGACGGCGAGGAACCGGCGGCGTAAATCCGTTCCAGAAGCGCTCTTGCGGCGTCCTGCGCCGTGCGTTCGCGCTGGTGGGCGACGACGATTCGCGCCAAGCGTCGAAAGGGAGGCCAACCGATGCGCTGGCGGGCGGAAAGTTCCTGGCGGGCGAAGGCGGCGAAGTCGTGTGCGACGGCCCAGCGGAGAGCGGGGAGGGTGGTGTCGGCGGTCTGCACAACAACTTGTCCGGGGGCGTCGGCGCGTCCGGCGCGGCCCGCGACCTGGGTGATGAGTTGGAAAAGCCGCTCGTGAGCGCGGAAGTCGGCGGAAAGAGCGGAGGGTTCCGCGTCGATGACGCCGACCAGCGAAACCATAGGAAAATCAAGCCCCTTGGCGATCATCTGGGTTCCCACGAGAACGTCCACGCGGCGCTCCTCGAAGTCGCGGATGACCTGTTCGTACTGACTTCGATGCCGCATCGTGTCACTGTCGACGCGGAGGATGCGGGCGTCGGGGAATCGTTGGGCGACGACCTCCTCGACGCGCTGGGTTCCCAGGCCAAACTGGACGAGTCGTTCGCCGCAGCCGAGCTTGGGGCAGACGATGGGAACGGGCATCCGGTGCAGACAGTAGTGGCACATCGCTTCGCGGGAACCGGCGTGGACCACAAGCCCGACGCTGCACGTAGGACAGGTGATGCGCGTGCGGCACGTCGGGCAGAAGACGCGGGTGGCGTAGCCGCGGCGGTTCATCAGCAGGATGGCCTGCTCGCCGCGATCGAGCGTTTCGCCGAGCAGGCGCTCCATGAGCCGTGACAGGACCACGGGGCGTTTCAATTCGGCGAACTCGGCCTCCATGTCCACGAGGTGCACCTTGGGCATGGGTAGATCGTTGACCCGGCGCGAGAGAACCAGTCGGCGATAGTCGCGATGCTGCTCGCTGCGATGCCAGGTTTCCAACGACGGCGTCGCGGAGCCGAGGACGACGGGAATGCCGAGGGTCTTGGCCCGCATGATGGCCGCGTCGCGGACGTGGAAGCGGGGAGACTGGAGATTCTTGAAGCTCCCTTCCTGCTCCTCGTCCACGACGATCAATCCGAGCTTCGGGCAGGGGGCGAAGACGGCCGAGCGGGTTCCGATGACCACCTGGCGCTCGCCGGCCGCGATGCGCCGCCACATGGCCGCCCGCTGCGATTCGCTGAGTCCGCTATGTTGCACCGCTACGCCGGGGAAGCGGCTTACGAGGCGGCTGACCAGTTGCGTCGTGAGAACGATTTCGGGAACCAGAAAGATCGCCTGGCGGCCCATTTCGATGACCCGGCGTATGGCACGGATGTAGACCTCGGTCTTGCCCGAGCCGGCAACTCCCCACAGAAGCGTGACTCCGAAGCGGGCCTCTTCGACGGTCCGGAAGATGGCGTCAATGGCGGACTGTTGCTCCGCGTTCAACGAGAAGGTCGGCTCGGCCTGCGGCTGCGACGGCGGTTGAAGTTCTTCGGCAGAGGGCTGGGTACGCACTTCGAAATCGACGAAGCCGGCTTTCACCAATCCACGAAGAACCACGGCCGACGAACCTGCCGTCTTGAGCAGATCGTCAACGGGCACGGGGTCGGTGGATGCCGCAAGCACGGAGAGCAACGCGCGGCGAGCCGGGGTCAATCGCCCCACGGGCCACTCGATCGCGTCCGGCTCCAAGCCAGCGGGTGAAGCGACAAGGAACGCTCGGAGATTCTCGCCCAGACGCGCGTAGGACACCTTCTTCATTCCGCGTCGCTCGCGGACCGCTTGCGGGGTGATGGCCTTGAGCGTCGGTCCCAGCGGACAGCGGTAATGTGCGGAGATTTCCCGTGCCACGTCGATGAGGTCGGGCGTCAGGAAGGTTCCCTGATCGACCAGGGAATGGATCGGTCGCAGCGTCGTGTCCCAGGGGCGACAATCGAGGGCGACGACGAATCCTATGACCAGCCGGGCGCGGCGTCCGATGGGAACCTGGACGCGATGTCCCAACGAAAGCTGTTCCTTCATGGTGTTGGGAACGTGATAGGAATACGTTCGATCGATCCGGAGGATCGGAGCGACCTCAGCCACCAGGGCGAAGGCTTGCTCGCCGGGTTCCACGAACAGGCGATCCGAAACAATCTGGGGGCGACGGACGTTCATGGCGTTCGACCCGGCCTCGTCACGGGGCGGGCGCGGTGGGGCATTGTCGATTGGCGATTGGCGATTGTCGATTGAGAAGCAATTCACTTCGCAGCGGGGGTTTCAGGCGTCTACGGCAGTCTTCGCGGCGTCGCGCGTTGTTTGGCGGCGGCTTCCGCGGCGCTGCGAAGCAGGATGGCCACCGTGACCGGTCCGACGCCGCCGGGAACGGGGGTGATCGCCCTGGTGACCAGGGCAACCTCTTCGAAGTCCACGTCGCCGACGATGCGTTTTTGACCGTCGGCGCCGGCAATCGTGTTGATGCCGACGTCGATGACCACGGCTCCGGGTTTGACGTGTTCGCGGCGGATGAGGCCCGGCTTGCCGACCGCGACGATGAGCAAGTCCGCCGATCGCGTGTGGCGATTCAAATCCTTTGTCGCGACGTGGCAACAAGTTACGGTGGCCATGCGCTGCAGCAGGAAGAGCGAAACGGGCCTGCCGGCGATTGGACCCTGCCCGACGACGACGGCGTCAAGCCCGCGTGGATCGACGTCGGCTTGCTGAAGGATTTCCATGACCGCGACGGCCGTGCAGGGAGCAATGATCGGGCTGTCGTAAAAGAGCAGGCCGATGTTGGCGGGGTTGACGCCCTCGACGTCCTTGTAGGGGTCGATGCAGTATTGCAGGGCCGGAGTGTCGATTCCCGGCGGCAGCGGCAGATTCAGCAGGATGCCGGTGACGGCAGGGTCGTCGTTAAGTTCGCGGATGAGT
The DNA here is from genome assembly GCA_038043285.1 of Planctomycetota bacterium. Classification (GTDB taxonomy): domain Bacteria; phylum Planctomycetota; class Phycisphaerae; order UBA1845; family UBA1845; genus JBBTCJ01. The sequence goes on along the minus strand of JBBTCJ010000045.1, from coordinate 13,975 downwards.
CGGCGGATGTCGGCGTCGCGGGCGCTGGCCGGAAGGTTGTGCAGGCGATAGGCGATGCCGACTTCGTTGCAGCGTTTTCGCTGGGAGCGGGCGTAGATTTCACCGGCGGACGGGTCGCCGACCATGACCACGTCGAGGCTCACGCGCACGCCGTCGGCGGCCAGTGCGCGAACCCGCGCAGCCGTGTCGCCCTTGATGCGTTCCGCCAGAGCCTTTCCATCGATGATGCAGGTCGTCACCGGTGCCATCCTCATTCGCGTGAAAGGATCCACGGATACACGCGATGCAGGTGGTTGTCTAGAACGCCAAAGCAAAGACTTGAGCGGAGCTGTCGTAGACGAACAGACATCGTCCAAGGACGTCCCGGCCGAAAAGCGCCTGGATTCCGTGGAACTCTAAGTTCGACGCGATCACTCCCAGCGATCCAAGCGCTAGCTGCATTTTCGGATGTAAAAGAACTAGGCTGACGTCGTACTGTTCGCAGTCGAGCGGGGTCTCGTTCGTCGAAGGCGTGTGGATCGGCACCCGACCCGTCGGCGACAGTCCCAGCGACCGCAGGGACGCCGGATCGATGCACGTACAGCTTGCCCCGGTGTCAATCAACCCGCGAATCGAAACCGGTTGGGGAATGGGCGAGCCTGCGCGGCGTAGTGCATCGGCGCGAGGACGACTAACTCCAACAAGTAGATCAAGGACCGGGCCACCGGACGTTATCGGCAGAGTCAAGTGCGGCATGGGTCGAGAGGGCGCGTAAAGGACTGAATCTGTTCGATCGCTTCAACGCGCTTCACGAGAAACGGGTCAAGCCCGTACTTGTCGTATCCTGCGCGAATCGCGTCGTCGTAGGTGTCGAACACGCCGGCGACCTCGCTGCCGTGAACGAGCACAAATCGGCCTTCGTGCTGCAAAAGGTTGGCCAGCTCTCGCTGGTAGGTTTTCAGTTCTCGCTCGAGTGCCATTGCCACGACATCCCAGCAAACAGGAACACCTCTCGTGTGCGTAATTGTATTATATCAACCCCGCGAGGTTTCGGCAAGTTCCTCGTGAAACTTGCGGGAAATATACCCTCGAACGCCCCTTCCGACGGTCCGGGCACCCAACCGTGTCTTGCCCGATCAGCGAATGCCAGCTTGAAGGCGCAGCAGGGTGGATTCGGAGAAGGTCCACCAGTACCACGCGAACGTGACCACGGACAAACAAGCGAAGAGAAGCAACGCCCTCTTGATCCGGGTGATTGTCCGCTCGAACTGAATCGCCCTGGCGGGATCGCCGGCCAGCGAACGAAGGAAGCGGGCGCGGTATCCAATCGACGCGTGCCGCCAACTGTTCTCCTCCCACGGGATTCCGTTGAGACTGGCGACGCGCTCGAGGGCCGAGGCGAAGACCGCGGCGGCCGTGGCGCACACCCGACCGCCCTGTTCCACCGTCGTGCATTCGTCGGGATGCACGCTGCACGGGAGATTGCATTCGCCGCCCTTGGGCGTCACGCAGCGAGCGCCGAACAAGTCCGCCTGTCGCTCGAAGCGGCGCGACAGCCAGCCGAACCCGATACCCCAGACGCCAAGGGTTCCCACGACCCCGGCAGCTTCCACGACCGCCAGCGTGGATTCGGACGAGGCCCCGAGGCCATCGCCGGCGCGGGAGAGCAACTCCATCGTTGCCGCGACCACCGCCCAGCCCGCGAAGGCGAAGAGAAGGAAATGCTCAATGTGTCGGTGACGAACGTGACCGGCCTCGTGTCCGAAGACCGCCTCCACTTGCCGCGGCGACATGGTCGCTAACAGAGCATCAGAAAGCAGCACGTAGCGGACTCGCGGGAACAGTCCCATGACCGCGGCATTGATGAGGATGCCGTCGCTCTGCCACACGAGAATATCGCGGCAGCGGAGTCCGATGCCTCGGCAGATGGCCTCGAGCCGTTCGCGCAACGGTCCTGCTTGCAGAGAGGAGGTCCGCCAGATGCGACAGAGCATCCACGGGGCGACGAGGAAAACGGCGGCGGAAAACAACCCCAGCAAAACGTCGGGAGCGAAGCGGAAACCGGTCCATTTCCGAATCGCGGCTTCGTAGCCGCGGGTCATGTCCGAGGCGAAAAGAATCAGCAACATCGGGACCGCGACCACCAGCACGTGGTGACGGACGTTGAAATCCAGATACGAGCGCCACGACCACGAACCGTCGACGGTCGTCGATTCGGAATGGTTCGTCGCGGCAAAGGGAAAACGAAACGCACGCTCGATTGGGTAGGCGGCGAGCAACAGTCCGACGGCGCCGGCCAGATACGGAGAGAGCACGATCACATCGCCGAAAACCTGTAACGCAGGGGTAACTTGGCCGAACGCGAACCAGGTCGGCCAATGGGTCAACATCACCGCCGCCGCGAAGCCGAGCAGCAGGAACACCCGAAGAAAACTGGTTGCCCGATGGTGCCAGAGGTGGGCCGATTGCGGACCGTCGGGAAGCGCTTCCCGCATCGCGTCTGCACGCCGGGCGGCCCAGAACGCGACAATCGTGCACACCAGGGGCGGGGCGAGCGCGATCAGCAACGTCCAAGAAACCTCGCCGTCGGGAACCAGAACCCATCGGGCCGAGGCGTCGGACCGCCAGAAAAGACACGCGAAGGCGACAATGGTCAGCAAGTGCATGAGTTGTCGAAGGTTATCGGCGGCGGCCGCTTGATCGCACGATCTTCAATGCTTACAAGTAACAGAGCGCAGAGCGAGTACGCGAAAGTATAAGCGGCCAGACGGCGAAGCCCAAGAAGCGTCGAGGCCCCAAGGGGGCGGTTCACCAGATCGCGGTCACCCAACGACGCGCGGGAGCCGCGAGGGTTGGGTCGAGCAGGAATGTTGCAGCGAATCGAGAGTTTGAGGAGGCGGATTGCTCATGAATGGATTAGGTACGCTGAAGGGGTTGGTTGTGGCGGCGTCGCTCCTTGCGGTCGCAGCGTCGACGGCGATCGCACAATCGAGCCCCGGCGTGAAGCCCGCTGAACCGGCCAAGCCGACCGAGTCACCGAAGGAACCAACTTCCGCCAAGGCGCAAGAATCCAAGGCCTCACCTACGCCTGCGTCCGCCACAACCGCGCCCGCAAGCTCTCCCACGTCGGCGAGTTCACCCGCACCCCAACAAGCGGCGACAGGCGGGGCATCCAAGCCCGACGCGGCTCCGTTTGAGAATTATCCGCCACGGACGTGGGGGCGCGTGCAGTCGTTTAAGCGCCTTCGCGATGCGGTCCTCGCTAAGCTGAAGCTGACCGAAGAACACAAGAAGAGCGTACAGGCCGCGTTCGAAAACCTGTTCGCAACCTTCAGGGAAGATCCGTCTCTTGCGGCGAAGGCCGCCCAGAAACCGTATCCTGCGATCCCGGATGAGGTCTTGGCGAAGATGCGAGCCGAGGCTGAGTCGGCGGAAAAGGGTGGGGCTAAGGAGAAAGCTGAAGACATCCGCGAGCAAATCGCCCGGGGCACGCCGGGAACCTCGGCGAACTTGCGGCCCTTTGCCGACGTGATCATCCAGGAGGAACTCTTAAAGATCGTGCCCGCGGAATTTCATCCGGAGCTGCACAAGGTTTTCGCGCGCTGGGAAATCGTCGAGCCTTCGGTCACCAGGGACGGACTTGTCCGTCAATTGTATCGCGCGCTGTCCGACCCCGACTTGAAGCTTTCGCCGGAGCAACAAGCCCACGTCGATGCGATCATGAAGGAGGCCTTTGGCTCCATGTCGGCTGGAAAACGGACACCGAGCGCACAAGCGGAGGCATCTCGAAAGGCGAAGGAGAAAGTCTTGCAGGTCTTGACGCCGGAGCAAGGGAAAACCGTCGAGGAGACGCTTGCGGTTTACGCCAAGCATGATGCGGAAAAAGGCGCGTACCTGAAGTGGCGCGAAAGCCATCCATACCTTCGTCCGAGGCCCAAGACGGAGGCCGAGCGCCAGGGACCGCCGACGCCTCCGTAGCCGGACCGCCGTCCTCAAGAAGGCGACGAACCGAGCGCGCTATCCCGCAAGGTAATGTCGTTCGATTCGCTCGCAGACCAGATGATACGCCAGCAGATGCACCTCCTGAACGCGGTCGGACTGGTCGTGATCGGCGCGGAAACACAGGTCGGTTAGAGCCTCCAGCGGATCACCGTTGCGCCCCGAGAAGCCGATGATGCATGCCCCGCCGTGACGGGCGGCCTCGCACGCGGCCAGAACGTTCGGGGAGCGCCCCGAAACGCTCAATGCCCAGACGACGTCGACGCCGGTGACCAGCGCCTCCACCTGGCGAGCGAAAACCCGATCGAAACCCAGGTCATTGCCGATGGCGGTGAGGTTCGACGTGTCGGTGGTCAGGGCGACGGCGGGCAAGGGCTTGCGATCCGCCTTGAACCGTCCGACCAACTCCGCCGCAATGTGCTGGGCGTCGGCGGCGCTTCCGCCGTTGCCGAGCAAGTAGAGCCTCCCTCCACGGTCGAAACAATCAATGATCCGATCGGCGATCCGCTCCAGCAACGGAACGTGAGCGATCAGGGACTCTACGGCGCAAACATGGTCGGCGATCTGTGTCCGCATATTCTCCAAGCTCCCGCCACGTGTACCCGATCCGATCGTTGATGGGAACCTCTGCACCAGAATCTCAGAAAGTTGGACGAGTGCCACAAGGCGACGCCTGGTCTGTCCACGGGCAAGCGATTCGACTGCCGCGCGGGTTTCCACCCCATCGACCATCGAAAACCCTCAATCGACCATCCCCGTGGCGGCGTCGGCGTTCCGGATGCGTTCCACGATGTTCGTCGTACTTCGTCCCTCGACCAGCGGCAGAAGCACGACCCGCCCGCCGTGCTTCTCCACGAATGCCCGACCGACGACGCCCTTGCTCGCCCAGTCCTCGCCCTTGACCAGCACGTCAGGCTTGACCCGCTGAATCAGCTTCTCGGGATCGTCTTCTTCGAACCCGACGACGTAGTCGACGCACTCCAACGCGCCAAGGACCGCCGCACGATCCTCGAAGCCGTTGATCGGTCGATCAGGCCCTTTGTTCTGTCTTCGAACCGAGGCATCGGTGTTCAATCCGACGACCAGCAGCGAGGCCTCCCGTCGGCAGCGCTTCAGAAAATCCACGTGGCCGGCGTGAAGAATGTCGAAGCAGCCGTTGGTGAACGCGATGGTCTCGCCGCGGTCGCGCCGAAGCTGCAACTCCCCCGCCAGCTCGTCCGCGGTGCACAATTTGCCGTTGTGCACGCGATCCTCGAGCCGCAGCTCGGCAAGGATTTCGTCGGCGGTGATGGGCACGCATCCGAACTTTTCGACCTCCAGTCCCCCGGCGACGTTGGCAAGTTTTGCGGCACTCACCAGGTCGGCCCCGGCGGCGACCGCGGCGGCGAGCATGGCCAACACCGCGTCGCCCGCGCCGGTGTTGTCGTAAACGCTGCGCGGCGCCGTCGGCAGGTGTTGCCAGGGCTTGCCCTTTTCCACCAGTACCGCCCCGTCGCGGTCAACGGTGGCCACCGCGGCGGCGAATCCATGACGTTCGATGACCGCCCGCGCGCCGTCGGCCAGTTCCGACAGCGACGTAAACCGCCGCCCCGCCGCAAGCGACAACTCGTCGCGGTTCGGCGTAACAACGTCCGCGCCGCGGTAGCGGGAGTAATCGGTCAATCTCGCGGGGTCGACCAGCACGCGGCGTCCGCGCCGTCGGGCCTCGCAGATCACCGCCTGGGCAACGCGATCACCGATCAGCCCCTTGTCGTAGTCCTCAAGGCACACCACGTCGCAGCCGGAGAGTTCTCGGCAAGCGATGTCCACGATCTGGTCGGCAACCGCTTCGGACAACGGCGACGCATCCTCCTCGTCAACGCGGAGAAGTTGTTGTCGATGGCGATGTTGCGCAAGCCCCACCATGCGCGTCTTGGTGGTCGTCGGACGTTGCGCGTCCATAACCACGCCGCCGACGTTGACGCGAAGCTCCTTCAACAGGCGCGAAAGCGTATGCCCATGACCGTCGTCGCCGATGACGCCGCAACAGGAGACCTCGCACCCCAGGGCGATCAGGCACGCAGCCACGTTGGCGCTGCCGCCTACGGCCTCGCGCCGCTCCACCACGCGAATCACGGGCACCGGAGCTTCCGGGCTGATCCGCTCCGCGTCGCCGTAGACGTAGCGGTCGAGAATCAGGTCGCCGACCAGCAACACCCGCTGGCCATGAAACCGGTGGACCCAATGAGCCAAGTCGTGCGCCATGACGCTTTCACCACCTGTCAAACGGCGGATTTCGTGCCCAAGAAGGCGTTTGAAAAAGGTCGATTCGAGCCGCGACCGCCAGGGAGCAGGTACCGTTTCTGCTTCCATTTGTACCGCGACTGTCAGGGAGCGACCGGCTTGAACGAATCCAGCCAACGGCGATCGAGAGTTAGTTCCCGCCGCCGGACTGAAACTGGTCGAAGAAGTTGCTCACCGCCGCGTCAATAATTCCGCTCGTGGCCGTCTCCAGCGCCGTCACTGCCTCATCTTGGAAGTCCTGACACCCGCCCATCATCAGCGGCGTCAGAAGCGCCCACGCCGCCAGCAAGGCGGCGGGAGAGCGTAGTCGTCTCGGGTTCCGGGTCGGTCGTCGATTCGTCATGATCTTCACGCGAAGCACTCCATGCCCCATGTTGAACAGGTACACAATCTATCACGCATCCTCCATGCCAGCAACCGCGAATTAAAACTACACAGCAATAATTGCACTTTAACAATTCTCGTTTTCGGCATAGAACTTGCCCCAACCTATCCCGGTAGCCGGCTTGGGCGGCCGACCGAGAAACCCCGGCCGGGCGGTTTTAAGCCGTGCGAGGCATTCGGGCGAGACCGACCGTGAGCGAACCAACCACGCGGACCACGAGCGAGGCATGTCACGGCAATGGTCGGCTGCACCCGAATCTTGCGCCGGGCTTGGCGGACGCGCCGTCCGAAGCGCCCTCCCAGCCGCTTGTCCGTGTGGACGCTCCCCGCCCCCTCTGGCATGGATGGCCGATCGTCGGAGCGCTTGGTTTGCTGTGCGCCTGCGCGGCGCTGTTCGTCAGTCTGGACGTTGTCGAGCGGGTTTATTTTCCCGGTCTTTCGACCGGATGGCGTCATTTTCTGCTGACGATCTGCTCGGCGCTGGTGACCGTCGGCGGCTGCACGATCACTTACCTGGTCATGCTTCGTCAGCAGCAACGGATCGAATCAACGGCCGAGCTTCTCAGCCGACGACTGGAAGCGTATTGCACCAACGCGGGCGAGCGTGCGCAATTTCAGAATCCGTACCGGGTCGATCTGGGGGACATCGTCGAGTGCCCGCAATCGGGCCTGCCGGTGGCGGACGGAACGGGGCAGCCTTGTTGGCAAAGGCTGGCGCTTTCCGGGTCCACGTGGGAGGGGCGGTCGCCGCAGGTCACCATCCAGCAATGCCACGAGTGCCCGGTGTACCGGCGCTCGTGTCCCGACGGTCTGACCCGGCTCGGCGAGAGCTTCAACAGCCTGATGTTCATGCTGGGAGCCGAGGCCGAGAAGGTCCGCCGCATGCACGCGCAAATGGCGGAGAAGGAGAAGATGGTCGCCGTCGGACAGTTGGCCGCGGGCATCGCGCACGAGATCGGCAACCCCCTGTCGAGCATCTCGTCGATCGTGCAGATGGTCAAGCGGCAGCAATCGTCGGGGATCGACCCGTCGCAGTTGGATCTGATTCAAAGGCACATTCAGCGGATTTCCGAGACCGTGCGGCAGATGGGGGCCATCGCCCGGCCGGTCGCGGAGCGCTGGGAATTGGCGGACCTCGGCGCGACGCTGGAGGAAGCCGTCGCCCTGGTGTCCTTCGATGGTCGGGCGAAGACGTCGCGGATTGAGCTTCAGCGGTTGGACTCGTTGCCGAAAACGTATGCGCTGCGCGGGCAACTGCAGCAGGTGTTTATCAACCTGCTGCTCAACGCCCTGGATGCCATGCCCGAGGGCGGCACGCTGGCGGTCAGCGCCCGGGCGCACGGGCGAAGTACGGTGTTCAGCGTCGCGGACACCGGATGCGGCATTCCGCGCGAGGTCGGTCGGCGGGTCTTCGAGCCGTTCTTCACGACCAAGGAACAGGGGAAGGGAACCGGGCTGGGTTTGGCCGTCAGTTACGGCATTGTGCAGAAACATGGCGGAAGCATCGACTTCCACCCGCGCGACGGAGGAGGCACGGTCTTCACCGTCGAGATTCCCATACTCCTGAAAGCACCCGATGCATAACAAGCCCCTGACCACCGTGTTACTGGCGGACGACGAAGACACTTTGCGGGAGAACCTCGCCCAGGTGTTGCGCGAGGAGGGATTCAACGTCATCGCCTGTCGCGACGGCTCGCTGGCGCTCAAAGCGCTGCGGCAAAACGACGTCGGGGCGATGATCACCGATTTGCGCATGCCGGGCGTCAGCGGAATGGACCTCATCGACCACGCGAGGAAGCTCGCCCCCGACGCAGTGATCATCGTCATCACCGCCTTTGGGGAGGTCGAAACCGCCGTCGAGGCGATGAAGAAGGGGGTCAGCGACTACATCTGCAAGCCGCTGATCCTCGATGAGGTGATCTTCAAGCTCAAGCGCCTGCTGGCCCACGACGACCTCGAAAAGGAAAACAAGCTGCTCAAGGAGCAACTGCGGGTCGGGCAGATGGAGATCGCCTTCATCGGTCGATCGCCGAGCATCACCGCAATCAAGGACACCGTGGCCCGCGTCTGCAACACCATGAGCAACGTGTTGATCTTCGGCGAGAGCGGCACGGGCAAGGAGGTGGTCGCCCGCGCGATCCACCACTCCGGAGTCACCAAAGACAAGCCGTTCATCGCGGTCAATTGCGGCGGCTTGGCCGACACCCTGGTGGAGAGCGAACTGTTCGGGTACCGCAAGGGTGCCTTCACCGGCGCGGACACCGATCGGGCGGGGTATTTCGAGACCGCCAACGGAGGCACCCTGTTTCTCGACGAAATCGGAAATCTCCCGTATCATAGTCAGGCCGTCCTGCTGCGGGCGATCGAGCAGCGGGCGGTAACCCGCGTCGGCGAGAGCAAGCCGCGGCCGGTGCACATCCGGGTGGTGGCGGCCACCAATCGCGACCTGACCCAGGCCGTCGAGTCCGGAAACTTTCGCGAAGATTTGTACTACAGGCTGAACGTCATTCAGGTGACGATCCCGCCGTTGCGCGACCGACGCGAGGACATCCGTCTGCTCGCGGATCATTTCCTTCGGCAGTACAACACCGAGCTGAACGTGCAGTCTCCCGGTTTCACGGACTCCGCCCTGGAGGCGATGATGAACTATCCGTGGCGGGGAAATGTCCGCGAGCTGGAGAACGTCGTCGAGCGGGCGCTGATCTTCGCCGGGGGACGCAGCGTAAGCGTCGACGACCTCGCTCTGGGCGTGACGCCGTCGCGGCGTTCGGCGGCGTTCTCGGCCAACCTTCGGGCGGCGGTGCACGAGTTCGAGCGCGAGCACATCACCAAAGTGTTGCTCAGCGTCGGAGGCGACAAGGCCCAGGCGGCCCAGGTGTTGGGAATCGGACTCTCCAGCCTGTACCGCAAGCTGGAAGAACTCGATATCTCCAAGGGCCAGCGAGCGGAGGCGTCGGCAAGCTAACATGCGAAACGGACGGAAGGAACCACTTCGACGACGGTTGGCGGTGACGACCTTGCTTCTTTCGGCGAGCGGCGCGGCCGCACAGCACGGGACGCATCCGCCGATGCCGGATCAGAAGCTGTATTTCCAGGTTCGACCGGCGGCCGTCGGCGATACGCTGACGACGCCCTTGTCCCTGGAGACCCCGCTGCGCGAGGCGAAGTTGGATCAGACGGTCACGCCTCCGGGGAAGTTTCCCCCGATTCGCCTCAAGGAATACCTTCCGCAGTCCACGCTCGATCAACGCGTGGTCGAAGACAAGGGGTCCGACGGGCGACCCGCGGTCAGGCTGTCCGTCGACGGGCCGACACAGTCCTACCAGCGCTGGCTCCTCGCCGACGACGCCGAGCGCAACCGGCTCATCAGCTTCATCGCCACTTGGCGATTGATGCGCCTGACCGATGCATCGCAACGGGACGAGTTGTTCGACCAGTTCAAGAACGAGCTGACCCGCAAGCCCAAGGTGCTCGTCGGGCGGATTGACTCCGAGGCGACGCGGGCGATCGCCCTGGGCGATGATCTGCCGCAGAAGCTCGACGACCTCGGGTGCACCGTACGGGTGAGGCACTTCTTCCCCGACTACGCGATGGACGACAAGACCATGACCCCGGTGAACCGCTCCGAGCATCGGGTCAACCCGGCGGCGCTGGTCGAGATCGAACACGGCGGCGTCACCGAGCAGCGTTGGGTCTTCGCCAAGTTCCCCGGCTTTGTTCAGCCGGACGTGAACCAACTTCCCTATCGCGTGTCGTTGGATTGCCCCGTCGAAACTCCGCAGAAAGTTCCGGACTACGCCGTGGTGGTGATCGGGGCCGACCGTGTGGAACTCTGGACGCGGCACGAAGGCGAAACCAAGTCAGCCGCTTTCGCCAAGGGCGACGCCGTCGCGGTCCCCGGATCGCAATACAAGTTCAAGTTGACCGAGTTTGTCGAGTGCGGGCGGATCGTGGAGGAGTACAAGTCGGCGGCGCGAGGCGTGGCCGCCTTGCGGGTCGAGATTGGAGAGGATCCCGCTTCGGCGCCCACGGTATGGTTGGAGATGAACAAGCCCAGGACCGTCTCGACGCCGGCGGGGGCGTTGGTGCTTTCGTTCGGCACGCAGCCGTCGCCGCCGCCCGCGGGAGGGCATCCGTGAAACCTGTCTCGGGCGTGCGTGGGTGCGGCGTGTTCGCCCTGTTCCTGGCGACCGCGGCATCGGCGCAAGACCAGGAAAAATACGAGGGCAGTTGCAGTGCCACTGCATGTCACGGAGCGTACAAGTCCGCCGGGATCGTCCACGCGCCGGTGGAAGCGGACACCTGCGACGCGTGTCACCAGGCCGTCGAGGGAGGAAAGCACAAGTTCCGCCTCGCGGCTTCGGACGCCAAGCTCTGCACCGAGTGCCATGACGCTTTCGAAGGCAAAACCATCCATCAACCGGTCGGTCAGGGCCCATGCACCGCCTGTCATGACCCGCACGCCTCTAAGACGCCGCGCTTGTTGAAGGCCGATTCCCTCAAGGCCCTGTGCCTGGACTGCCACGACGACGTACTGCCGGACGTGGCCAGCATCCACGGCCCGGCGGCCGCGGGCGAATGCACCGCCTGCCACAATCCCCACGCGTCGCCGCACCCCAAACTGCTCACCGCCGCCGGTCCGGCGCTGTGCTACGAGTGTCACGACGACGTCAAGGAGAAGGTCTCCGACCGCAAGCACGTTCACGCCCCGGTCAAGGACGATTGCACCTCCTGCCACAACCCGCACGCCTCGCCGCACAAGTGGATGCTCACCGCGCCGCCGCCCGCGCTGTGCCTGGATTGTCACGACGACGTCGCCAAGCTCGCCGAGGACGCGACGGTGAAGCATTCGCCCATCACCAAGGACGCGGCCTGCATGACCTGCCACGACGTGCACGGGTCGAACCACGCAGGGATGCTGCTCAAGCCCGCGGGCGAGATCTGCCTCTCGTGCCACAACCAGGCACTCACGGGGGCGCGGGGCAAGCTGCTCAACGTGGCTGAACACCTGAAGACCAACGACAACCCGCACGGCCCGGTCCGCGACGGCGAGTGCCAGGCCTGTCACGCTCCGCACGGTGGAGACAACGCCGCCCTGCTGGCGAAGGCCTACCCGGCCAAGTTCTACTCGCCCTACGGCGAGGATCGCTACGCCCTGTGCTTCGAGTGCCACGAGGCGGCCGCCTTCGCCGAGGTGACCACCGACGACGCCACCGAGTTCCGCAACGGCAGGCAAAACCTCCATTACCTCCACGTGAACAAGGCCGACAAGGGGCGCACCTGCCGCGCCTGCCACGACCCCCACGCCGCGAAAAACGCGAAGTACATTGCCGACCGCGTCCCCTTCGGCGACTGGAACCTGCCCGTCAACTTCAAACAAACCGAGACCGGCGGATCGTGCGGACCGGGCTGCCATCGACCCTATCGCTACGATCGTGAGACTCCGGTGGAAAATATACCCCCGCTGGCGACGGCGCAAGAGAAATGACGCTCAAGGCGACCGGAGAGATGCTCCTCATGCCGCCGCCGCGTTGTACACTTTCCGACGCCAGGTCGCGTCTTTTGGTTCCTCGAAAGATCGTGTAGCCTCACGCCCAGACCGGGTGGTTCCATCATCAACCACGCTGCCGCGATCGAGCGCCGCCGTTCATATGGAATGACGAGAGGTGTCGTCGCGTTCTCACAGAGGAGGTTGCCATGCGGTTTGCGGATCAACGTTTGCGAACGCCGGGGCGTACCGCCTTCCGCGGCGTCGCGCGGGCTGAAGAGGTTGAGAAACTTTCAAAGTTTTGGCCTTTGGGCGGTAGTATTTTGATCCCCTCTGGGGGACTCAAGCATTACGGATTCAGAGGATGATCGTTCACGCTAGGTCCTGTTCCGGTTTCTCCGTTTCCCGCGGAGCCTTTTTCGATCACTCCGTCGGGGATTCGATCGTTTTCTCGCACTCAGGTGATCCACACCGGGGCGAAGTGCAGGAGGTTGTACGCCAGGGACGACCACAACACCTGGCACCGCACCCCTTTCAATCCTCGCACCACCATCCGCGAAAGCCCTCGAAACATTTTGAGGTCCGCGTTGACCGTCTCCACGGTCGATCCACGCTGGGAATAAATCGCTTTGCCTTCCTCACCCGCCATCCGTTGCCGCCACGCGGCCACGCCGGGACCATCGGTCTTTTTGACCTCGTAGGCCCGAGGATCCTTCCGCGCCTTGGGAACCGGAGCATACATCTTGGTTCCGCGGGCTTCCGCTTGCTCGATGCGGTCCTTTTGAACGTAGCCCCCGTCCACCAAATGCTCTTCCACTTTCTGCCCGGTACGCCGCTCCACCTGTTCCCGAAGCGGCTCGGCCTCCTTCGTATCCGTCCGCGCGTTGGTCACCTCCGCGCCGACAATCGCCCGACTACTGGGATCGACGGCCAACTGCACGTTATACGCCGGGCGAAAGCCGTTATCCGGCATCTTCATCACCCGAGCGTCCGGATCGGTGGTCGAGGCCCGCGGGGCCTTGGCTATCGATTTCTTGTCCCGAGAACGGATCTTGTCTTCCTGAATCTTGGGCAACTCGGCCAACGCCGCCGTAATCCGTTCTTCCCGTTCTCGAGCCGCGCGCTCCTGGGCCGCCCGCTTGGCAGCGCTGACCGTACGGTCGTCCGCCAGTTGTTTGACGGCCTCCACCTGCGCTTTCGCCGCGGCCAGATGCTCACGCAGCTTGCCTTCCTTGCGAAAACTGCCGGCACCGGCGTTCGCCCGGACTTTCGTTCCGTCCTGGCTGATTCGCTTGACCGAGACGACGCCCTTGTGCGTCAAAACGGCCACCACTTCCGTAAACAGATCATCCAGGGCCTTTTCGTGTCCCACCCGGAAGTCGTTGAGGGTGTGGTAATTCACCGGCACGCCGCCGCACAACCAGCGAAACGCGTCGTGGCATTCGCACAGCCGGGCAATCTCCCGACCGCTGCCGATCCCTTCCATCGTGGCGTACAGCCACAAGGCCACCAGCAGTTTCGGATCCGTCGCCGACCGACCCGGATCGCTGCCTCGGGCCCTCAGCGGTTCATGGAACTTCGCCAAATCCAGCTTCTCCACCACCGCCCAGATCGTCCGGGCCTGATGGTCAGCCGGCAGCACCTCATCCAACCAGCAAGTTTGCATCAACGCCTGATTCCGATCCGGCCGACGCAGCCGCGGTGGCTCCGCCACCAAGACGTCGGCGCAAACTCCTGCCGTCTCAAGTCCAACCTCCGTCAGGTCCATCCCTGGCAAAACCGTTGTCGTTTCCATGACTCAAAGGATAACATGGCTGTCAAGAGATTTTTTCCCAGGCTCTG
>JBBTCJ010000044.1:0-4372 GCA_038043285.1 Planctomycetota bacterium | reverse complement strand
CAGCAGACCCAATTCTCCGGGCAGCACCGCCCCGTCGCCGCGTTGCAGCACGTCGCCCCCTGCGAGCAACACGTTGAGCCGCAGCACGTCTCACCCGCCAGGCAGCACCATCCGTCGCAGCACGGCCCGGGGCAGCACTCCCCTCCACAGCAGTTCCCGATCGTGCAACACTCCGGCCCGCAACATTCCTCCCCGCCCGGACAACATTCCGAGCGACAAGGCACGTTCACCCACGCCGACTGCACTGAAATCGGATCCGGCGGGCACTGGCGCGACGTGCTCACGAAGAAGGTGCACCTGTACGACCCGGCCAGGTCCGCTAACACCGACGCCACGGCCCCGCTCCCGCTGACCGATCCACCCCCGGGCGTGGTGATCACCCAAGTGATCGTCAGCGGGCCGGGCGGAATGGGAACGATCGTGTCGCAGCCGACGCGACGCCGTCCCCCGCTGTCCTGAGGGTTGACCAGCGTGAAGGTCAGCAGATGGTCCACGCACGGCAAAGCCGGGGCTACGTCGATTCGCTGGGCGGAAAGATAGCCGTAGAAGTCGCACTCCTCACAGGCCTGCGGGAAACAGTTGTAGGGCGATGGGCAGTTCCAGCAGCACTGGTCCCCGCAGCAACTCTCCGGCGGACAACACAGCCCCCCGCAGCACGGCTCAGCCGGGTCCGTGCAGAACGAGGTGTGGGTGCACGCGCCCGTCGCGTCGCAACCATCGCTCGTGCAGGGGTCGCGGTCGTCGCAGTCCTTGAGCACGTTCTTGCAACCGGAGCTCGAATCGCACGAATCGTCCGTGCACGTATCCCCGTCGTCGCAGCGCCTCGCCGTGTACGTGCACCCGGTGGACGGGTCGCATCCGTCGATCGTGCAGTCATTGTTATCGCCGCAGTCCTTGGGAACGCCGCAGCAGTCGCACAGGCAATCCCCGTACGGCCCCCCGCACTTGTCACGCTCCGTGCAGGCGTTGCCGTCGTCGCAGCCTGAACCCCCGCAACATACGCCGGCGGCAACGATCTGCCCGCCCGCTTCCATCCACAACGAGGTCGTCGCCAAAATGCAACAGCATGGCACGCATCCGGGCCCCCCGCCGCCCGTCGGGCAACAGGCCGCGACGACGACGTTCAAAGCATCCTGGACCAACTCTTGGGGCGAATCGCAACCGGACGGCGGAGGGAATGCTTCGTCGCAAATCTGGCAGGGGACGGCCACGGTTCCGTCGCCGCTGTCCGTCGGCTCGCCCGGCTCAAACCCCATGATCTCCATGACGCGGGTCGGCTTGGCCTCAATCCACTCCGACGCGCTCTTTTCGCCGAACAGGTCTACCCTCCTCGCACTCCTGAGCCGCGGATGTGAATCGGCCAACTCCTCGGCGTTGACGCCAAAACCGCTCTCCAGCGAATCCAAGGCCATCGCTAGATCGCGTTCCTGTTCCAAAACGCGCGTGAAAACAAACACGCTGCGATCATCCATCGGCCGCCAGTAGGCAAGGTATCCTGAACATTGAGAGCCCTCGTCGGTCGGCAGCGCCGCATCGTACACCACCAGCACGCCCTCGAATGTTTCGACGCGCAAACGCAACGACGGTTCCGAATCGGAACCCGGAAATCGCCGAGAACTCGGCAGGCCTCTCTCAGGCGCGTTCTTGACCGACCGACCAGGCTCCGCCACGCCCGCTTGGGCCAAGACCCGCGAACCGTCCTTGGGCATGACCATCAGCCACGCCGTGCACACACAGAGAGAGAGAGAGAGAGAGAGAGAGAGGAACTTCGCGCGCAGGGATCAATCGAACCAACGCGGAACCACGACTTGCCACCGGCCATGGACTTCTCCTTCAGCCCTGCCGAAAAACGCACACCGTCCCGACGACTGCACGAAATGTGGAAAGCAGTATAATCGCCACAGCCTGGCTATGTCAACAAGAAAGTGTCGCGGAGTCATACCAATTCTCATTTCAGCTTGCCGTCGGCTGAGCCGCGGGCCGCTCACGGCGATCCGAAGTGTCAGCCTACAAAGCGTTTATCGTTCTTGCATAGCGTCGCCCTTCATGGGCGGCGCGGGTCTTGATGCCTGAACACTGCGCCGCGGATAAACCGCGACGCTACACGACAAAGAGAACCGCTCCGGCCCGCGCGATGCCGCACGATCCCTGGTTCAGCGAAGGGGGCGACGCGGACCCCCTTGACCAAGGGAGTTGGGGGGCGCTGTCTTGTCACACCAATTCGCCGACCAATGCTTCGACGCAGAGTGCCGTATGGACGTTCAAGTCCAGTTGCCGTTCCGAGCGCGCGATTCGCCCGACCGCGTCGATCAGCACGTCAGCCTTCCGCGCTCCCGCCAGCTTCAGCAAGTTCGTCCGGTCGTGTTCATTGACCAATCGCGTCTGCGGATCGGCTTGCACGCGGATGGCGTCGGCGAACCACGCGGCCGCGAGGCCGAACACGGTGCGCAGTCCGATGCGCGTTGCCTCCGTGTCCGAGAGGTATTCATCCGCCTCCGTCGCCCGCTTGCCGATCCGCGACGCCTCCTCGTTCCACGCCCGGACCATCGCCCACGGACCATCCCGGTAACCCGCACGAACTGACTCCATGATCCGTTCGTTGACCGCGAACAACCCCTCGTCCGCCCGCCGCAGGGCTGCTCCGAGGCTTCCCTCCGCTCCTCGTGCACACCACTCAAGCTCCACGGCAACCGAGTCAGGCCGCAATGCCCGAAGCCGTTCCACCACGAAGTCCGCCGGCAACGAGTCGAACGGGACCACCTGGCAGCGGGACTGCGTCGTCGGCAGCAATCGCTCGATTGAGCCTGCGATCAACACCAGATAGGTCGGCCCGGGAGGCTCTTCCAACGTCTTGAGCAGCGCATTCTGGGCCTCGACGTTCATCCGATCCGCCTCGCGGATGATGAAGGCCTTCGCCTGCCCGCGCGAGGGCGTCAACCCGACCGCGGCGATCACGAAATGCCGCACCACGTCCACGACCAACTCGCGCCCCGACAGACCGCGCACCCGCGAATCGGGATGATGTCGAATCAACTGCCGCGACACGACGTGCAAGTCCGGGTGTGCGTCCAACGCGGACAGCCTGCAATCCGCGCACCGACCGCAGGCGTCCGACCCTGCTTCGCCTCGGGCGCCCTCGATCGTCGTCGGCGTCGCGCAGAGAAGTCGCGCCGCCAACCTCCGCGCCAGGCTTTCCTTGCCTACGCCGTCGGGACCATGAAAGACGTACGCGTGCGGCACCCGCCCGCGCGACAACGCCCGCCGCAGAATCTCCTGCGCCTTCTCCTGATGACGAACGTCAAGAAAGGACACGCACCAGGCCCTCCAGCAACTTCGCGTACACGTCGTCCGGCGACCCGCTTGCGTCCACCACGACGACCGGGCGAGGGAAGTACTCGCCGACCTCCAGAAACAGCTTCCGCACCCGCCGATGATAATCCAGAGGTCTGGCCTCCATGGCGTCCGGACCGGCGTCGGCGAACAACCCGCCTCCCGGATCGCCGGCCTTGCGATTTTTCCCCGCGTGATGCGCCTTCCGTCCGATACGCTCGAACCCGTTCTCGGGAGCCACGTCGAGGATGATCGTCACGTCAGGCCAGGTTCCCGCAATCGCGTATTCCGCAAGCTCGATGATCCGTCTCGGGTCGTACCCCGCAGCCCCCTGATAGGCACACGTCGCGGTCACAAACCGATCGCACAAGACGGTTTTTCCCGACGACAGCGCCGGTCGAATGACCTCCGCCGCGAGCTGCGCCCGCGAGGCCATGAACAGCATCGTCTCGCAGTTCACGTCCATCGTCCGCAGATCATGATCCAGCAGCACCGACCGAATCCGATCGCCGATCGCCGTGCCGCCCGGATCGCGGCATGACGCCACGTCGACGCCGGCATCCTTCAACTCCGCTTCAAGCCGACGATGTTGCGTGGACTTCCCCGCGCCGTCGGGTCCATCCAGCACGATGAACTTGCCCCGCGCCGCAACCGCGAGTTGTTCGGCAAGCCGGCCACTCATGGACTGCTCCCATCCGCGGACGACCAGCAACGCTCCACCGGGAGCCAGGAACGCCTGCGTCCGCCTCGCCACGTCACCTGCACCAGGGAATGGGTCAAAGGCCCTTCTGGAAGACCTGTGCAGGCGCGCACCAGTTGCAGCATACACTGTCGCAACGGATGCATCCGCACAAGCCGCGAACGGAGCGAATTCCGTCCCCGCGGCATCGGAATGGCCACTTGTGCTTATCACCGGCGTGGTCCGCCTACAGGTTCACTAACTACATTACCGTATCCCGTTAAACCCATCGCGACGGGCCGGGCTGATTACCAGGATTTCTCGCTTATCGACCGCTTGCAACCTACGGCCATTGCGTAGGCT
>JBBTCJ010000043.1:0-12630 GCA_038043285.1 Planctomycetota bacterium | reverse complement strand
TCGCGCCGCGGCGCAGCCGCGCGGACCTCAACGCTGGCGAGGGACAGTATAGTGGCTCAATCGCGCGGATCAACCCGCGGGCGAACCCGACTCGCCGGGGCAAGACGATTCTCCCCGACGGGCCGCGCGGTCCCCGGGGACGCGTCCGCGTGCCGGCCGCAACGTTCCGATCGCCATGCGTAGGAAAGGCTCGAGGCGTCGAAAGACCGTATGCTACCGCTCGATCTTTGAACCGGCGGCGCGCACCGCGGCATCGCGAAGAAGCAGGATCGTCACATCGTCCGGCAGGGCGTCGCCCCGCGGTTCAAGCAAGCGGGCAGCCTCGGTCGCCTCTCCAAGCGAATACAGCAAATACGCGTATACCAGCCTGGCGTTCGTATCCTCCGGGCGGTCGAGCACCTGATCTCGGAGCCGCGCAAGCTGCCCCTCCAAGGCAAGCACGTCGGAATAGAGCGTTCGAACGTCGATCGGGAAGTCGATCAGCTCAGGCGTCGCAGAAAGGCCTCGACGGATCGAATTCGCCGCCAACTCGAACTCGCCGAGGGCGAAATCCGTCCAGGCATACAGCATGGCCGCGTAGCCGTTACGGTCGTCTTCGATCATCGCCCTGGAAAACGCCCGACGCGCCTCGTCATAGCGGCCGGCCTGGAACGCGACGACCCCCGGCCCGACGACCGGTCCCCACCCCGAGTCACCGGATGACGTCGCCGCACCCGATGAAGCAGCTTCATTCCCAGGCGTCGCACCCGGTGCAACGCCGTTGGAGTACGCATCAACGGGCGAACCCGCAGTTTCGCTCCCGTAAATCACCGTGGATATTCCGTCCGCGTAGAGCACGGAGGTGTTGTCCGCATAATAAACGGGATCCGTATAGGCGTACCGGACGTACGGTTCCTGGACGTAGACCGATGCAAACGTGTATCCATACCACGGAACCGTGTAGTAATTCGTGGGCCAATAAATGGGCGAGAAGCACCTGCGATACGGGCCGACGTGGTATGGGTAAACGTGATGTCGACTCGGTGACCCGTACCAGCGACGAGCAAAGTCGTCGTCGCGCGACCCCAGCGTCAGGTGGCGGTCGCCGTCGCGTACCGAGGCCGCCCACCCGCTATCGCCCCGGACGATCGTCAAGCCGTCTGCGTCATGCCCTGGGTCGGGCTGGTGAAGGCGCGGTGGCGGAGTTGGACCGGTGGAGGGCCGCGGCCGGGTCGGGCTTACACCCGGTGCGGGTTCCTTGTGCGGCTGGGGCGCTGGGCCCGGAACACGCTCGATCGGCGTGCGGCTCATGGGACGGTCGGGCACCGTTTGCCTTGGGCGGACCTCCCGCCCGGGTGACGCCTTCCGCACCTCTCGTTCCGTATTCGTTGGTTTCGCCGGCTGCGGACGGTTCGCGGTCGGCTCCTGCGCGCGCACCGGGCGAGGAGCGGCTTCCCGAGTCGGCGCCTTCTGGACACCACGACCTCCTCGTTCCTCCTGAATGACCGCCGTCGCCGCCAACGCAGACGTCGGGCGGGCTGAGAACGCCCTGAAGGGCAAGGGCCGCGGCGGGCGCATTGCCGTCGGCGCGATCGACGGAGACTTCCGCATCAACGAGCGTGCTGCGCGAGGAACCTGAGCATGAAAACCTCCGGGGTTGGATCGCCGGGAACCCGGCTCCGCCGATCGAGATACCATGCCGGTCCTCGCGGAGGCGTGTTGGCGCTGCGCATCCTTGCGGGACCGAACTGAATCCCGCGGCTCACTGCCCACCTGCGCCGGGGCAGCGGACAGTGAAGCAACGATCACAAGCAGAAGTCGAAATCCATGGATCATGGAAGCACCTCAACGGGGACGGTCACCGAGCCCTGCTGCTGTCGAACGGGCAGCGCCACAGAGCCTTGAATCCGCTCCACCCAACCTTACGACGGTCCGAGGTGTCTGTCAAAGAAAATCCGCCACCTTACCTGATCACAAGTAATGTTTCTACAATAGATTACAAACATCGACCAACGAACGAACCGTCCATGAGGGTGAGGCGTCACCAATGTCGTGGATTCTCCCATCCCGGCAGATCCACGCCGTCGATATGCCAAGCTTATTCGCCCCGCCGACATCGCTGTGCAGGGAATCGCCGACGTGGATGGTCCGATGAGCCTGGACGTCCATTCGGGCGAGTGCGCTACGGAAGATGACCTCGTCGGGCTTGTAGCTCCGGACACTCTCGGACGTTATCACCGCGTCGAAGCGTAGGCCATGTCGGGCGATGGCGGCTTTCAGGGCGTCCGTGTCGGCGTTCGACACGCAACAAACGGGCAGGTTGACCTTGGATAGGAAATCAAGGGCGTCGGAATGAACCGGCGGGTTTCGCCAGTATTCCTCGAGTTCCTGCACGAAGGGCTGGGGATCGACGTCGCGATCCAACCGCCGAAGCGTCTCGCGCAAGCTGACCAGTTCGCACTGACAGAGCGTCCGAAAGGCTTCATGGTTGCTCTCCGCCACCACCTCGAAGAACCGCTCGCCCCAGATCACCGCGAAATCCGCTGGAGATAGCGGGAGTTCGCAGGTCTCGACAATCGCGGTGCACGCGGCCTCCACGGCGGCGCGATCTCCGTCAGCGATCGTGCCGTAGAAATCGACCAGAAGAACGTCAAACCGCCTTCTTGCGTTGCCGGCCATAGCGATCCAACGCGAGTAACCACCCGTCGAGGCGGCCCGGAGTAACTCACGCAGCGACAAAGACTCCCCAGCGACGGTATCCGGGCATGCCGCACAAGTCCACGTTCTCACCGCCCCGGGGACGCGTAGGATCCCAGCCGGTGGACGCCGTCCAGGAGGCGCCGTTGATTTTCCGGTTGGGTTTGCCTACAACCTCGACCCATCGCCCGCGCAGGGGCATCGACCCCGACGCCCGCCCCTCTCCGGCGAGCGGGGATGGTGACAGCCAAATGGGTGGGAGTTCTCCGGTGGTGGTTCCGTACAACAAACGTTCGCATCGTTGCGGTGAACTTCGCAAAACCGACGTGGGCACGAAAGTCGTGCTCGCCGGGTGGGTCAACTCCACCCGCGACCACGGCGGGCTGACCTTTGTGGACCTTCGGGATCACACCGGACTCAGCCAGCTTCGGTTCAACCCGGACCGCGGCGACGTGCACTCGGCCGCACGATCGCTTCATAACGAGGACGTGATCGCCGTGTCCGGAACGGTCATCAGCCGAGGGGAGTTCGTCAATCCGAAGCTGGTCACCGGGGAGATCGAAGTCGACGTCGAACAGCTCGACGTGCTCAGTCAATGCGACCCGCTGCCCTTTCAGGTCAACGAGCGGACCGACACCGCCGAGGAAACGCTGCTCAAGTACCGATTCCTGCATCTTCGCAGACCGGAGATGCAGGGGATCTTCCGCATGAGGCACGCGATCGCCCGCGCGATCCGGGAGTTTTTTCATGCCGATGGGTTCGTCGAGATCGAGACGCCGTTTCTGACGAAGTCCACGCCCGAAGGCGCGAGGGACTACCTCGTTCCCTCGCGCGTGCGGCCGGGGACGTTTTACGCCCTGCCGCAGTCACCGCAGCTGTTCAAGCAGTTGTTCATGATCGCCGGATTCGACCGCTACGCGCAAATCGTACGCTGCTTTCGGGACGAGGACTTGCGCGCGGACCGTCAACCCGAGTTCACCCAACTCGACATGGAGATGGCGTTCGTGCAACGCGACGACGTCATGAACGTCGTCGAGGGCTGCGTGAAGCGCATCTTCAAGGAGGCCTTGGGCATCGACGTGCCCGCGCCCTTCCCCCGGATGACCGAGCACGAGGCCATGGAGCGATTCGGAATCGACCGTCCCGATACGCGGTTCGGCCTGGAGTTGCAGGACGTCACTGAGCTGATGAGGCAGGTGGATTTTCAGGTTTTCCGCGACCTGATCGACGGCGGCGGCGTGGTCAAGTGCATCGTCGCCCGGGGCGGCGACAAGTTGACGCGCAAGATCACCGACGGACTCACCGAGGAAATCCGCGGCATCGGTGGTGCGGGACTGCCGTTGGTCAAGGTGCAACAAGGATCCGGGGGGCGCGAACTCGCCACCGGCGTGGCCAAGTACCTTCAGCCGGTGACCGAGGCGCTATGCAAACAGGTCGGCGCGGACGTCGGCGACACGATCTTCTTCATGCCCGGCAAGTTCGCCGACGTCTGTAAGTACCTGCACCACCTGCGCACTCGTCTCGGGCAGTTACTCGGCGTGATTCCGAAAGACCGGTGGAACCTGCTATGGGTGATCGATTTCCCATTGCTGGTCTGGGACGAGGAGGAGAAACGCTGGAACAGTACGCATCATCCCTTCACCGCTCCGCTCGACGAGGACGTGCCGATGCTGGAAACGGACCCCGGTCGGGTCCGCGACAAGGCCTATGATCTCGTGCTGAACGGTACGGAGATGGCCGGCGGAAGCATCCGCATTCATCGACAAGACGTGCAGCGGAAGGTGTTCAGCTTGTTGGGCATCAGTTCCGAGGAAGCCAAGGAGAAGTTCGAGTTCCTGCTGGACGCTTTGCGCTTCGGCGCGCCGCCGCATGGGGGAATCGCGTTCGGACTGGATCGCTGGGCGATGATGCTGTCAAAGTCGGAAAGCTTGCGCGACATCATCGCTTTCCCCAAGACCCAGCGGGCGGTGTGTCCGCTGACCAACGCGCCGTCAACCGTGTCGCCGAAGCAGCTTGACGAACTGTTCCTGATGATCAAGCCGCTGCCGAAGAAGTGACGGGTGTTGCCCAATCTCTTCTTCACGTTCTCGCCCGGAAGGCGCGGCTGTCGCCAGGGAGTTTACTCCCCGGAGCGATTGGTCTCTTGCCCGGGAACTTTGTAGAGTTCCGGCATGGCCCAGCCGCGAAAAGTCGAAGCCGCCGTCATGCCGGGCGGCGGAAAACCAGTCGAACTCCGCGAGTTGCCGCTGCCGGAACTCGAACAGGATTCCGCCTTGTTGAAGGTCGAGCTGAGCGAGGTGTGCGGCACCGACGTCCACCTTCGTGACGGCCGACTTGCCGGAGTCCCCTACCCCATCATTCCCGGGCACGTTTCCGTCGGAACGCTCGAGAACATCCGTGGAACCATGCTCGACGTGGAGGGGCGACCGTTTGCGGAGGGCGACCGGGTCACCTTTCTCGACGTCCACCGCACGTGTCACCAATGTTGGTTCTGCCTCGTCGCCAAGGCATCGACGCGATGTCCACAACGAAAGGTCTACGGAATTACCTATGGCCTCGCGGACGGACTCACCGGCGGATGGTCGCAGTACATTTATCTGAAGCCCGGCGTGCGCTGCATCCGCATGGACGGTGTATCCAGCGAATTGTACATGGCCGGCGGCTGCTCGCTGCCGACAGCACTCCATGCTGTCCAACGTGCGGACGTGGAGCTTGCCGACACGCTACTGGTGCTCGGATCGGGACCGGTCGGATTGTCCGCGATCGCGTTTGCGATCCTTCGCGGAGCGGCCCGAGTGCTGTGCATCGGCGCGCCGGACGATCGTCTGTCTTGCGCCCGCTCCGTCGGCGCCGACGACGTGCTCAATTTTATGTCCGGCGACGAATCGCAGCGACGGCAATGGGTTCTTGATCGCACTGGCGGACGCGGCGCCGACGTCACCATCGAATGCACCGGCGCACCCGCGGCCGTCGCCCAGGCGATGCGCTGCACGCGCGACGCGGGCAAGGTGGTCGTCGTCGGCCAGTACACAGATCACGGTGACACCCCACTCAATCCGCACCTCGACCTCAACAAGAAGCATCTGGACGTGCGCGGCTGCTGGGGATCGGATTACTCACACTTCCATCGCGCGGTCGAGATGCTTCGGACGCAGCGTGCCAGAACGCTATGGTCGTCCTTCCGCCTCGACCGCTACCCTCTGTCCGACGTCAACGCCACCCTGGAAACCGTCGCCGCGGGCAAGGTCGTCAAGGCTCTCGTTGTCCCCCCGCCATGATCCGCGTCACGTTTTTCACAAAACCCGACTGCACGCTTTGCCAGGCCGCATGGTTTGTCATCGAGCGCGTCCGGGGCGCGATCCGTTTCGAGACCGAGGTCGTGGACATTTCCGCTCCGGGTCAGGAGCAGTGGTTCGACGCTTATCGCAATGACATTCCCGTCGTGCACGTCAATGGCAAGGACGTCTTCCGACACCATGTGGATGAACGCACGCTGCGGGAGCTGCTCGGTCGGCTTGACGATTGAGCATCGTAGGCAGCGGGCGGCGCCTTGCGCCGATGACCGTTTTGGATTCAATCAACCATGGCGACGCGATCCACCGCGGCGGCAAGCGTCGCGCCGATGGGCTCGTGGATCACCAGGTCGGCGGCGTAGTCAAGCGGTGTCGGCTCGCGATTGACGATCACCAGCTTCGCCCCGTACTGCTTCGCTATTCTGGGGATGGAGGCTGCGGGCTCCACGACCAGCGACGAACCGACAGCCAGGAACAGATTGCAGGAACCGGCCAGCTCCGCCGCCTCGCGCATCTCTCGCTCCGGCATCATTTGTCCGAAGGAAATGGTCTTTGATTTCAGCGGGGAGCCGCATTGGTCGCAGTCCGGGGCAAGCTCGCCCGCCTCGATCCGCGAATGAACCGCTTCCGGTGCGAGTTCTCTCTTGCAACCAATGCAGGCGATCACTCGCGCCGTGCCGTGCAACTCGATCACTCGAGTGCTTCCGGCAATCTGGTGCAGTCCGTCAATGTTCTGCGTGATGACGGCTTGCAGTCGTCCGAGGTTTTCCAGGCAAGCGAGCGCACGATGCCCCTCGTTGGGCTGGGCATTTGCGAATTCCCCATACATCGACATTCGCGCCTTCCAGTACTCCACGCGGGCTTCGCGTGAGGCGACGAATTCGGAGTAGTCGATCTGACGAAACCGCGTCCACACCCCGCCCGGGGTGCGGAAGTCTGGAATGCCACTTTCCGTACTAATCCCTGCGCCAGTGAACGCGGCGCAACGCTCAGCCGTAAAAACCCAATCTCTCAGTTGTTCGATCGCCCCCACGGCGCGAGTCCCGGCGAAATGACGCGGAACCTCCCCTGAACGCAAAACCACCCCCAAGGGGATTCGAACCCCTGTCGCCGGCGTGAAAAGCCGGTGTCCTAGGCCTCTAGACGATGGGGGCATGCGAACCGCCCAAGTATCCGCCTGCGATTCGAGCCGGGCACTTTATCGGCCCCGCGAAATCCCGTCAACGTTTGGCCGCGAGTGAATCCGCTTCGACCGCCCGCTGCCCCCCGAACCTCGCCCAGCCAGGTGCATTTACCTCTGATCGCCACCAGGTACGATTCACGCCGTCGAGCGTCGCAGGCGGACCCCCCTTCCCGGCGCTCGCGGGAGGCCACATGCCACAGCGATTTCAATGGGGACTCGCCGGCTGGTTGTCGTCGCTCGTTCTGCTCTGCATCGGCGTGTTCGGGGCGACTATCGCACACGCCGCTCCGCCCGACAGAATCGTCGTCTACTGTAGCGTAGACGAATCGTTCGCCCGCCCCATCCTGACCGCATTTCAGGAGGAACACGGCATCGCGGTCGCGCCGGTCTTCGACGGAGAAGCCGGGAAGACCACCGGACTCGTACAACGCATCATGCAGGAAGCCTCGGCCGGAAGACCCCGTGCGGACTTGTTTTGGTCCAGCGAGATCTTCAACACCATCCGGCTTGCCCGCCGAGGACTGCTCGAACCCTTCGACCCGCCCAGCGCCGCGGACATTCCCTCCCGCTTCCGCGACCCCGAGCACCGCTGGACCGGGGTCTCGGTCCGCGCCCGTGTCCTGGCCTATGACCGAGCGAAGTTCTCTTCGGAGCATCTTCCGACCACATGGGAGCAACTCGCGGCGCCGCCATACGTCTCCCAACTGGCCATCGCCAATCCGCTCTTCGGCACGACCCGAGGCCACGTCTCCGCGATGTTCGCGCTGTGGGGCAAGGACCGTGCGAGGGCATACCTCACTCGACTGCGCGACGGCGGCGCCTTCATCGCCGACGGCAACAGTGCAGCCGTCCGCGCGGTCATGGACGGCCGATTCGCCCTGGCCGCCACGGACACCGACGACGTCTGGCTCGCGCAAAAACGCGGATCCGCCATCGGCCTCCGATACCTAGACCTCGGCGACGGCGGCACCCTCCTCGTGCCCTGCACCGTCGCCCTCGTTCGCGGAGGCCCCAATCTCGACGCCGCAAAAAAGTTGCTCGATGTTCTCGCGTCGGAGAAGGTCGAGCGGCTGCTCGCGGTGAGTGATTCACGCAACATTCCCGTGCGTTCCGGGTTGCGCGAGGAGCTTCATCTTTCCTGGCCCCCGGAGTCCTCGGTCTCGTTCGACGCCGTCGCCAACGCGATGGACGAAGCGGAGGCCGCCGTCCGCGAGATTTTGCTCCGGTAATGCCGCGTCCTCTCGCCATCGCCGGCTCGGCCGCCGCCTGGATCATCTTCGCCGCCGCGATCGCGTGGCCGGCCGCCTGTCTCGTTGCCTTCCTTGCCGGAAGTCCCGGCGAGTTCCTCGCCGGCGTGGTGCTTTCGCCGCGACAGTGGACGTTGTTGGCCAAGAGCGCATCGCTCGCCGTTGCGGCCGCGATCGTTTCGACGATCCTGGCCGCGGCGCCCGCCTATGCGATCGGACTCGCCGGGCGGCAGTCCGACCGCCCCCTTTTGCTCTCCGCCCTCTGGCTTACGCTGCTTTTCCCGCCGATGGTTTACGCGTTCGGGTGGGAACGAGTCTGGGCTTCCGGCGGAGCCTCGTACCTTCGGTGCATGTTGATCTGGTCGCTCTGGTCCTGGCCGATTCCCGCGATGATTCTCGGCGGCGCCTGGTCCCGACAGGGACGAGCGGCGTTTGAGGCCGCCTTGCTGCATACCCATCCATTATCAGCCCTGTTCCGCGTGGTCCTTCCGGCGATCGCACCCCATGCGATGATCGCCATTCTGATTGTGGGGGTCTTATGCTTCAACGACTACGCCGTTCCACACGCCTGCGGCCTGACTTTGTTCTCGACCGAGCTTCTGGGAATCGCCATGAATACGACAAATCTGGCGGAAGTCGCCGGTCCCGCCGCTTGGCCAGTGGCCCTGACCCTTGTCGCGTTCTTCGCCGCGGCGAAGTTCGCCATGCCGCTTCCTTCGATCTTCGATCCGAGCACCGCCCTCTCGACAACGCGTCCTTCACCGAGAGCCGATGTGGCCACGATCCTCCTTCTTGTCTTCGCCCTGCCGGTTCCGACCGTGGGACTCCTGCGGGAGCTGGGCGGCTTCGAGGCGGTTCATCGCACAATCGTGATTTACGCCGCGGACATGCTCTGGTCCATGACGGCTGCCGGAGTTGCAGGGACGGCCGCCGTGGCCGTCGCCCTCAACGTCCTGTGCGCGCCTCGCGCCGCCGGGGTACTCCTGGGCCTGACCTTCGCCTGCGGCTCCATTCCCGGCGCATTGATCGGCACTGCGCTGGTTCGCGCCTACAACCGGGATGGGTTAGGCTGGGTGTATGACGATTGGTTGATCGTCGCACTCGGCTACGTCGCGCGATTCGCATGGATCGCCATGCTGGTCGCGTGGCTTGTGGCCCGCGAGCATGGAACCCAGATCATCCACCAGGCGCGGCTTGACGGGGCGTCGAAGCTCGACGTGGCGGTCCGCGTCCTGGCTCCGATGCGACGACCCCTCTTCACCGCCGCCACCGCGACGATCGCGGCCCTTGCCCTTGCCGAAGTGCCCACGACCTCTCTCGTTCGCTCGCCCGGCTTCAATCCCGTCGCCATGATCCTGATTGACAAGTTCCACCGACTCGAGGACGACGTCATGATCGCGCTGAGCCTGTTTCTGATGGTGGTCGCGTTCTTGCCCGCGTTCCTCCTGCGGCGCTCGGCCAAAGCCCGATAACCTCCCAGGGATCTCAACAGGCGTCCGATGGCCCGAAAGCCCGTGAGGCGCACGACGCGGAATGGGCGCTCAACCGGCGCGCTCAGGGACAAAACGACCGTACACCGGTCCGTTGGCTGTGCCCATCATGCCGACTTGATGCGAACGACGTGAACGTTGGGATAATTCGCGTACTGCGTGGCCTGACGCCGGGCGTCGTCCATATCGGATGCGTACACCCGGAATTGCCGTACGCTCCCCTGGGTCTTCTCACTCGCAACTTTGTACCGGTAGTACACGATGTAGGGTTTCGGCATCAAGGCTGTTCATCCGCGCCGCGAGGGCGCAAAAAGGATTCCTCCTGATCGGCAACCTGGGGGTACAACCCATCAGCCACTCGCCGGACGCCGCAAGTGCCGCCACGAACCCTATCATAGAAACGCCCGAAATCTACGTCGAGTTCGGCAAAACGAACTAATGATCACGTCAAACCCGTAGCCGCAAAATGCCCTCGCCGACGCCCGAGCGGACCTGTTCCGACGCCGCGACACGGTCGATACATTACACGCACGCGACATCGGGTCGTTTTCGGCGGTTGATCGGGCGATAATGAAGCGGTAAAATTTGCGCCAGGGGAACAGAGCGGCGGGCGGCAAAGTCGAAAACCTCTGCGCCTGTCGCACGAAACCGGGGTGACTCAACCCTCCTGGCGATGTCCGTGGGCGCCGGCTGGCGTCCTC
Source organism: Planctomycetota bacterium (assembly GCA_038043285.1). Taxonomy (GTDB): domain Bacteria; phylum Planctomycetota; class Phycisphaerae; order UBA1845; family UBA1845; genus JBBTCJ01. Next base: position 2,040 of record JBBTCJ010000043.1, on the reverse strand, counting down.
GACTGTCGGTTGCTAGTTATACTTACGGTGAGGCCGGGGGACGCCGCACGTCCGCGACGATCGCCCCGCCGAGCTGAACATGGAGGACTTTCGGATGTTCGAACGATTTACTGACCGTGCCCGCAAAGTGATGGCCCTCGCCAATCAGGAGGCGCAGCGTTTCAATCACGAGTACATCGGGACGGAGCACATCCTGCTTGGCCTGGTCAAAGAAGGATCGGGCGTCGGCGCCAACGTCCTCAAGAACCTCAACGTCGATCTGCGCAAGGTGCGGATGGAAGTCGAAAAACTCGTCAAGAGCGGGCCTGAGACGGTGACGATGGGTAAGCTCCCGCAAACCCCGAGGACCAAGAAGGTCATCGAGTACGCCATCGAAGAGGCCCGCAACCTTAACCACAACTACGTGGGCACGGAACACCTGTTGCTCGGTCTGCTGCGCGAGCAGGACGGCGTCGCCGCCCAGGTGCTGATGAATCTCAATCTCCGCCTCGAAGACGTCCGCGAGGAGGTTCTCAACCTTCTCGGGGCCAGTTCCGAGTCCGAGGAAGCCAGCGCGGATGCGCCCTCCGAGGGCAAGAAGCCCAAGAGCAAGACCCCGGCCCTCGATTCGTTCGGCCGCGATCTGACCGAGATCGCCCGGCAGGGCAAACTCGACCCGGTCATCGGCCGACAAGCGGAGATCGAGCGCATCATCCAGATTCTTTGCCGCCGACAGAAGAACAACCCCGTCCTCTTGGGCGAAGCCGGCGTGGGAAAAACCGCCATCGTCGAAGGGCTGGCCCAGCGCATCGTCACCAACGACATTCCCGAGCTGCTCGCCGACCGCCGCATTGTGGTCCTCGACCTCGCGATGATGGTCGCGGGCACGAAATACCGCGGTCAGTTTGAGGAGCGCATCAAGGCAGTAATGAACGAAGTCCGTCGCGCGAGCAACGTGATCCTGTTCATCGACGAGTTGCATACCCTCGTCGGCGCGGGCGGCGCGGAAGGCGCCATCGACGCCTCCAACGTGCTCAAGCCCGCGCTTTCCCGCGGCGAAATCCAGTGCATCGGCGCCACCACCCTCGACGAATACCGGAAGTACATCGAGAAGGACAGCGCCCTTGAGCGCCGCTTCCAGCAGATCATCGTCGAGCCGCCCAGCGCCGAGGAAACCTTGAAGATTCTCAAGGGACTGCGCGACCGCTACGAAGCCCATCATCGTGTCCGCATCACCGACTCGGCGCTGGACGCCGCGGTGGAGCTTTCGGCTCGCTACATCCCGCGGGTGCAGCCCGACAAGGCCATCGACATCATGGACGAGGCCGGCGCCCGCGTCCGGCTCAAGAGCATGACCAAACCGCCGGACCTCACCGAGATCGAAAACGAACTCGAGAAGCTCACCGGCGAAAAGGACGAGGCCGTCAAGAACGCCGACTATGAACGAGCCGCCCAGATTCGCGACAGACTCGACTCCATCAAACTGCGTAAGAAAACCCTACAGAAGGAATGGCGCGACCACACCAAGGAAATCGATGGCGTGGTGGACGAGGACGTGATCGCCGAGGTCGTCGCCTCCATGACCGGCATCCCGCTGAAACGCATGGGACGCGACGAAGCCGAGCGCCTCCTGGGTCTGGAACAGGAACTCCACAAGCGCATCGTCAGTCAGGGCGAAGCCGTCGGCGCCCTCGCACGCGCCGTCCGGCGCAGCCGCAGCGGACTGAAAGACCCGAACCGTCCCATGGGATCCTTCGTCTTCGTCGGACCCTCCGGCGTGGGCAAGACCTACCTCGCCAAGTGCCTGGCCGAGTTCTTGTTCGGCGATCCCGAGGCCCTCTTCGTGCTTGACATGTCCGAGTACATGGAAAAGCACAACGTCTCGCGGCTCATCGGCGCTCCGCCCGGCTACGTCGGCTACGAAGAGGGCGGGCAACTGACCGAACGAATCCGCCGGCGCCCTTACACCGTGATCTTGCTCGACGAAATTGAAAAGGCCCACCCGGACGTCTTCAACATGCTGCTTCAGATCATGGAGGAAGGACGCTTGACCGATTCCTT
>JBBTCJ010000042.1:0-21048 GCA_038043285.1 Planctomycetota bacterium | reverse complement strand
CGTGACACTTCCGGCGGGATCTTTTGTGGCCCCGTAAGGGGCCGAGGAATATAGCCACGGGTGGAGTCCGCCATCGGCGGACGGAACCCGTGGATAGCGTTCATTCAATCCAACCCGCCCCGGCGGGGCGGAGGAATGCCACATTTCCAGGTTTCCTCCGCCCCGTTCGGGGCGGGATCGAGTTCTTGGGCCATGCGATCCACGGGTTCCGCTCCGCTTCACCCGTGGCTAAAAGCCTGCGCCCCTTTGGGGCGGCCCGCGTGCCACCGGAACGGTCACGGACCCCAACGCTCCAGAGGGCCGGGCGTTATCTGAGGTACGGCCTTGCCGTCCGTCCGATACGGCCGACGCCCGGAACGGCTTCCGGGGCATCCAATCACAGTTGAACCGCACCGTTGGCCCGGCTAACATCGAGTGAGCCTCACGTTCGGGGGGTCCGAATAACGGGGGCCATCGCCATCTTACGGCCTGGGGGTTTTCCTGTTTTGACGCTGCAACGCGCCATCGCGGCTCTTCTAGTCTGCCTTGCCGGGGCGAACCTCGTGTCAGGGCAGGGCCGGGAAGCGCCTTCGCCAGGGATGCCGCATCCGGGGTTGCCGGACGTTCCCGGCGGATACTCGTCGAATAAGGTGCTTGTGCAGCTTACGACGGCGGCCCATCGGCCCATCGTTGCCGCCGTGGCCCAAGGTCGGCTCCGGCTTGACGGCGATCCCCGATCGCATCTCAGGCAGGCGTTCCGGGACCAGGCCGTTCTCGCGGGCGTCACCCGCATGCGCCCGCTGTTTACGGATGGTTTCTCCGACCCTGCCCTCGCCGCCAGTCTTGGTCTGAATCGTTACTACGTCCTTGACGTTCCTACGGGGTCGGACACGCCGGCGATCGCCGCGGACATGGCCGAGCTTGCAGACGACGTTGAATCGGCCTCGGTGGATGCGATCGGCGAACTGGCCCAGGTGCTTATCCCGAACGACACGGCCTTTTCAATCCAATGGTCCTTGAACAACACCGGTCAGACGGGCGGAACCGCCGACGCCGACATCGACGCCCCGGAGGCGTGGAGTCTGCACACCGGCACCCCCGGAAGCGTCACCATCGCGATCATCGACAGCGGTGTCTCGCCGCATCCTGAGTTCGGATCGCGCCTGTTGCCTGGCCGCAACGTCGCGGATCTCATGAATCAGACCAACACCAACGATCAATGCCCGCACGGCACGCATGTCGCGGGCATCGCCGCCGCCCAGGGCCACAACAACCAGGGAATTGCCGGCATCAACTGGGGGGCGAACATCCTCCCGGTGCGTGTCACAAGCCCGTGCCCCAATACTTGTCAGGGCGGAACGGAGCCGGGCACGGTAGTGTGTACGAGCCAAGCGAACTGTACCGTCCGGGGCGGGGGCGGCAATTGTCTGCCGAACCTCACAGAACGGTGTCCGGAGGGCTGCGGCGGGACGGCGAGCGCGCTCGCGCAAGGAATCAAATGGGCTGCTGACAACGGGGCGGACGTGGCCAACATGAGCCTTCAATACGGCAACATTAGTTCGGCGCAAATACAACTTTTCCAAGACGCTGCGGACTATGCGCACGGGCTGGGAGTTTTGCTTGTCGCGGCGAACGGAAACAACGAGGTGAACGGTCAGCTTCCCGAAGGCGTCGTCGCGTATCCGGCGAAACTCCGAAACACGCTGGCCATCTCGGCCACCACGGACGACGACCTTTTCGCGTCCGACCGCACCATCCCCCCTACGGCGCCCTGGCGAAGCAACTGGGGTCCGGAAACCGACCTCTGTGCTCCCGGCGACGCCATCTTTTCCACGTGGACCGGCAACTCCTTCACCACTCTCAGCGGAACGTCGATGGCCACGCCCCACGTCGCGGGGGTGGCCGCACTGTTGATGTCCTTCGTTCCGACGCTCAGCGACACCGACGTGGCGGACATTCTGCTGGCGACGTCCGAGGACAAGGGAGCGATCGGCTGGGACGACCACTACGGCTACGGTCGCATCAACGCGTTTTACGCCCTCTCCGTGGCGCAGAACTGGCCAAGCATCCTCTCAAGCGATCCGGCGAACCACGCCATCGACGCAGGTCAGCCGACCGACGCGCTGGGTTTTGGCTCCTACGGATACGAATTCGTCGACATGGCCTTCCCCTTGGGCGTCGTCGCTGGATTGACGACGGCTGATTTTCGAGTCCTCCAGAAAGGCGGTACGGGTGGGCCTCCCGGCATCCTGGCCATCGTCCCGCAGGATGAGGTGACTGCTCGCATTGTGCTCAGCGCGAAAATCAAGAAGAAAGCCTGGACAACGATCTTGCATAACGATACCGGCATCGTTCACCTCGGATATCTCCCCGGCGACGTGAACGGCAACGCGGTTTCGACCGCCGACGATGTCAAGGCGCTGGTGGACTCGCTTTCCGGGACCCCCCCCCCGCTTCCGCCGTGGTCCGGCGATCTCGACCGCTCCGGCATGAACACGCCCTTGGATATCCTGACGTGCATCAATCTTTTGAAGGGGGCTGACGCGTTTGAGGTTTTTCTCAACGCCTCGCTGCCTTGACGGGAGTCGTGACGCCATCCGTCCGCAGATCCGCCGATACCCTGGGCACGGGTGTAGTCCAAGTTTATGGCGGTGTCGGTCCTGCGGGTCCGGAAGCATGCGTCCGAGCACGCATAGGCTCCATGAAAACGGGTTCCCATGGCCGCTCCACGCGACTTTGAAACCGGGTCGCCATAATCTTGGACTACACCCCTCGGCACGAACGGCCCGGCGGTGCGGCTTGCACGCCGCGGCTGAGAGCGTTAGACTTTCCGGGCGTTGCTCGGGCGGAACCGCGGCTTGACTTCCTCGATGACAAGCCTATTGTTCCCCCTTTGGCAGACGGATGCGCAAGATAGGGACAAAGGATCATGCATTACCCCAAACGAATCAGTAAGATCAAGCGAGCGCGGAAGTCGGGTTTTCGCGCGCGGATGCGAACGCACAACGGGCGAAAGCTCATCAACCGTAAGCGCCGCCACGGATTCAAGAAGATCAGCGTTTGCTGACCCTGCCTGCGTCCGCCCCCTATCCGTTTTTATCCCCAGGCATGCGCCGTAGCGACGGGCCTCCGTCGCGTTGGCGGCGGGGGTGAGTTGTGGCTATAGTCGTCAGTTCTTCGCCGCGGTTTCGCGCGTGGCGATGCGGTCGTTCCGCATCGGCGAATCGCGGTAGGTCGGCCTGTTCGTACCCTTCCTCCGGGCGGGGTCGGCGGGCGTGGTGCAAGGTGCGTCGCCGACGCGAGTCTTGCGTCCACAGAACAACTCAGCGCCGGCAACAACCATGGTCGACTACAACCTGATTTCGGAAATCGATTCGATCGGTTCGGGCATTGATGCGGATATCCTGGCGATTTTCCCCGACGCCGACAGCGCCCGGATGGTGGCGGATATCGTTGACACCCGGGAGGACGAGTTCAAACCGGGGACCATTCTGAAAGGACGCGTGGTCGGGCGCGCCGGTGGAGACCTGGTCATCGACGTGGGGCTGAAGAGCGAAGGCCTCGTTCCCGCGGAGGAGTGGGACGATCCCGACTCCGTGGACGTGGGCGACGAAGTCCAGGTTTGGCTCGAGACCGTCGAATCGGACAGTGGTCACATCGTGGTGTCGAAGCGGAAAGCCGATCGGATTCTCAACTGGCAGCGGATCATCGACTCCAAGAAAGAGGGCGATACGGTCGAAGGCCGCGTCATGCGTAAGATCAAGGGCGGATTGCTGGTGGACATCGGTTATCCCGTGTTCCTTCCCGCGTCGCAGGTGGACATCCGCCGTCCGGGTGACATCAGCGAATACATCGGGAAGTCGATCGGGGCCAAAATCCTCAAGATCGACATCGAGCGCCGCAACATCGTGATCTCGCGGCGGAAATTGATCGAAGAGGAACGCTCCACGGCCAAGGACGTGTTGCTTTCCACGTTGGAAGTCGGACAGACGCGCAAGGGCACGGTGAAGAACGTGGCCGACTTCGGCGCCTTCGTGGATCTCGGCGGGATCGACGGGTTGTTGCATATCACCGACATGAGCTGGGACCGGGTTGGGCATCCGTCGGAGATTCTCAAGATCGACGAAGAGGTCCAGGTCAAGGTTCTGAGCATTGACCGCGACAAAGAGAAGATCGCCCTGGGCCTCAAGCAGCTTACGGAGAATCCCTGGGACAGCATCGAGCAGCGCTATCCGGTGGGCATGCTCCTCAAGGGCGAGGTCGTGAACATCATGAACTATGGCGCGTTCGTGAAGATCCAGCCGGGCGTCGAGGGTCTGGTGCACATCAGCGAGATGAGCTGGACCCGACGCATTAACCACCCCTCGGAAATGCTCAACGTCGGCGACGTGATCGAGGTTCTGGTGCTGGAGATCAACAAGAACAAGCAGGAAATCTCTCTGGGCATCAAGCAGACGCAGGAGAACCCCTGGACGCACGTCGCGGAGAAGTATCCGCCCAACACGCGGATCCACGGCAAGGTCCGCAACCTCACCAATTATGGGGCCTTCGTGGAGATCGAGGAGGGAATCGACGGGCTGCTTCACGTGTCCGACCTGAGCTGGACCAAGAAGGTGAGCCACCCCTCCGAAGTCCTCAAGAAGAACGACACGATCGAATGCGTGGTCCTAAAAGTCGAGGAGGAAAAGCAACGGATCGCCTTGGGTCTCAAGCAACTGCACGAGGATCCGTGGGCCCGCGCCGTGCCCGAAAACTACATTCCCGGCCAGATTGTCGAAGGAACGGTCACAAAGATCACCAATTTCGGCGTTTTCGTGGAGCTTGAGCCGGACCTTGAGGGCCTATTGCACGTCAGCGAATTGGCCGATCATAAGGTCGAGGATCCGCATTCGGAGGTCAAGATCGGGGACAAAATCCTGGTCAAGATCCTCCGGGTCGACCCGGTGGAGCGGAAGATCGGGCTGTCGAAGAAACGCGCCGAATGGTCCGCCGAGCAGGAAGCCGACGCGGCCGATTCGGCCCCGAAGGTTCGCCGGGGCGGGTTGCACGGAACGGGCGTTGATCCGCACCACGGGACGCTGCGACCGCCGACGCCGGCCGACGACGTCTCGTAAAGGGGGCGCCTGGCCGCGCCACCCCTCGGCTACGGGCGACCTGAACGCCCGGTCGACATGATGCCGAATCCTCTTCGCGGACCTGCCGGACCGCAGTCAAACGTTGGAGCGCGGCGGCCGTGGTGCGTGCCTACAATTGCGAGGGTGTCCAGGACACCCCCCTTTAGCCGTGAGGAGGTGCTGCCATCGCCGTCGACACCGGACTTCAGGTGTACCTGCGTCAGATCAACGACGCCCCCCTTCTCAGCGCCGATGACGAGAAGCGGTTGGCCAACATTGTGCGTGAGGGACAGCATGCCCCGGAGCGCTTCGCCCGGGGCAAGATGGGTCTGGCTGAGCGGGAGCACACCGAGGCGGACGCAGCCATTGCCCGCGAGCAGATGGTCAAGTCGAATCTGCGGCTGGTGGTCAACATCGCCAAGAAGTACGCCAAGCGCGGGGCCTCGCTCAACGACCTCATCAACGAGGGGAACCTCGGACTGATTCGCGCGGTGGAAGGGTTTGACCCGGATCAAAACACGCGGTTCAGCACCTATGCATCCTGGTGGATCAAGCAGTCGATCAAGCGCAGCCTCATCAACAGCGACAAGCCAATCCACATTCCGGCCTACATGGTGGAGATGATCTCGCGCTTCCGCGAATCCCGCGAGCAGTTCATCGAAACCGAAGGCCGTCAACCGACCGTTGACGAGCTGGCCGACCGCCTGGAAATGAGCGTCAGCAAGGTCAACCACATTCGCAACGCGGTGAAAGCGGTGTCGACGCCCACGCACGACACAGAGAGCGTCAACGGCGTCGGGCTGACCGAGTCCATTGCGGACCCGCGGACTCTCCAGCCGGAGGACATCCTGTTTAACGAAGCTCAGGCGACGCGAATCGTCGGCCTCCTGGAATCCCTGGACGAGCGTGAGTCAAGGATTCTGAAGTTGCGTTACGGCCTCGACGGCGGCGATCCGCTGACGCTCAAGGAGATCGGAACGAAAATCCGTCTCACCCGCGAGCGCGTGCGCCAGATCGAGTGCGAAGCCCTGCGCAAGATCAAGGAACATCTCGTCGACGAATAAGCAGGACGGTCGCCGAATTGGTCGTCCGTTGCAGAGCGGAAGCCGTATGGCTGCGGGCGCATTTTGATGGTCCCATTGGTGATTGTTGATCTGATCCGAAACGTGCCGCGGATCCCAACTGCGAGCTGCTCCCCCTGACGCGAAGCGTCAAAGGTCAGCCCGCGTGAACCCGCGTTGGTTAGGGTACTTCCTTGGCGCCGCGTCACGGCTGCGCTCCTTTCCGTTGCCTTGACAACCGCCCACGATGCCGCGACCTTCTCGCCATCAACGGCGCTGGTCGCGCCGTCGACGGTGCGGGTCGCTATTGGTTTAGGTCGTTATGGCGTGCGAGCGGAGCCGCGTGATCGGCGACTATGAATCCGTACCGCGACCGTCAGGAAGCGGCCCGTAGCCGCCGGGGTTGCTTGAGTGCCAACGACGCCCCATGGGCCCAGCGCATGGGGGCCATGATTGCTTCCCAGGAAGGCCGCTGCGGCACGGTCTTGGGCATGACTTGTACGGTCGCGTGGAATGCGACGAAACAACGGGAACCACGAATGTCCACAGCCACGGAAGTGATGGAAAAAATCGTCGCCCTCTGCCGCCGCCGCGGGTTCATCTTCGGCAGTAGCGAAATCTACGGCGGCATCGGGGGTTTCTGGGACTACGGCCCGCTGGGCTGCGAGCTCAAGCGTAACATCAAGGAGGCCTGGTGGAAGGACATGGTCCAGACGCCGCCGACGGGACCGGGCGGGCGCGAGTTTCAAATGGTCGGCGTCGATTGCTCGATCATCATGAATCCCAAGGTTTGGGAGGCGAGCGGGCATGCAACAGGGTTCGCCGATCCGATGGTGGATTGTAAGAAGTGTAAGGCCCGCTTCCGCGCGGACCAAGTCTGGGTAGTTACGTGGGCCAATGCGGAGAGCATTGCCAAGCCAAGTGCGGAGAGAGATGACACAAATCGCCCGTTAGCTGAGGCATTTCGCGCTGTCGAGGAAGACCGCGAGAGCATCCAAGATATCCGATTGGTTAGAGAGCCTTTCTCGACTATAGAGTATGAGATGCGCAAGGCTGCTGCGCCACTCGAGAAAACCGTAATCGCATCGTCTAGCGCGGAAGCTATAGAATTGGCTCAGCTAAGCGCGCGGGAACAAAAGCTGCTCGTGAAACCTATGGTTTTTGCTGTCAATTCACGTGTTGATCCTGAGTTTTCTCCGTTTCTGCCGATAAAGTGCCCAGCGTGCAAAGAAGAAAACTGCCTAACAGAACCACGCTCCTTTAACCTCATGTTTCAAACGCATGTTGGCGCACTGGAAGATGCGGCGAGCCTTGCGTATCTTCGTCCCGAAACCGCCCAGGGCATCTTCGCCAATTTCAAGAACGTGATGGATTCCACGCGGGTGAAGATTCCCTTCGGCATCGCGCAGATGGGCAAGGCGTTTCGCAACGAGATCAACCCGCGCAACTATACCTTCCGCTCGCGCGAGTTTGAGCAGATGGAGATCGAGTTCTTCTGCCACCCCAACGAGTCGATGCAGTGGTACGAATTCTGGCGCGATCTGCGGATCAGATGGTACGAATCGCTCAACATCCGAAGTGAAAGACTCCGCCCCCGACAGCAAGACGAAAAGGAGCTGGCTCACTACAGCCGGGCGTGCACGGACATCGAATACCTGTTTCCCTTCTCCGACGAGCCGCAGGAGTTGGAGGGCGTCGCCCATCGCGGCTCCTTCGACCTCAACCAGCACGGCAAGTTCTCGCGCAACGACGAGAACGCCTTCGCCGTCATCGACGACTCGAAGGAAAAGTACGTCCCCCACGTCATCGAACCCTCCGCCGGCGTGGACCGTTTCGCGCTGGCGACGATTTGCGAGGCCTACACCTACGACGAATCCCGCGCCAGCCCGGAGTTCTTGAAGTTCCACCCGCGGCTGGCGCCGATCAAGGCGGCGGTGTTCCCCCTGGTCGCCAAGGACGGCATGCCGGAGATCGCCGAGCCGATCTACCGCGAAATCCGCAAGCACTACACCTGTCAGTACGACGCCAAGCAGTCCATCGGCAAGCGTTACGCCCGCATGGACGAGGCCGGCACGCCGTTCTGCTTCACCATCGACGGCCAAAGCAAGGAGGACGGCACAGTCACGGTACGAAACCGCGACGATGCCTCGCAGATCCGAATCGACAAGTCTCGCTGTGTGGAATACCTGCGCGATCAGTTGAAGATTTGACGTGTGGTTTGCGAAGCAATTCACCGCCGAACAAAGAGGACCGTCACGCTGCGTTTTTTCCGCCCATGCGAGCAAGTTGCGTTCGTGATGGGAGGTTCGTCCCGCCGGCGGCTCGCCAATCGGCAGGCTGAATCGAGATTGGTATCACTCAGGCCGCTTCAGGAATCCCACACTGGACTGGAAGAGTCTTTCGGTGTCCGTCGGGCCGCATTGCTCCTCCTCGGCCTGGATATCCGTGAGGTTGGCAAGGCACATCGGGCAGCCGACGACGTCGAGGTGGAACTGGGTGTAGCTTCGCCAGGGTTCGTCGAGGACGCCGAGGAGATACGCCCCGAGGGTGTTGCGCTTGAGGCAGGTCAGGCGCTGCTCCTTCCAGACTCGCGCGACGGCCACGTCGGCGGCGGCGTCAGCGAGGCAAGCGACTGCTTGGGGATCGCGCTCGGCAAGAAAGTTCTGGAGCTTTTGAATGGCGCGGAACTTGATGCCCGCGACAGCTTTCTGGTCGATTTCCAGAAGCTCCGCCACGTCGAGATTCCGCCGACCGGCGTAAAAGACCAGCTCGATGACCTGTAAATCGGTGAAGGCATTTCGATCGCGCAACTCGTAAATCAGTTGTCGAAGCAGGTCGGCAAGCAGCGATTCCTGGTGGAACTTGGCTTCCGCCTGTAGGGCGATTCCGCTGGGCGTCTCCTCGGAACCGGGGAGAACGCGGTCCCACCAATCCTCGGCGTCGGCGGGCGCAGAGATGACCGTAGATTTGCGCTGCCGCAGGAGGTCGTAGAGTTTGTAACGGAGAATGGTGAACAGGTACGTCTCCAGCGAGCGCTGCGGGTCATAGTGCGAAAGCGATTGAAGGAATCCAACGAAGGATTCCTGAACCAGATCCTCCGCGTCGGCGAGGCTGGAACAGCGGGATCGAGCGAACGCGAGGAGCCGACCGGTGAAGCGGTCGATTAACTCGCGCCAGGCCGACTGATCGCCTTGGCGTATTCGATCGACCAGGAATTGATCCGCGCCGGGACTGGTTTCCATACGGACGCGACATCTCCGCAAAGCAGGTCGGGTGGGAGGTCGCTCGGAACGACACCAACCATCCGCCCCTATCGTACCCGCATCACCCGATCAGCCCAAACGGGTCTGCCTGGCGAGCCGGTACTGACGTCCCCGCGCGACTTGAAGATCGCGGTTGGTAACGGAGCATTCTCTCGGTGTTTTCGTGCGTACTACACCGACGCGGCGTCGGGTCGGGCGTTGCCGGTGAGAAACGGCGCGGCTGATTTTGGGCGACGACCCGTAAACATGTTGAGATAGAGAAACGAGATCGACGAGACAACCAACCCGGAGATCAGGCACGCCCTGGCTCCATCGTTCAGGCAGGCCCTGGGAACGTCGACATCGACTTCGATCGGCTCAGGCTCCCCTACCGCCAGGGGGGTTTCGGGGGGTCGGGGCGGGCGATGGCTCTTGGGAACGCGCGGCATGGCAATGGCTTGTTCGGCCTCGGCAAGCCGGGCAGTGGCGTGCTGTTGCACTCGACTGACCACCTGGATGTGCGAGCGGAAGAGGTCGTCGGAATCATGGTGGTTCCATTCCCGTGCAATGCCCGTGATCGTCCCACCGATGCCGAAGAGCGACATGGAGATCAGAAACGGGCGGAATGAATCTCGCCAGAATCCGATCGGGCGAAAGGGGAACGTCTTGCGAAACGCGAACAACATCATGGCGGCCGAGGCGCTGCAACCGATGATCACTGCGGTCGCGTCGTGGTAGGTCATGTCACGGGCCACCAGCGAAATAATGAAGGTGACGACCGTTCCGGCCATGAACGCGAACGCCATCAAGCCCCAGAACATGCGAGTGATCGCCCAACGAGGGATCCTGCCGATCGGATAGGGCGCCCATTCCATAGCCTCCGGCGTGGCGCCGGTTGCTCGTGAGGTTTGGTGCGCGGCCTGCGGTTCCGACTGGGCCGGCTGGGCAGCGCGACGAGGAGATTCCCATTCCCCTGGGGGAATCGCGGTCGCATCGCCGCCGGGACGCCCGTCATCCACGTTGGTCGGCGTCGTACCCGAACGAAGTCGGGTCATCGGGCCCCAGCTTGCCGCAGCTTGGACGATAAAGGAGGCGATTCCTGCAACGCCCGCGGCGATGAACATGAGCTGTTCGGGCCATGGTCTGACATGCAGGATCGACGCAAGTATGGCCGTGACGATCAATCCGCCGATGGCGGCGCCGAAGATCGGTCCCCAGCCGATTTGTCCCTCCATCGCGTGGTCAATGGATTTCTGCCAGTTGACGAAGACCGCGACGATCACCATCCCCAACCAGAGGGCCAACCCGGCATCGCCGTTGGCATCAAGAATGGGGGCGCAAGCGATCGCCAACAGCGGGGCAGCGACAATCGCTCGAATCAACCGCTCCGCCCACTGGGGTCCGTCCTTCACCGCAAACCAACCACCGGCCAAGCGCCCCAACGCAATCGCGCCGCACATGGCTGCGACGAGCATGCCCGCCGAGGCTCCGAACTCCTCCGGCGGAAACCGATCCGCCCGCACTGTGTTCCCCACCAGCAAGCCGTAGGCAACCGAGAATCCGGCCGTGAGCAGGGCAACCAGGGCATTGCGCTTTCCTCGCAACGAGGCAGGCGGCAGCGGCACGGCATAGGGAACTCCACCTTCGTCGCCAACCGGCGTGGAGGGCGCGGGGGCGTGCCCCCGGCCATGCTTCGCCGCCAGCCGGGCCAGTTTGTTTTCCAGCTTGCGAGAGATGCGATCGACTCGTTTTGCTACACGATCGGGCAGCGGCGTGTGATGATCGCCGGGGGTTGGTCGTCCTGCCGAGCGGGGCAGCGGCGGCGGTCCATCGATCGGTCCGCGAAACGGATTCGGGGATAACGCCGGAGAATCAGTCCGGTCCTGTCCGCCAACACGGACGGCGCCCTCCAAGCTCTTGGTGCTGAATCCGGCAAGGCTCTTCTGGATCTCCTCCCCGGAGAGGAGGTCGTCCAACATCTCGTCAACCGTTTGGTAGCGATCCTTGGGATCCTTCTGCAAGGCCTTGCGAATGACGCGCCCGAACGAATGCGGCAGCGCGTCAAGCTCCGGTTGCGCCGTGAGGTGCTTCATGAGCACCTCGGCCATCGTCGAACCCTCGAAAGGAACCTTGCCGAGGAGCAGTTCGTAAAGAATCACGCCGAGGGCGTAAATGTCGACGCCCTTGGAGTAATTGCCGCTGCCGATCTCCGGGGCCATGTAGTGAACCGTGCCCACGCTCGCCGTCTGCGCGCTGTGCCGGGACACGGACATGAATTTGCTGAGGCCGTAGTCCCCGATCTTGACGTACCCGTCGTCGAAAAAGACATTGCCGGGCTTGAGATCCCGATGGACGATGCCGCGATCGTGGAGATAGGCGAGTCCCTTGGCCAACTCGCGGGCGAAAAACGCGGCCTTTTCCGGAGAAAACCCGTTCGGCTCGGCCAGCAGCAGGTCGCGCAGAGACGGTCCGGAGCAATATTCCATGATGATGAAATATTCATCCTGGGCGTTCTTCTTAACGTCGAATACCGAAACCAGGTGCGGACTCTTGAGGTTGATGCAGTTGCTGACGCCGCGCAACTCGACCTGCGGATTATCCTTGAGGTACTTGAGGGCGACCTCGCGGCCTCCGTCGCTGATCGCGTAGTATACCTCTCCAAATCCGCCTCGTCCGATCGCACGTTGAATCGTGTAATCGTCGAGCGGCCGATCGCCATGTTTGAACGTATATGCCATGGTCCGTCGCCTGGTATTCCGCAGTTGAGCCGCGGCAAGGCCTTTGCCACCCGCTACAAAGCCGCGGGCGTCGGCATCTACTTGGTCCTCGATCCCCTTGCCCGCGCCCTTCCCGCAGCCTTTGAGGGGGTCTGCTGTACGCGAAGCTGGTCGAAAGTACCGTACTTACGCGATCCTCGCCCCGGGCACTGACGTCGTCCAGGGCTTGACCACAAGTGTCAGGCCCGCGACGTCCATCGATTCCCCCAGCCGAATGGACCTAGCCTCGGTATCCACGTGCCCGTCACTTTTTGCCCGAATCCACAGGCCGCCTTGGCGCTCAAACAGAACGAGCACCGGACCCGCGTGACGACACGAAACATGGCACGTCGGCCCATTGCCGATCGTTGCGTGCTGGTGGAACAGGACGACTCGGCGCACGTCGTTGGGCATCTTGGTGGTGTCGCTGAGGTCGAGCACGGCGGTGCGGCTCATGCGCGTTGGAAAACGAAACGTGAACTTCGCCTTCCGACCGAACATGACCCGGTCTCCGTCGCGCAGCAGGGCGTGTTGCGCCGGCCGGCCGGCGACCTCCACGTCCTTGGTGGTGAACAGAAAATAATCGTCATCCACGCGGGCGATGTTGGCGTGCCGCTCCGCGATGTCGCCAAAAAGCGGAACGTCAGCCGGGACGTCCGACGCCGCGCGACCGATCGAGGCTTGGTCGCCGCGGAGCACCAGATAGCTTCCTCCGCCATCGACCAGAAGCAAGAGCCGTTCGGGAATGGCGCCGAATGAACCTGCCGGAAGCGCCATGGTTTCGTCCAGCGGGCGGGGTCGTCGACCGGCATCGGGAGAACGTTCGCCACGAGCTGCCGGAGTCGTTGGCAGCCTGTTGATCGAGGCCTCGAGTCTTTCGCCCAGCGGGCCGGCCCCAAGCGAGGTCTGGAGTTCCTCGATTTGTCGGAGGTTCTCGACGACGGCGCCGGCCCACTTGGCCGCCGGAATTCGACGTGACAGCGCTCTCATCTTACGCATAGCGTCCGCGTACGAATGATTCCGCAGCAAATCGGCGGCTTCCCGGGCGAGGATCAGCAAGTCGGAAAGCTCCCGGCGAGCGGGCAAGTCCCTTCCCAGTTCGCCAAGGCAGGCCAGCTCCGAGGCGGCCCGCCCGACAACCCCTTCGATGAACGCCTGGCGGGCGCTCTCGATCACCTGCTCACAAAGCGAGGATTCTGTGGCGGCGAGGTTCTCTTGATGAGCGTCGAGGGATCGGGCCTTGCGAAGTCGCTCGACAGCGGCGCTGGTCTGACCCGAGGCCCAAAGACGTTGGGCTTGCTCAACCGCCTGCTGTGCCTCCTCCGCTCGCTCGGTGGCGCGACGGAGGGCGGCCTGGGCGGCGACATCGTCCCCAGGGGCGCGTTGGAGCATATTCCTTGCCGCGGCAACGGAACCGCGTTCAATTCGTTTCTCTGCGGCAGCGATCCGCTCAAACTTGGACGCATCCTGCCGGGCCTGCTCGGCTGCGACGACGCGAACGTAACCCCGCAGCTCCTGAATCTCCTCCTTGTGGGTACCGCCGGCTGCGGCTCGATCCAAATCCATCAGAGCTTCGGTGAAACGGTCCGAGCGGTAATGTTCGCGAGCTCGCTCGAGGAGCAAGGGCGTCAGCGACGCGAGGATCGCTCTGGCTCGCTTTTGGTCTTTGAGGTCGACCGCCGACGCCAGACGATAGGCCTCATCCAGCCGACCATTGCCAAGCGCTTTTTCAGCGGTTCGGAGTCGCATGAATTGGAGTTTTTCGAACATGCACCACATACTCCACCGAAGGGCGTCAGCTTCCGTACCAAGCGTACCGGCTGAAGGCATCTAGCATCAACTGCGGCTGAACCCCCTAGTCCCACCCACCGGCCACCTCACCCGCGGATTCCGCTCACCAGTCGGGCGGCTTTGCAAGACTGACGTTGTTACGTCCATCCGTGAGGGGATTCGCGGCGGGTACGGTTTTATTTGCATCAGACGCCGAGCGAAAGCCCGAACCAGCCGGGTTTTTTCGGACCCAAGGGGTGGCGCGCAGCCGTCCAAGTTGCTCAACCTGGATTACTTTGTGGCGATCTCAGCCTTCTATGACCGGTGTCCCACTGTCCTCGGACCTATTGGACGGGTAAGATACCCGGGCCACCGACGGGGCTAGACGGCGCAATCGTACGCCGGACGGCTTGTGCAGGGGTCATGGGATGGGCTAGAATGGCGCCGGGTTCATGGGACACGCCGTGAGGCAAGGTTCTTCCAAAAACAGGAGTGGAAAAATGCGTCGAGAGTTCTTCGGTCTTTCACTTATCGGTTTGGTTGCGGTCGCGGTGGTCGTTTGGACGTCTTCCAAGTCCGCGACCTACGCCCAGACGTCCGGATGTACGGAACCGATCGTGGACACCGACGGTGACGGCATCTGCGATCAGCTCGATTCTTGCGCGGCCTCGGACCTCGCCGAGCTTCTGGTCATCGACGGTTGCGCCACCAACGTACCCAATGCGGTGTCGGACGTAGGTTGCTCGATGGCCGATGAGGTCGAGATCTGTGCGGTGGATGCTCGGAACCACGGAAAGTTTGTTAGCTGCGTGGCCAAGCTCGCGAAGGTCTGGCAGCAGTCGGGGCTTATTGAGCGGTCGCAAAAGGGTAAGATCGTTCGCTGCGCCGCGAAGGCGAACATCCCGCCACAGCCGTAAGCGGGAATTGAAGACGGTCCGGTCCGCGGCAGCCGAAAGTTGGCGTGGAGCACCCTCGCGCCGCCTCGTGCGGCGCGTTTTCTTTTTGTCGTCGCACTTGAGGAGTACGGTTCGATCCTTCGCCGGTCGAGGCCACGAGGACTTGCCTTCTCGGCCGTGGAGTTAGGGCTTGGCGGCGCAACACTGTTTGTACTTCTTGCCGCTTCCGCAGGGACAGGGGTCGTTTCGTCCGGGCTTTTTCCCCGCCTGGATCGGATCGACGGGGGAAGGCAATGGCTCCTCGTCTTCGCCCGGAAGCTGTTTGCGGTAAGTTTTGTCCTGCTCCTGGCGATCGTGAAACCGCTTGGGCCCTGGATTGTCGTGCTTGCTCATTGTGCCTTACCCTTCTTTGATTCGATGATTCCCGCGTTCGTACGTCCTACCCGATGAAATCGACCTTGAAAAGCGCCGGTACCAAGCCGATCTGATGCCCGCGGCGAAGCAGTTCGGCAACGGCTTCTCGTCCAGTTTCGCGGTAATCCAGAGTCCATTGATTGACGTACAGTCCGATGAATCTATCGGCCAGCTCCGGCGTCAGGTCGCGGGCGTAACGCATGGCATGTTCCACGGCTTCCCGGCGATGCGCGAGGCTGTACTCGATGCTGCGGCGTAGAACGGATGTGACCCGCTCCGCGGTGTCAAGGTCCCAATCACGGCGGATGCAATTGCCGCCCAACGGAAGCGGCAAGCCCGTTGTCTGCTTCCACCACCGCCCCAGTTCAACCGCCAGGTGAAGGCGATGGTTCGCGTACGTCAGCTGACCCTCGTGAATGACAAGTCCGGCATCCACGTCGCCGCGAGCTACGGCGTCGAGAATCTGATCGAACATGATCACTCGGTGCCGGAAGTTCCCCCGTCCCAACAATAGGTTGAGCACCAGAAAGGCGGTCGTCCGCTCCCCGGGGACGGCGATGAGGCGTCCGCGAAGGTCGGCGACGGTCATCACCTCGCGCGCGACCACCATCGGGCCGTAGCCATCACCCATGCTGCAGCCGCAGCTCGTCAGGACGTACTTGTCGGCGACGAAGGGGTAGGCATGGATGCTGATGGCGGTGACGTCCAGTTCGCCGCGCAGGGCACGGTCGTTGAGCGTTTGGATGTCCTGCAAAACGTGCTCAAACACCCACCCGCCGGCGTCGATCTTGTTCTCCGCCAGCGCGTAAAACATGAAAGCATCGTCAGGGTCGGGGCTATGCCCCAACGTCAGCCGCTTCGCGATCTTCCTGGAACTACTCACATGATCCGCGCAAGCCATAGTCACACGGAGATCCTTTCGCTAGAATCGCCCAGCAGTGGATTAGAACGGTCCGAGGCGTGGTCCGCAAGGCGTTGGGGCGAGGCGGGGAGAAGCCGAACGAATGCGATTGCAGGTCACGGACATGCGGACGATCACCGACGCGAACCCTAACGTTCGCGACTTCGAGTTCCGATCCGGACCGGTCACCATCGGATCCCACTCCGGGAACCTCGTCCAACTCCCCGACGTCGAAATCGCCTCGCATCATGCCACGCTGGATATCGTCGGCGACGACTGGGTCTACGTCCCCATGACCCGCGACGATCGGCAGAGTCGGCTCAACGAGCAACCGGTGTCGGGGCGCGTCACGGTTACGGATGGCGACGTCATCACCGTCGCGCGGTTTGAACTGCGCTTCTCGATCGAACCCGAGGGCGAGGTGGTCCTGCCAGAGCCGGGGAAGGTCGACGAGCTTGCGCTGATTCGACAATTTCCATTGCCTCCGCGAAGCATAGTCCGGAAGCCGGACGCGGACGTTAAACTCAACGCTCAACGCCGCGCGACGCTGGCGGCGGTTCTTTTGGCAGCGCGATCCTGCTCTGATCTTCCATCGCTGATGGAGGCGATCCTTCGAACGCTGGAACCCAACCTGGGCGCTCGGATGGTCTGGATGGGTTTGCGAACCAAACCGGACGCCGAGATCGAATACATGGACGGCCGCCTGGAAGGGACGCCAACAAGTCTCCAGCCGCCCAAACTCGAGACGTACGTCTACCGATGCCTGAACCGGCAACAATGCATCACCGTCCCCAGGACCGGCGACGGTGTGACGCAGTCGGTGCTGGCCGTGCCCATTCCGGGTGAGCACGGACCGATCGGCTTGCTGTACGCCGACACGCTCCGCCACGCGCGGGTGTATGACGACGCCGACTTGGACCTTTTGACGACCTTGGCGAGCGTGATTGCGCCTCTGCTGCACACCCCCCTCCACGGGGACATCCGATCATCGGTCGCTCCGACCGGCGCCGCGGCGGCTGGACCGCTCGCCTGCCTGGAGCCGCGCAAGGTTCCCACCTGGTCCAAGCTGGAATTGGCGTATCATTCGTCGCGTGGAGCGGAACAAAACGGGGATCTGATGGACGTGGCCAAGATGCCCAACGGTCTGGCCGCGATCTTGGTTGCTCGGGTTGTCGCGGGATCGGCACGGACGCTCGTCGCCTTGGCAGAGATCCGCGGCGCCTTTCGGGTTTCGGTGCTTCACGCCGATCCGCCGCGGGTGCTCTTGAAGGCCCTGAATTGGCTGCTCTCGGATGAAGCCGATCCCTGTTCGGTCGACGTGGTCGCGGCGGTCGTGAATCCCAAGAGTGGAGCCGCGGAAATCGCTACGGCAGGTCGGATCGGAGCGATTCTCGTGGGCCAAGGAGGAAAAGCGAAGAAGCTGACCAAGTTGGATTCGCCTGCGGTCGGCAACGGTCAGCCGATCGAATACACGGGTCTGACCATTCGCGTGAATGACTCGGAGACGCTGGCGTTCTACACCCCCGGCTGCGTCAAGGCGACGAACGAGAGCGGCGAATCGCTTGGCGAAAGCCGGCTTGTCGAGACCCTGTGCGAAGGATTTGGCCGGTCGGCATCGGCGGCCTTGGACGAGCTGCTCGTCGATCTGGCGGGATACCTCAAGAATCCGTCGTCCAGGTCCGATAGCACGATATTACTTGCCCACCGTCCGGCGTAGCCCGGCGGGATGCTGCCCCGCTCGTAACGACGGTGTTTCATGCGTCTGGGTCGATGGCTTGTCCGGTTGCCCCGCACGGCGTAAAATTCACTTGTGATGGGATCTTCCTCCAGCAAGCTTTGCGGTGCGGCGACGGCGGCCCGGACTTCGCTTCGGAGGCTTATCCTCCAGGTTCTGCTGATCCCCCTTCCCCTCGCGGGAGGGTGCTTCTCCGCCGAGGGCGACATCGCCGGGGTGGATGATGCCGGAGAAGTTGCGGGTCGGTGCATTCTGACCGATGAGTCGGACCGTCTGGCGGACCAGGTTCTCCAACTGATCAACCTTGAGCGGGCGGTCGAGGAGCTTCCTCCGGTCATTCGCAACGAACAGCTCGACAAGATCGCGTCGGATTACGCGTGCCGCATGATCGAGGAAGATTTTCTGGAGCACATTGACCCGCTGAGCGGATACGGACCGGGCGACCGGGCGGTGATCGGGCGTTATCGCTTCCTTTGGATTGGCGAGACCCTGGCCGCGGGGCAGGAAACGCCTGCGGACGTGGTAAAGGCCTGGATGGATAGCCCGGCCCACCGCGACATCATTCTTGATTCCAAGTGGGTCGACGTGGGCATCGGCGTGCGCGAAGGCGGCGAGTATGGATCCTATTGGGTGCAGGAATTCGCCGTCCCGGCTGAGTAGCCTCTCGGGGCGGCGCCTCGCATGACCACCGGCGCCGCATCCTCCCAATTTTCCTTCCAACGCAATCGCCCGCCGAGGCCCGGCGTGCGGACCATCGTGACTGGGCAGGTTGGGCTGGACAAGAAACCTTTCCTGGAACAAGTCGTTCGACTCGCTCAGGCACACGGGCACGAGGTACAGCTATTCAACGTCGGCGACCTGATGTACGCCGAAGCACCGGACGTCGCCCCAGGACGAATCCTTGACCTCCCACGACAGCGACTGACCGCGCTCCGCCGAAGCGTGTTCAAGGACGTGCTCCAGGCGGCCGCAACCGGGGCCAACGTCCTGGTCAACACCCACGCGACTTTCCGTTGGAAGCACGGGCTTTTCCATGCTTACGACCACGCTCAAATGCAGGAACTCGACGCCGACTTGTATATCACCCTGGTCGACAACGTTGACGTGGTGCACGAGCGGCTCCAACGCGAGCACGAGTTGCGGCACACGCTCAAGGACATTCTCGTCTGGCGCGAGGAGGAAATCGTGGTGACCGAGGCGATGGCTGAGGCGGTCGCGGGGTATGGCCGCGCTTACGTCGTCTCGCGCAGCACTCCGCGCATCAACGCCCAGGCGATCTATCGGCTGATGTTTGAACCTCACCGGCGACGGGTTTATCCTTCATTCCCCATGACGCACGTGATGGAGTTGCCGGAGGTGTTGCGCGAAATCGAGCAGTTCCGCGACGCGCTCGCGGAACACTTCATCACCTTCGACCCTGCTGACCTGGACGAGAAGCGCCTGCTCTACGACGCGGGCGAAGCCACCAAGCGAGGCGACGACGAAGTCGTCGTGAACGTCCACGGTCGAAGGCTGAGAATCGATGTCAGCGAGATCACCCGGATCGCCCGTGACATCGACGCGCAGATCTATGCCCGCGACTTCAAACTGATCGACCAGTCGCACATCATCGTGAGCTACATTCCCGAGCTGCCCGACGGTCGCCCCGGCATTTCGTCCGGCGTCGAGCGCGAGTTGCAGCACGCTTACGAGGGAACCAAGGAGGTTTACATCGTCTGGAGGCCAAAGACCGAGCCTTCACCGTTTATCACCGAGACGGCCACCGCGGTTTTTCCCGGTCTGCCGGAGCTGTTCAAGCATCTCCAGGACCGCGGATACATCGGGTCGTATCAACTGCCTCTGGGCTGAGCCGAGGCGGACTTGGCTCTGATGGGACGTTGGCCCCCGCCCGGTATGGTCCTGCTTGCCATGAGACGACCGCCGCAGGAATCGATCCACGTCCAAGCCATGTTGGCAGATGAGGACTTGCTCAGCGTCGACATGCAGCGGTTACGCGATTGCTTCGCTCAACTGTGCGAAAAAGCGGCAAATGTTCTGCCGTCGAACGGCCTGGACGTCGACGACGTGGTCTACGATCGCCGACTCGGGCTGCAACTCGCCGGCGGGGTCGAGCAAGACGTGGAGGCCGCGTTCCTGGCGGAACGCGACCACCTCCTAAAACACGTCGCGGGAGAACTCGGCGTGAAGCGGGAAGAACTTGCGGCGGCGGCGTACCGAATCGTCCGGCTCAAAGTGGTCGTGATTCGTGACCTGCCGTTCATTCCGACGTCATGACAGGTAGGCGCGGTGCCGTTCACCCATGAAAAACCCATCGCAGCATCTCACCGACGCGGGCGCCCTTACCCTGCATGAGGAAGCCCACGCGGAATATTCGTCCTGCCGCGAGGACCAGCACGAGCGTCGTGATAACCATAAGAACAATCCCCAGCGCCGGCTGCCACAGCGGGATCCCGGGCGGCACCGCTTGACGAACCAGCATCAACATCGGGGTCGCCGGTGGAAACAGCGACAGCATCAATGAGAGCGTCGAGGTCGGTTCGCGGACGACGTTCATCCACACGAACATCGGCGACATCACCACGACCATCAGCGGAGTCATCATGCTCTGGGCTTCCTTCTGGTCGGTGACGGCCGCCCCGATGGCGATAAAAAGCGAGCCATACATCAACACCGCCAGCGATTGGAACACCACAAACCACCAAACCAGTTTCGTGGGAAAAAGGTGCCCCAAACCGGCCTGGTGGACGGCAACAAAACCACCTACGAGGTAGAACGTTGCAATGGTCAACGACACGCCCACCATTCCCAGCAGTTTGCCCAGCATCAACTGAAAAGGTGGAACGGATCCCACCAACACCTCCGCAATACGGTTGGTTTTTTCCTCCAGCACGCCCTGGAGAAGCGGCGTTGCCCCGACCATCACGACCATCAGCATCAGCATCATTAGACCCATGGGCGCGAAGATGCTTGCCAACTCGTTCGTCTCCTTCGCCGGGACGATCTGGCCCAACGCGTCCTTATCCACCAAACCGAGATTGCGACAAGGCACGCGGCGCATGGCAAGGTCAACGACCTTCGGATCGAGATTCACGGCGCCGAAGCGCAGCTGATGGACGCGGGCGTTCGACGGACCGCGGAACCAGTCGTAGACGTCGTCGTAGGTCGGGCTGTTGGAGTAGT
>JBBTCJ010000041.1:0-102221 GCA_038043285.1 Planctomycetota bacterium | reverse complement strand
CCCCGGCGTCCGTCGCAGCCGGACCGCGCGAGGCGGTTTCGCGGAGATACTCCGCGAAGCGGACCCCGTGTTGTGCCCGCAGATAGTAAACCAACGCCCAACTTTCGGCGAACAGGGCGGCCCGGTCCGGCGTGGACGCTGCCGGAAGATCCGTTTGGCCGAGCAGCTTCCTGAGGGGAATCCACGTGGCGGCTTGCTCCTCGGGCCGGTTCGACCGAACGTCGCTCGGTTGAGGCGGTCGGCGACGAACTGCGGAACGTTCGAGGTCGGATAGCCGGTAGGGATTCGTTGACGGCGGACCCACCGCACCCGGACCGGCGGAAGTCTCGAATTGGCACGCGAGTCCCTCGACGAGCCAAACGGGGTTGGCCGCACTGCGCTGGTGTACGCCGAAGCGATAGAAGAGTTGGTGAGCCGCCTCGTGACGAAGGACGAGGCGATCGTGCTGCTCCACGATGGCGTCCCGTCTGGCCCTCCAGTTAACGATTTGGGCCCGGGCGGCTGGGTTGGTCAATTCGCTGGCGGTACCGCCGTCGGCTGCGTCGATTTCGGCTCCCGTTGCGAACTCTCTGATACGCGCATCGACCTCCTGGATCGCGGGAATGGAGGCCGCGTCCAACAGGACCGCGAGATCAGCTCGCACGTCGTAGAAACCGCCGACGTCGCGCGGAAGGCCCGCGGCCTCCGCCACCGCAGCAAAACGATTATGCTCAGTGAATAACACCACCGGCAGCGGAGACCGGTCATCCGCAGGCTGAAGTCCGAGTTCGGGAAGAAAAGCAAAGACCTCGCCGTAGACCGCTTCGAGTGTTTGGGTACATGCCGCGATCCGTTCCTCCGGCGCAGCCGATGCAATGCGATAGTGAGGCGTCGTGACCGTCCGGCAACCAGGTCCACAAATCCGCAGCGCTTCGCTCTCCTCCGTCGGCGACGACGGCGAAATCAGGAACGGAAGCATGGCGACCCAAAGAGTTGCCGGCGTTGAGTGGCATCGACGGCGGCGTGTCGGCTCGCGCGAAGCGTGGATCTGCCGCCGAGTGGGCGACCGCTTGACGCCCGCGCGTGAAGCTTCACCGGGCGGCATCATGCAACACCTCGTCAACGATCCCACGTGGAGCGCCGATGTCGGCGACCTCGACGACACCCAGATATCTCTGCGCATGGCCACGGGAGAAGCCGATCTTTTCCGCGACAAACGTGATCGTGGCATCGGCGCAAACGACCGCCCCGCCCTCTAAGCCCGTGTTGCAATCCAGACCCGAGGGAACGTCGATGGCGACGGTCGCAAGTTTTTTCGCGGCATTCATGGCCTCAATCAGCCCAATGGTCGATGCCCGAAGTGTGCCGGCAAAGCCCGTACCAAGGACGGCGTCGACGAGCACGCCGCCCTCAAGGCCTTGGAGAATGGCCCGCTGCGCGTCGAGCTCGGTTGCGATGGCGATCGATAATCGCATGGCCTCAAGGATGCGGAAGTTGACGGACGTGTCGGGCGTGAGTTGGGCGCCGTCTCCCGCGAGCAGCAGGGCAACGCCCCAACCTCGATTGTGCAGATGTCGCGCGATGACGCAGCCGTCGCCGCCATTGTTCCCCGGACCGGCGACGATGAAGGCTTGTCGGGCGACCGCTCCGAAGCGTTGCTCGATGATCTCGGCCGCGTTCCGCCCCGCATTCTCCATGAGAATGATGCTCGGGATGCCGTAACGTGACACCGCGAGTTGGTCCACGCGACGAACTTGTTCACGGGTGAGCGGGACGCGGTTGGTCATGGGCCACCAGCTCCGTCGGGCGTTGGGCCGACGGATCGGCGAGCGAGTGGTCGCCGACAACCCTGCGCAACGCCGTCGTCGCCCGGAGCGAGTCGGCGCGAAGATAGCCGGGCCAGGCGAAGATCAACAGCAGGGGCAAAGCGCAAAGGCCAACCGCAAGGCGTACAGCGCCGCCGCCGTAACTTCGCGAAGGCTCCAGTTCGTCATCCATGTACACCGTCGCGACAATGCGCAGATAGTAGGCCGCTCCGACGGCTGCGTTCAGGACGCCGAGAATCGCCAGGGCGATCATCGGATCATGCATCGGGTGGGCCTCGGACAACGAAAACGCGCTCCCGAAGACGTAAAGTTTGCCCACGAATCCGGCGGTGGGCGGCAGACCGATCAGGCTGAATACGCACACCGACAGGGCGAGTGCCGCGGCGGGTTGACGGCGGGCAAGACCGGCCAGGTCGTCCAGCGTGTCGGCCTCGCGCTCGCCGATGCGCACGCACGATAACACGGCGAACGTACCCAGGTTCATCACCCCGTACACCGCCACGTAGAAGAGCATCGAGGCGACGCCGTCGCCGAGTGGTCCCCGACCGCCGACCGGGCCGACAAGCACTGCGACAAGCATGTATCCGCTGTGGGCGATGCTTGAATACGCCAGCATGCGCTTGACGTTCCGCTGTAGCAGACCCAGCACGTTGCCGACGGTCATGGTGGCGGCCGCGACGATCCAGATCAACCACAGGATCTCGGGGCCGGGCTGCCATTGGAAGGCGGCGAGAAGTCTGCAGAGCGCGACAAACCCCGCCAGTTTCGGAACGAAGCCCAACAAGCCCGTGATCGGGGCGGCTGCGCCTTCGTACACGTCGGCGGCATAAACGTGAAACGGGACAGCCGCAATCTTGAATAGCAATCCGCCGATCGCCAGAATCAAACCGATGGTCGCGAGCGTGTGAGATGCCGTTGGGGCGCTCAGCGTCGGAACCGCACGCCCGGCTTGCATCGTCAGCAGCGAGGTCGTTCCCGTGGATCCGTAGAGAAAAGCGAATCCGTAAGCGAGGATCGCGGCGGACAGGGCACCGAGGAAGAAGTACTTGACGGCGCTCTCCGAGGCCCGCGCGTCCGTCCGGCTCAAGGCGATCAACACGTAGGTTGGAATGCTGACCAGCTCGATGGCGAAGAACAAAACCAGCAAGTCGTTGGCCGAGGCCGTCAACAATACCCCAAGCAACGACAACAGCACCATCGACATGTACTCGCCGTACTCCTCGTCGACGGGTTGGTGCCAACTGACCAATACGAGCACCACGCCGACCCCCAGAGAGAGCCAGCGGACGTAATGCGTGAGCGAGTCGATCAAGACGCCTGGAAGCACCTCGGCCGGCGTGCTTGCGTGCGACAACGTGAGCGATGCGCCAAGGGCGGCGAGGATCGTGGCCACTCCCAGCGTGCCGACCAGCGTTCGGGATACGGGGCGCGTCAGGCCGGCCAGCATCACGACGCACGCGCCGATGAGCAGGATCCACTCCGGAGCAAGCTGTTGCGCGATGTTCGCAATCGTCACGGCCGGACCTCCGCGGTGTCCAAATCGTGTCCAAGCACGACGGAGTCAACGCCGGTGTTCATTCCTCCCACCGCGGGCAGGGATGGCGCGATCGCAGCTTCGTCCTGCTCCGTGGGGATCGCGAAGGTATAAGGCTCCCGCAGAATGTGTTGACGTGTAGCGACCTCCAAAGAATCTACCATCGGCTTGGGATAGACCCCAAGAAACAGACAAGCCGCGGCGATCGGCGCAAGAATGAATATTTCACGTCGTGTAAGATCCCGCGCCAGCCCGCGACTGGTGTCGGGGGTATGAGCCGGCTCGCTCAGCGGCCCGAAGAGAACGCGCTGGCACATCCAGAGCATGTAGACCGCGCCGAGAATAATTCCCAGTGCCGCCGGAATGACATACCCGAACCCCAGCGGGCCAGCCGGGCGACCGTCGGACACCGACGCCGAGGTCGCGGTGCCCAGCAAAACCAGGAACTCGCTGACGAATCCGTTCAGCCCCGGAAGACCGATGCTGCTCAGCGTGAAGAACACCAGGAAAAAGGCCATCCACGGCATGGCTCGGGCAAGTCCGCCGATCTGATGGATGTCGCGGGTGTGGTATCGTTCGTAAATGCACCCCACAACGAGGAACAATGCCCCCGTCGACAATCCGTGATTGATCATGTACAGCGAACCGCCGACGACGCCGGCGACCTTGAGGCTAAACAGGCCGAGCATGCAGAAGCCCAGGTGCGACACCGAGGAATAGGCCACCAATTTCTTGACGTCCCGCTGGACCCAGGCGGCGAGCGCCGCATAAATAATTCCGATGATCGCCAGCCATGCGACCGCGGGAGCGAAGTGTGCTGCCGCGTCCGGAAGCATGGGGATGCTGATGCGGCAGAAGCCGTACGTTCCCAGCTTCAGAAGTACGCCGGCAAGGATTACGCTGCCCGCCGTTGGGGCTTCAGTGTGGGCAAGCGGCAGCCAGGTATGCAACGGGAAAAGTGGAACCTTAATGGCGAACCCCGCCGCGAACGCGAGAAAGAGTACGCATTGGAGCCCGAAAGGGAGGAAGCCTTCGTGTCCGAGCCGAACCAGCTCTTCGATATTCGTCGTCAGGTACCCCATCCGCGTAAACGCGAAGTACCCAAGATAGACGATACCGGCGAATGTCAGGACGCTCCCGGTGAGCGTGTAGATGAAGAACTTGCTTGCCGCCTTCCGTCGGTCGGGACCGCCCCAGATGCCGATCAGAAAATACAGCGGAACCAGCGTGAACTCAAAGAAAACGTAGAACAGCAGGAGATCCAGAGCGCAGAAAGCGCCAAGTAGGGCGGACTCAAGCAGCAGCAGCAGGAAGTAATACTCGCGTACCCGCGACGTGACCGCCGTAGAACTCGACCAAACTGCCAGCGGCATGAGGAAAGCGGTCAACACCACGAGCCACAGGCTGATGCCGTCCACGCCGACGCGATAACCGATGTCGATGCTCGGCAGGTGCTGCACGCTGCCGTTGGACAAAGTGACAGCGATGATCTCCCCTTCAATCCAGGGCTTGGCGTGTTGCAGCCGGTAGCGCATGTCCTCCGCGGCGATCGAGTAGGCGTCACCATAAAATAGGACCACCGCGTAGATCGCCAGGGCGAGGGTTCCCAACGAATAGATCATCGCCCCGCGCCGAACGGCCTTGTCGTCCCCGTACGGTGGAAGAATCAGCAGCACCGCGCCGACCAGCGGCGTGAAGATGAGGAGGGTCAATACCCAGCTGGAAATCATCGACGCACGTTACCTCATCGCAAGCAATAAAATCAACGCCGCCCCGGCGATCATAGTGAGCGCGTATCCCTGCAACAATCCCGACTGCAACGTCCGCAGAAGATACCCGATCGCCCGGGGGATCACCGTGATCAGCCACAGCAATCCGTCGATCAGGTAGTCGTCGAGTCCCACGCAGACGCGCCCCGTCTGGCGCGCCGGCTCCACCACGCCGGCGGAGTACAATTCGTCCACGTAGTACTTGTTCCACAGCGTCCGATACGCCCCGCTCGCCGACGCGCGGACCAATGAAGGAACCCACGGCATTCGAACGTAGAGAATGTACGCAGCCAGGATTCCCACGATCGATATCGCGCCGGAGAAGAACATCAACCCGTACTTCGCCCCAAACCCGCCGACCGCCGCGTGAGCCGCTTCGAGAGCGACCTCGCCGCCGTGCGCCGCCGCGAAGGTCTCGGCAAAAACTGGAGCGAGAAACCGATGAAAGTTGCGGCCCGTGGCTTCGACGCCGATGTATCCCGCCCCGATCGCGCCGACGGAAAGCAGCAACAGCGGGACGATCATCCACGGACCGGATTCGTGCGCATGCACACCTTCCGGGAAGCGCTCCTGTCCGAAGAAGGCCAGGAAGACCATGCGAAAGGTGTAAAACGCCGTCAGCGCCGCGGTGACCAGGCCCATCCCGCCGAGCAGCGGATGGGCCGCCAATGCGTGGTGCAGGATTTCGTCCTTGCTGAAAAACCCGCTGAACATCGGGAACCCCGCAAGGGCGAGGGATCCAACCAGGAACGTAGCGAACGTCCACGGCAAGGCGCGGCGTAATCCGCCGAAGTGGCGTACGTCAATGATCCCGCCCATCGCGTGCATCACGCTTCCGGCGCCGAGAAACAACAGGGCTTTGAAGAACGCGTGCGTGTACAGGTGGAACATTGCCGAATCGGCCGCGTACACGCCCGCCCCGAGCACCATGTAGCCCAGTTGGCTGATCGTGGAGTACGCAAGAATGCGTTTCATGTCCGTCTGCACGACCGCGATCGTGGCTGCGAAGAGAGCCGTCGTCGCGCCGATGACCGCCACCACGGTCATGGCCAGCGGCGACGCAGTGAAAATCGCCCCGCAGCGGGCGATCATGTACACGCCGGCCGTCACCATCGTCGCGGCATGGATCAACGCCGAGACCGGCGAGGGGCCTTCCATGGCGTCCGGCAGCCAGACGTGCAGCGGCAATTGGGCGCTCTTCCCGCACGCCCCGCATAGCAGCAGCAGGGCGATGGTCGTCACCAAAGCCTCGGACAACGGCTGACCGGCCCGGTTGACGCCCTCGTGGACCATCTGGAAAACCGGTCCGTACTCCAGCGTGCCGAAGGTCACGTAGATCAAGAATATGCCGAGACCGAAGCCGAAGTCGCCGACGCGATTGACCAGGAAGGCCTTCTTCGCTGCCGCCGCCGCGGAGGGCTTGGCGTAGTAAAACCCGATCAGCAGGTAGCTGCACAATCCGACGGCCTCCCATCCGACGTACAACAGCAGGAAGTTGCCGCCCAGCACCAGCACACACATCGAAAAAACGAAAAGAGCGAGGTACGCAAAGAACCGCTCGTAGCCGCGCTCGGGGTGGCCATGATGGCGCATGTAGTCGCGCGAGTAGATCACCACCAGCAACGATATCCCCGTGACTACCAGAAGCATGACCGCGGTCAGCGGGTCGATAAAAAACTCGACCTTCAGCGCCGCACGCGCCCCGACGGGGATCCAGTCATAAATCGGGATGCGTGCACTGACCTGATGGACCGACGCGCCCGCGACGGCACGCAGGACGCAGACCGCCGCCGAGAACGCCGCCGCGACCCCGAGGATCGAGAACCAATGCGTTCGTCCTTTGGTCAGCCGCGATCCCAAAGCGCCGGCCAACACCGCGCCGAGCAGGGGACCGAGAAGGATGACCAGGCTGCAAGTTTTTAGTGTTTCATGCGACATCGCGTAACCATCGGCGCCCTCCGCTCGACCCCCAGCCTGCGCCGCCGACCCCTCTCCTCCAATGGGGGGAGAGGGCAGGGTGAGGGGGTTCTTCAGGACGCAATCTCATCCTCTCATGACCGCCCAGGCTTCGGCATCCAGCGTCCCTCGCCGACGATACAAGAGCATGACCATTCCCAGCGCCAGTCCGGCCTCCACTGCGGCGATCACCAACAGGAACAACGCGTAGGTCTGCCCCTGCAAGTTGTGATGATGACGCGCGAAGGCGACAGCCGTCAGCACCACCCCCTGGAACATGATCTCCGTTGACAGAAAAATGACGATCAGATTGCGCCGCGTAACAAACCCGGTCAAACCGAGGCCGAAAAGGATCGCGCCAAGTATCAGATAACCCGCGGTTCCGTCGATCAAAACGGCACAGCCTCCTTTCCGACCTGCCCCAGCGCGGGTCGCGAGGACGTGAGCATCTCGCTGGGAACGCGCTTTCTGGACAAGGCGATCGCGCCGACCATTGAGATCAACAACAGCACGCCCGCAAGCTGCAGTACGACGACGTACCGGGTCATCACCTGGCCCCCGATCGCCTCGGTGTTGCCGATCCCGGCTGATGGTTCGGCCTGTGATGCGGCGGCGACACGAGATTCGACGCTGGGGCGTCCGACGGCGGACGGCAACCCTCCGGCGATGGCTCCCGTCAGGGCGAAGCATGCGAGGATTGCCGCGAACGGCTCCCGGGCCCGACGATCGTACACCGGCGAGCCTGCCGGCTGAGCCAGCATGATGACGAAGAGATACGTCACCAGAATCGCTCCCGCGTACACAATGATCAGCGCCACGGCCAGAAACTCAGCCTCTTGCAACACCAGCAGCGCAGCCACCGCCACCACAACGAGAACGAAATACAACGCCGAGTACACCGGCTTGACGTGCGTGATGACCCGCGTCGCCGCCGCCAGCGCCGTGCCTCCGAAAAAGCAAAAATAGGCGCCGGTGGCACGCGGTCCCAGGCCGTCGCTTATCAAAAAGGCGAACAATCCGACGAGGGACGCTACGCCGAACATCACGCCCACCGCGGAGGACGGGCGCTCCGCCTTGGGCATGAGAAAATAGAGCCCCGCGCCGCCGGCGGCGAAAACAAGATAGAGCAGCACTGCGGAATCCATGCTCATGCGGGCAAGCCTCTCGATGCGCCAGGCCCGCCGCCCGGGTCGCCCCCTGCTGCGGAGCCGGAGAAACGAGAGCTGGTGTTCGAATAACCGGTAATCCGCGGGTTCTTCCGCGGCGTCGAATCCTTCGTGGCGTCGTACACGGAGAGCAAGTCATCCTTGTCGAGAATCATCTCGTCCCGCGTTCGACCGACGAGGTCGAAATGATGCGTCAGCTCGATCGCATCGACGGGGCAGGCCTCCTCGCACATGCCGCAAAAAATGCAGCGCAGTTCGTCCAGGTCGAACTTGACGGGATACTTTTCCCGATCCGGCCAAGGGGACTCGCCCGCCTCGATGTGGATGCAGTGCGCCGGGCACGCCGTCGAACACATGTAACACGCGACGCACGCGACGCGGCCATGCTCGTCGCGATTAAGCCGGTGGATGCCCCGATAATTCTCCTTGTGCAGATCGCGCTGCTGCTCGGGATATTGCACCGTGCGGGCGCTGCCCAACAGCGTCTTGCCCATGTGCGCGATTGTGGTCCGCATTCCCTCGAGAATCGGCGGAATGTAGAGTTGCTCCGCCGCGCTGAGCCGCGGTTCCTCGACCAGCAGGATGTCCTCTTCCTTGATCATTCGCAAAACCAAACCAGTTTAGAGGCTCACAAAAAGCCGTTCGCAAGACCCGTACCGCGACCGTCAGGGAGCGGCCCCTACTTCGTCCCCGATGCGGTTGCGTCCGCACATGCGGCAACCTGAAACGATCAAACCATTCCGAGTCGCTCCCCCGACGATCGACGTCTACGCCGCCGGACCGACCAGCGGCATGTTCCGTTGCCGTCCGCTGATCGGAGCCGCCCTCCAGGAAACCGAAGCCACGCTCAGCGTGACCGCCAGAAGATTCCCAAGCAGCGCCCAACCGGGCGATCGGTGCACGCCGCAATAAACCAAACCCGTCGTCCACGCAAACAGAACCAGCGTGAGCGGGATCAACCCCTTCCACGCAAGGCGCATCAATTGATCGAAGCGGAAACGCGGAATCGTCCAGCGGATCCACATCATCACGAAGAGAAAGGCGCAAATCTTAGCCGCCATCACCGACATCTTGACAATCACCGCCGCCCACGTTGCTGCATCGGGCTGGCAAAGGGACACGCCCGGAAGGTGCGCACCGCCCAGGAAAAGAACCGCGATCATCGCGCTGGACGTAATCATGTGTGCGTACTCGGCGAGGAAGAACATGCCGAACTTCAAGGCGCTGTATTCAGTGTGATATCCCCCGACCAGCTCCTGCTCGGCCTCGGCCAGATCAAAGGGCGTGCGGTTGGCCTCGGCCAGGGCGGTGACGAAGAGAATCACAAAGGCAACGGGGTGGAGGAACACGTTCCATTGGGGAATAAATCCCCCCCAATACCCCGTCTGTTCCAGCGCGATCTGCTCGAGTCGGACGGTTCCCATGGTCAGCACGACGACGAGAATACAGACGCCCATGGGGATCTCATAGCTGAGCATTTGCGCCGTAGCACGCATTGCCCCATAGAACGAGTATTTGTTGTTGCTCGCCCAACCGCCGAGCACCACGCCGTATACGCTCATCGACGCAACGCCGAGGATATACAGCAAGCCGATGTCCGGCCTGGCGACCTGAATGTCCACGAGCTTGCCGCCCAGGGAAAGCTGCCCGCCCCAGGGAATCGCCGCAAAGGCAACGAAGGCGATAATGAAGATGATCGTCGGCGCCGCCACAAAAAGAACCTTGTCCACGTGGCCGGGAATGACGTCCTCTTTGAACACGAACTTCAGACCGTCGGCGATCGGTTGAAATAGACCCCACGGTCCCACGCGGTTCGGTCCGAAACGGTCCTGGGTCCACGCGGCAATCTTACGTTCGAAGTAAATGCAATAGGCGACGGCCCCTTGCAGTGCGCCGACCACCAGCACCGCAAGGATCACGCTGACTCCCAGTTGACTTGTTAGAAACTCGGTCATCGACGTCGTCGTCAATTCTTCCTTGCGTCTTTTGGGTCCCTGGCGATCCGCCGGCCGCTCCGCCGGTCGCGGCTGAAAATCGTCAATCGCCAATCCCCTCAATGCGCATGCACCGGTGCAGCCGGCGCGGCGTATACCTCGCGAAACGCTGGAATCGTCTCCGCCATCATTTCTCGCACCCGCTGCGCGTCAAACAGGCCGGAGAATCCGGCGATCTCGTACAAATACTGCCCGTCGCGGCGAGCGCCTTCCGGGGGAATAATGGCTCGTTCAAACGGCTGAAGGATTCCGCCCTCATTCATAAAGCTTCCCTCACGCTCGGCCCATGAGCAGGCGGGAAGGACGATGGCCGCGGCGCCGGCCAGCTCGCTTTCAAACAAGTCCTGCACCACCATCAGCGCCAGATGCGATGCGATCTTGGCCGTCTCCTTGTCGATCCACGGCTTGGGGTATCCGCCGACGATCCACGCGCCGCTGAATTCGTCTTTGACGGCTCCGTCGACGAACTGCTTGAACCCATAGCGGCTTCCGCCCGCTTGATCGAGGACCGCCTCCACGCCGCGACGATTCGGGCACTTCTCAGCCGGAATGCGGAACTTCACGGCATTCCCGGCGGCGCCGACGGGGAACGTCTGCTCCTGCCCCTCCGTCGGAATCAGCCCAAGCACCAGCGTCGATTCCGGCGCAACCTCGCGTACCAACCTCGTCAGCAACCAGGCTTCCTCGCAGGCCATGAATGGCGAAAGCACAGCCGCGAACCTCTTCGCCCCATGCTCGCGGACATGCTCCTGCAACCGGAAGCGAACGATCTCCGGCACATCGGCCCAATCCGGCGTCGTGGTCTCGAATCCGCGCCGAACGAGTGGGGCGCTGATCCTCTTGCGGTCGTGAACGTACTTCCAGCCGAACCTTCCCTCGTCGCACATCCACCAATCGTTGACCTTCGGGTTGTAGCGAGGTTTGAGTCGTTGTATTCGCTGGTCCGCCTGATCGATGCGAATCGAACATCCCGTGCCGCATCCGGGGCAGATCGAGGGAGTCCCGCTTAGCTCCCAGACTCGCCGCTTGAACAGAAAGTCCTTGTCCAGCATCGCGCCCACGGGACAAACGTCCACGACGTTGCCCTGCAAGGGGTTCGCCAGCGGAAGCCCCGGAAACACGTCAATCTCCGCCCGCGACCCGCGGTTGACGACGCAAAGCTCGTGCGTGCCCGCGATCTCGTCCGCCACCCGAACGCACCGCGTGCACATGACGCATCGATCCTGATACAGAAGCGTCCGCGGTCCGATGTCCTTCTTGGGGTTCTTCAGCTTCTGATCGACCATGCGTGACTCGGCTTGGCCGAACTTGAAACTGTAATCCTGCAAATGACATTCGCCCGCCTGATCGCACACCGGGCAATCCAGCGGGTGGTTCAGCAGAAAGAACTCCATGCAGTTGACCTGATTCGCTCGAACGCGATCCGAATCAAATCGGCACTCCAGACCGTCGCGTACCGGCGTCTGACACGAGGGCACGAGCTTGGGCGACCAGACCATCTCCTTGGTCTTCGGGTCGGGCATTTTCATTTCCATCAGACACAACCGGCACGACGCCACGATCGACAAACCGGGATGGTAGCAATAGTGGGGGACGTCCCACCCCGCCTCCAGCGCCGCTTGGAGTACCGGAACGCCATCCCGGCCCGGCACTTCCTGATTGTCGATGATGATCCTACTCATTCACACGCGCCATGGAGTCGTAGTCGTAGGGTGGGCATCGCCCACCACAACCATAGCCCACCACCTAATTCAATACGCTCAACACCCGCTTCGCGCGATCCGCCGGTTGCGAACGGATCGAAGCCTCCAACTCACCTCGGAACTTCTTCACGATCGTCTCGATCGGGTACGTCGCCCCGTCGGGAAGACCGCAAATGCTCAATCCCGGCATCATGCCCATATTGCGCGAGGTTTCAAGGAGGATGTCGAGATCCTCAACGCGCCCGGCCCCCAGCGCAATCCGCGTTGCGATCTTGTGCATCCACGCCGTGCCTTCCCGACACTGCGTACACTGCCCGCACGACTCCGTTCCATAGAACCGCGCCATGTTCCGCAGCACCATCCGCATGTCCGTATCTTCGTCGATGACCACCGCGGCGGCCGTGCCCAATCCGAGTAGTCCATATTTTCGCGGATCCTCGAAATCCATCTTCATGTCCAGCTCGGCCGCGGTCAGAATCCCCATCGATACGCCGCCGGGAAGGACGCCCTTGACTTTCTTGCCCGACAACATCCCGCCGCCCATGTCCTCGCGTTCGATCAAATCCCGAACGGTGATGGTCATGGGCGCCTCGTAGCACCCGGGGCGCTTCACCGGACCGCTGACGCAGAACAGTTTTGGCCCTGTGCTGTGCGGCGGACCGACGCTCGTGAACCACGATGCCCCGCGCTCGATGATGTGCGGGACGCACGAAAGCGTCTCCACGTTGTTGACCACCGTCGGGCGGTGAAACAGCCCCTCGACGGCGGGGAAGGGGGGTTTGATCCTCGGCCAGCCGCGCTTGCCCTCCAACGACTCGATCAACCCCGTTTCCTCACCGCAAACGTACGCCCCCGCGCCGCGATGAACGTACATCTCCAGGGAGTAGTCGCCGCCGAAAATGTCCCTGCCCAGATACCCGGCAGCGTACGCCTCGTCGATTGCCTTCTGCAAGATGTGAAACTGCTCGTGGAACTCCACACGCATGTAAATGTAGGCGATCTGCGATTTCGTCGCGTACGCCGCGATGATCGTTCCCTCGATGAGCTGATGCGGGTCATGCTCCATCAGAACCCGATTGCAGAACGTCGGCGGCTCCGACTCGTCGGCGTTGACGCAAAGCAGCGTCCGGGTCCGGTCCTTTGGCAGAAAGCTCCATTTCATTCCCGCCGGGAACCCCGCCCCGCCGCGACCGCGAAGATTGGCCTTCTTCACCTCCTCGACGACGTCGTCGGGGGACATCTTCAGCGCCTTGCGCCCAGCCTGGTATCCGCCCCGCGACTCGTACACCTTGAGCCGTTGCGAGTTTTCGACCCCCACGTTTCTTGTCAGTACCCGCTCAAATCCCGCCATGCACCGATCCTCTACAACCGTCTCGGTTCTCGTGTAGCGTCGCGGTTCATCCGCGGCGCGTTCCCCGTCGCAAAACAGCGTGCCGCCCATGAAGGGCGATGCTACATGACCTCCGAGTTCGCTTTACCCTACCACACGCGAATATGTGGCAACGGCAACAGGACGGCAAAGTACAGCACGCTCCATGCCACCATGGCCAACGTAACCCATCGACGTCGTCCCTCCAGGCAGCGAGGAACGATCAACGCCAACAGGACCGGCAGGTAGTCCAGAGAAAACCGATGGAAGCCCCGCTGAATTGAGCCTGTTGCGTGAAAGCACGTCAACGCCGCAAAAACCAGACACGTCGCCGCGAACAGTACGCGCAGCTCGCGGTCGCGTAGAATACGTCGAAGGTCGATGATCAGCCAAAGCAGAAGCGGCGTGGTCCACCAGATCCCCGTGCCCATGCGGTTGGGTCGAAGATAGGTCCGGTCCTCCCCCGCCGTCCTGATCGACGTCAACGTCGGCAAGCCCAAGTTGGAAAAATACAGGTTCCGAGGCACGAAGTGCGGCGAGAAGAGACCGAACGCCCGCGCATCGCGCGAAAAGTCGTCCTCCGGGCGATCGTCGTAAATGTACAGGTAGCCCGTGTCGAGTGGATGTCCGAATTTCAACGTGTTCAACCCCATCGATATCGCCGCCGCCGCGACCGTCGTCAGTGCGAAGCAACCCAGGCCGAAAAAACGCCCCGAGCTGCCCCGATCCTTCCATGCCATGTACCCAAGCGGAATGAGGTAGGCAACGGTGAGTTGTCGCGAAAGTGTAGCCCCAAGAACGCCCAACCCCGCGAGCCAGATTCGCCTCCGTCCGAAATATTCGTGCAGAAGCACCAGCGTTCCGATGACCGCCAGCGACTGATTGACGTGGTAGGGCGACGCTCCGCGGATCGTGCTGCGAAGAACCGGCCAAACCGACGTTCCGCATACCAGCCCGATCGCGCACACCGTGCCCCAGCACGGCGACCCCGTGCGTCGCAGAAAGAACGTGTAGGCCAGCACAGCCAGCGGCGCTGCGATTCCGAAGACCATCAGCCCATGCGGAACCCCGCCGAAAACTCCGAGGCACGCCACCGAAACGAACGAAAACAGCGGCGGAAAGTGGCTGTACACCTTTCCCTTGAACAGCGCTGTATCCCATTCCCGCTCCGCAAGATCGAGACGGCCCTGCCGCCATGCTTCCGCCTCCGCGACCTGCACGTTGGATTCGATTCCAATCCAGTCGTCAGGCCGCCATAGTTGCGAGTCGTTCAGCCACAGGCAAACGACCAGGACGCTCAGCAACCCCAGCCAGGCCCGCCGCCGCGCCGCGCGGGGACCGCTCGCCGCGAGTCCGTCTTGATGGTTCGACGTTTTCACGCCACGATCCGACGGTCGCTCGTGGCCGCCTCACAAAAAGCCGATCGCCCGATCCGTACCGCCAACGTCAGGGAGCGGCCCCGTCTTTTATCAGAGCCGCGACCGTGAGGGAGCGGGACTTTTCTCCCGCAAGTTGCACCGCGCCGAGCTACTACGCTGTCTTCCCTTCGCCCGCCGGCGACCCCGACCTCCCGCTCGCCACCGCGCCGTTCCTCGGCGCATCGAACAGTTCGCTTCGTTCGACGTCCAGGCGGTCGTTGTTCCCATCAGCCAGAAGTCGCGCCACCTCCTCCGGCTTGACTTTCCTGTGTAATTTCTCGTTGATCAGCAAACACGGCGCGTGATCGCATCCCGCCAGGCATTCCTCCGTTACCAGACTGAACTTCCCGTCCGCCGTCGTCTCGTGCTCGTCGATCCCAAGCTGCCGTTTCAATTCGTCAAGTACCCGCGCTCCCCCCATGACCTCGCAACTCACGCTCCGGCAGGCGGTTACGACCTTGGCACCCTTCGGATGCGTCCAGAAGTGCGTATAAAACGAGATCGTGTCGATGACGTCCGAGGGATGAATCTCCAGAAGTTCCGCGATCTCCGCCATCGCCTTCCACGGAACGTGTCCCAGGGCGTCCTGCACCACGTGCAGCGCGGGAAGAAGAACCGCCCGCTTGGTTTCATAACGCGGGAAGAACGATCGAATCTTCTCCCGCACCGCCACGGATAACGCCGGCGGCGCTTTCGGATCGACCACTTCAAGGTTTCGATTGATGACCGGCCAGGACATATTTCTACTGCACTCCCGAGTTTCCTCGTGATTCGGGTGGGCTTAGCCTCACCGTTCCAATCGACAATTGACAATCGACAATCGTCAATCCCGTCATCGGTCCAGCTCCGCCGCGATGACGTTCATCCCGCTCAGCACCGCAATCACGTCGCTGACCTGATGACCGACCACGAGCTGCTCAAACGCCTGATAGTTGATGAACGACGGCGGACGACAGCGCGCCCGATACGCTCGGTTGCTCCCGTCGCTGACCAGGTGAAACCCCAGCTCGCCGTTGGCCGTCTCATTCGCGCCGTACGCCTCGCCGATCGGCGGCGTGAAGCCCCGATTGGTCATGATCTGCTCAAAGTGGTGGATCAACCCTTCGATGCTGAAATGGATTTCCCCCTTGGCCGGCAGGCACTTCTTGTCCGACGGGAGCACGTCCACCGGTCCTTCGGGAACGTTGTCCACCAGTTGCAGGATGATCTTGACCGCCTCGCGCAGCTCCGCCAATCGCACCAGGTACCGGGCGTAACAGTCGCCCCCCTGGCTGATGGGAACCTTGAACTCCACCGGCGAACTGCCCTTGCCGTCCCAATTGGACGCGTAACACAGATACGGCTCGTCCTTGCGAAGATCGCGCCGAACCCCGCTGGCCCGGGCCAGTGGTCCCGTCCATCCCCAATCCACCGCGTCATCGTGCGACAGGTATCCGATGCCCTTGGTCCGTTCGATGAAGATGCGGTTCCGCGTCAGGAGCTTCTCCAGGTCAGCCAGCGCCTGCGGAACTTCCTTGGTGCAGAAGGTTTTCACCTTCGCCGGCCAGCCGGGCGTGATGTCCTGCATCAACCCGCCGACGCGCGTGTAGCTCGTCGTGAACCGTGCCCCGCAAATCTCTTCGAACAAATCGTAGATCGTCTCGCGGGCGTTGAACGGGTACATGAACGCGGTAAATCCGCCCAGGTCCAATCCGGCGCACCCGACGCACAGCAAGTGGTCCTGGATCCTGGCCAGTTCCGCGATGATCGTGCGGATCACCTTGCACCGCGGTGTCAACTCCAGACCGAACAACTTTTCGCAGGCGTGGTGCCAGGCGATGTTGTTCGCCATCGGCGAGACGTAATTCATCCGATCCGTCACCACGACATACTGGTTGTAATTGAGGTGCTCGCCGAGTTTTTCAAAACCGCTGTGCAGGTAGCCGATGTGCACCGTGCAACTCAGCACCCGCTCGCCGTCGAGTTCCAGAACGTGGCGCAGCGTGGTATGGGTGGCCGGGTGCTGCGGACCCAGGTTGAGCACCCAGAGGTCGCCGCCCGGCTCCTCGGGAGCGTACGTCGCGCCTAACGCCGTCGGAGTAGAAGGTATCGAAGTCATTCGCCTGCATTGTGCGGTTAGGACTATGTCGGGAATCGCCGCACCCGGTGCCGACTATCTTCCACCACTACGATCGCTCCCTTTGTCAATGCATCGCTGGCGTCGGAAAGCACGCTCGACAGGCGTTGAATCACAAAGGGCGTTACCGTATTGTTCAGACGAAACAACACCACGCCGATGGTTTGACCGTGAGCCTGGGCCACAATTTCGCCGAAATCCAAGTCGAATGTCAGCACCGCTCGATTTTCCCTGGCAGCCTTGGCGAAAATCTCACCGTTGGGCATGCACTGCAGACCCTCGGCGCGGAGGGTCGCAACGTCATGCTCCTGTTCACGAAGCCACTCCACGACGCGTTGCGAAACTCCCATGTCAGCCAGGAATCGCATAATCGTGACTACGCCGAACGAACTTCTTCCTGGGACAGCCACGCAGCATATTCGAGTGCTT
The DNA here is from genome assembly GCA_038043285.1 of Planctomycetota bacterium. Taxonomy (GTDB): domain Bacteria; phylum Planctomycetota; class Phycisphaerae; order UBA1845; family UBA1845; genus JBBTCJ01. The sequence continues at coordinate 84,962 of JBBTCJ010000041.1, read as the reverse complement.
CTTGAATGTCTTCCGGTTCAAGATCAGGATAGTCCGCGAGAACTTCCTCTCGGGAAGCGCCGTGGGCGATCTGCTTCACGATCACGGACACCGGAATCCTCATCCCGCGTAGGCAAGCCCGTCCGCTAAGGATCGCCGGATCGAAGGTGATGCGTTCGAAGCCGCCCATGATGCTTTTGTCTCCCTGGGACGGTTCATGGGACGGAGGTCAACCGTCCGACGACAACCTGTCCCTCTTACGCGCTCTCCCGCGTCGTCCGCTCGAAGTTCTCTCGTTCGCCGCGCCCGCGAAGCGGATAGTCCTTCCGCAATGGATGGGCTTCAAACCCTTCCCAAGTCAGAATCCGCCGCAAGTCCGGATGCCCGGTGAACCGAATGCCGAACATGTCCCAGACTTCTCGTTCCATCCAGTTTGCGCCCTTCCAGATCGGCGTCACCGACGCGACCTCGGGGCTTGGGTCGTTGACGAAGCACTTGACCCATAGCCTCCCGCCGTTGCTGATCGACAACAGCGAGTATGTGACCCCGTATCGATCCTTCGCCTTCGGAAAATCCAGGTAATCCACGCACGTCAGGTCGCAGAGCTGTTCCAGGCGACATCGCTGGTCATGGCGAAGAACATGCATGACCTCGAACAACATGGCCGGCGGAACCCGAACGAATACTTGTTCATCCTTCGCATCACGGCAGGGCAACAGCGGCCCAGGCGCAAAGTTCACCTTGGGGAATGTTTCCTGCAACGCCGCGACCGCTGGATGCGCCACCGGATGTCCCTGACCTTTCCGTGCCCCCTACGGACCTTGTTCCTCGATGCGGACTTGGATCGGCGGCTGAACCAACATCCGCAGCCCTCGTCCCCGTTTCGCGCTGTTCTTGATCCCCTCGCCCTGTACGATCCGCTGGATGGTCATGACGCCTTCCAGAAGCGTTTCCGGGCGCGGAGGACATCCTGGAACGTATACGTCCACCGGCAGAAACTGATCGACTCCTTGAACCACGGCGTAGGTGTCGAAGACCCCGCCCGTGCTTGCACAGGCCCCCATGCTGATGACCCACTTCGGCTCAGCCATCTGCATGTAAATCCGCTGCAACACCGGCATGGCCTTGATCGCCACGCGCCCTGCACAGATCAAAAGATCGCACTGCCGCGGCGTGAAACGCATCACCTCCGCGCCGAAACGGGCGATGTCGTATCGACTCGCCCCGGTGGCCATCAGTTCGATCCCGCAGCAGGCCGTGGCGAATGGCATCGGCCAAAGCGAGTTCAATCGCGACCAGTTTACGCCCTTCTGGATCAACTCCACCAGGTACTCCAGCTTGGTCGTCAGGAAGTCTTCCTTGCTTGCTTGAAAGGGAGCGATTCCGCCGGCGGCTAGTCCCATTCGAACGCCCCCTTCTTCCATTCGTAGACCAGACCGAAAATCAGCAACGCGAAGAAAACGGTCATGCCCAGAAGAAGGAAACCCTTTCCCACCACCGTGCCGTCGTCCAACGTCATCATCGTCCCGGCTGTAGCCGCCCGATGGTACGCCGTCGCCCACGGCCAAAGGAAGACCACCTCGACGTCGAAAAGCATGAATAGGATCGCCACGACGTAGAAGCGAATGTGGAACCGACGCTGCGTGTCGCCGATGATCGGCATTCCCGATTCATACGGGCTGTCCTTCACCGGACCATGTCGCTTCGGGCCGAAAACGTGCGCAACGACAAGCATTCCCAAAGCCATCGCCGTGACCACGAGAATCAGCGCGCCCATCGCCGCGTACGATTCAAGATTCGCTTGTCCAGCCGTTGGCATTCATGTCGCTCCACCCGCTCCCGCCCGCGGATCTGTTCAAGCGGCCGGGTGCCTTCTATCAGAGCCGCGACCGTGAAAGCGGGCCTTCCGGAACCCGAAGATTTAGCTGAGTCCGACCAATAGCTATCTTCGTCACCAACCCAGGCTCCCAACCGGCGAAACCGTGGTGCGGAGGCTTCATCCGGCCCGCCACGCGATCCTAAAGTCCGCTGCAACGTGTGTACATGGGTCGTTGACCCAATCCATAAACTTTTTCACAAACTATCAGTAACCTTATGTGCGCACAGTACTTGCGCGCATCGTCCATCCCGCGAACTGCACCCGCAGGCGGACCCTGACCACGCTAAAAATCGTCTTCGCCGAGGCCGACGTTTAACCGCACGTCCGTGGTGGTAAAGCTCCCCACCAACTCTTGGGCCCCTTCGTCCGCGTAACCGTAACAGGCGACTGGCAACAACCATTCCGCGTCGAGCAGAATTCGTAGTCGCCGGTTCGGATAGTCCTCGGATGACCCGTCGTAAGGAAGGCGTCGTTCGATGACCAGACTTGCTCGGTCGTCATGCGCATCACGACCTGCGTATCGCAGTTCAAGTTCATCCCTTGCAGATGCCCGGTCGCAGACCTCCAGGATCGCATCCAGCGTCTTGAGGAACCCAAACTCATCGATTCCGTGCGCAGAGGCCTCGCGCATATCCGGGCCATGGATGTCACGCTTCACGCCCCGCGGCACGAGAAGCCCCAACAATCCGGACGGGTGGATGAGCGCATGCTCCTGTCCGTCTTTCATCCACCGTCCCGCGACGTACGTTACGCTGGACGCGGGGCCTCCCCGGTCCACCCACTCGAACCGCACGCTATACGGACTCTGGCGGAACCGGACCTCCATCTGCTCCTCCGGCACCAGTCGTCCGCCGACCCGTTCGCGTCGATGGAAGCGGCAACGATAATCCACGACTGTCTTGGCGCAATGATCCCGGCAAAACCGTAGGAAACCAAGAGGATCCCGCGACGCGAACGCCTCAAGCTCATCGAGGTTCATGCGATGTCGCAAGACGGGTGCCGATCCGGGCCGATGCTCAGTGACCCGGTTGGGTCTCCCGGACGCACATCCGCTCGCCGTGGCGACCGCCAGGGCGGCGGCCGCGCAGCAACGGCAAAGTCCCGTTGGCGCGATCACGAAAGTGGACTCAGCGGGATGCGGACGGTGAAGCAGGATCCGCGGTTCGGTTCGGATTCCACGGAAATGGTCGCTCCGATGACCCGCGCGAGGCCGTACGCCACCGCCAAGCCCAACCCGGCGGCCCGTCCGCCTAACTGCGCGTCGTGTTTGGTTGACCAGAACGGCTCGAAGATCCGCTGCCGCGCGTACTCGTCCATGCCCTTGCCCGAGTCGGTGACCGTCACGATCGCTGATCCGTCTTCCACTCGCGCGGTGATGCAGAGCCTCCCGCCTTCGGGCATCGCCTCCATGGCGTTGCGGGTGATGTTCTGAAGTATCGTGTGCACCGGAGATTTGGGTATCGGAACGACCGGCATCGACTCGACCTTCAATTCGAAACTGACCGATTGCAGACCCGCCGTCTGCTCAAGTTCGTATCCTAGTTCATTGAGCAACTCCGTGAGGTCCGCCAGATCGTCCAGGTGGGTGTCGCCGCGCGCCACGGCAAGCAGCCCGTTGACCAGCGTTGACGCCCGCATCGCCGCCTGACTGGCCTGCTCCAGCACCCGGCGGACGACCACGGGGTTGTCCGCGACCGACGTGGCGTAGTCCACACTGGTCACCAACCCAGCCAGAATGTTGTTGAAATGGTGCGCCACGGCGCCGGCCATCTCCCCCAGCGACGCCATCTTTCGGCTTTCCAGCAACTCCGTCTGCATCGCAATCCGCTTGGTGATGTCTCGAAAGCACACCGACACCCCGACTCGGTGTCCCGCGTGCGTGACGATCGGAGCGATCGTCGCCGCAAGCTCCCGATGTTTACCTTCCGCGTCCCGATCTTGGAACTCCAGTTGAGACGTCCCGCCGGTGGTCAGCGCCTGGCGACAGAGGATGTCAGCCGATTCCCGAAAATCCGCCGGAAACACGGACACCACCGGACTGGCCAACATGCTCTCCTCGCTGGCCCCGAACATTCTCGTGGCCGCGCGGTTCCAATGCTGGATGCAAAGCTGCACGTCCCCGGCGACCACCGCCGCACCGAGATGGTCGAACAACTCGCGAAAGTAATCCCCGTGGGTTGGGCTTAATGAGTTCATGGCTGCGCCGGCAAGCGGCTACTCACGTCTTCCTTGCGACGTCCGAACCTGAAGCGGCTTGGGCGTAAGAAAGAGGATTGTTTCATGGGCTTGGCCCTCGCGAACGCCGCTGAGAAGCCGTCGACCGACCAGGTACGCATTGTCGATGTTCTCACTGAGCCCGATGACCAGGAACTCCCCGGACGAAAGAGTAAAAAGACTCGTCAGTTCGTCGAAAGCGTGATGCTCGGCCGCAGGAATCTCCCGAATCACGCCCTCCTTCCGCTCCCAGGTCATCACCCCCAGCTCGCGGCGGATTTCGAACCGAACGCGAACCTCGGTCGCCCCGCCGGCCTCCGGTCGATACTCGTAATCGACGCGAACGAGCTTCTCTCCGCCGGCGATGGTGGTGCCCGAAAACCGACGGTCCGCACCGTAGACGAAAACGGATTCAGGTTCGCGCATCGTGCCCAGAGAGATCGTCGGCGGCTGGTTCGCCTGGGCGCTCAGTTGTTCGCGTTCGACCCGAACGTCTGGGGATGCCAGGATCGCCTCGATCGCCGGCCAAACGCTCGGCTCGCCGACCCCTATGCGCAGACCATTTCGCATGCGCTGCGATGCCTCATGGGCACTGCCGCGCACTTCGTCCACGTGATTCCAGACCTTGCGCGCGTCGCGGAAGTCTCCCAGCGGGAACTCCACCCGCACCAGCTCGAACGACAACTGTACCACCAGCGGCGTCAACGTTCCCTTGGCCGTCAAAGGTGTTTCGGGTGGCGCCGGCGAAGCCGCCTCGTGCAGCGACGCGTACGATGGACGAAACACCTCGGTCGTCAACGGGCGGCACCCCGACGTCGTTGCCGCCAGCAACGCCGACGTCAGTCCGCGAACGACCGTCCCAAGAACCGTGTCGGTCCTCGTCTCGGATCCTCGCCTCACCGTGCGCACGACCAATCCTCTTCGCAGAGAAGGTACTCAGTCTGCCTCATGCCCAGGCGGCGATACGTATTCATCGCTCGCTCGTTCTGATGATGCACGTACAGCCGCAACCCGCAAACGTCCTCTCGGGCCCGCGCCGCCTCCCGGATGTGCTCGTGCAGCCCCCGGAATACGCCCGTCCGCCGGTGCTTCGGGTCAACGTACACGCTCTGAATCCACCAGAAAAACCCGTTCCGCCAATCGCTCCATTCCGTCGTAATCATCGTCTGCCCGACGACGACGCCCTCAACCTCCGCCACGAAATACAACGATCGAGATGGATCCGAGAGTCCCTGCCTGGCGCCTTCCGCCGCGATCGCCCCGTCGAGGGTCTTATCCTCGGTCTCGCGCGCCATCGCCAGGTTGAACTCCGTGATCTTGGCCGCATCCGCGACGGTCGCTCGCCGGATCTTGACCGATGGGGCGGGCATCAGCTTCCTCGCTCCGATCGCCTCGGTGAACGGATAGGAGCCGACGCTTGCGACGGCAGGCGATCCAGGCCGGTGCGCCGCCGCTCCGGAGCCAGGGCGACATACGGACGCCCCATCGCCTTCTTAAACAGAATCACCTCGCCCATGTCGTTCCCTTCGATCCGGTGCCCGACCCATTGCAACAGATAGCTGCTAAGGAACAACCCTGCGGGACGCCACCAGAGTCCCCATTCCCCCTCCCAAAGCTGAATCCCGGCAAGGATCGCCGCCGCGGGTAGTGCGGGAATCGCCACCACATGGAGGGCAAGCGACGCCGGGTTCCGGTGTCGGGAACGCCAATCCGCCCACCATCGGTGCATGGCCTGATCCTAATGCTTGGCTACCCCGCGAACAATCGCCCGGTGCCGGTTGCGCGCCACCTTCGTCAGGCTATTCGTGAACTGTCAATTTGGCACTTCAACCGACCTGCCCAGAACCGCTCTGCCAAGCTGGCAGGATGGCTCCCCATGCCAGGGCCTGCCGTGTAGACCGTAACTCTATTGAGGATCGGTATTTACGCGGTTCGTACTTGGGCCTTTATCTTGGTCCAGGCCTTGCAAGACAGGCTTTCGGCGACGGTCGGGAATGGTGTTCCCCAGTCGGAAAACAGGTTCGCCATTTAGTGGTGTTCTCGTGACGCATCATCGAGCGAGGAGATTCGGATTATGGCGGTAAAGCAGTTGGCCTACGACCAGGAGGCGCGTCAGGCGCTTCGCAACGGCGTCAACAAGCTCGCAAACGCAGTCAAGGCAACCCTCGGACCTCGCGGAAGAAACGCGGTTCTGGACAAGGGATGGGGCAGTCCGACCGTCACCAAAGACGGTGTGACGGTAGCCGAGGAGGTCGAACTCTCCGACAGGTACGAGAATATGGGCGCCCAGCTCGTCAAGGAGGCTGCCAGCAAAACCAGTGAGGTCGCCGGCGACGGAACCACGACCGCGACGGTGCTTGCCCAGGCGATCTTTGAGGCCGGACTTCGCAACATCGCCGCGGGGGCGGATGCCTTCGCAATTAACCGCGGAATAGAGAAAGCCGTCCGCACCGTCGTTCAGGCGCTCAAGGAAATGTCCCGGCCCGTCCGCGCCAACAAGCGCGATGACATCGTCAACGTCGCCAAGATCTCCGCCAACAATGACGAAGCCATCGGCAAGCTCCTGGCCGACTGCTTCGAGAAGGTCGGCCGCGACGGGGTCATCACCGTCGACGAGGGGAAATCCTCCGAAACCACCGTGGACGTGGTCGAGGGTATGCAGTTCGACCGCGGGTTCCTCTCGCCGCATTTCGTCACCGATCAACGGGCCCTCGAGTGTGTGCTTGATAAGCCGTTCATTCTTGTGCACGAGGACAAACTTACCAACGTCGCCAAGCTCATCCCGCTGCTGGAAAAAGTCGCCAAGGCGAAGCGGCCGCTGCTGATCATCGCCGAGGAAGTCGAGGGCGACGCCCTGGCGACGCTCGTCGTGAACAAGCTGCGCGGGATTCTTGAAGTCTGTGCCGTCAAGGCCCCCGGATATGGCGATCGCCGCAAGGCCATGCTGCAAGACCTCGCGGTGCTGACCGGCGCGACGGCCATTATGAAAGACATCGGCGTGGATCTCGAAAGCGTCACCATCAAGAACCTTGGCCAGGCCAAGAAGGTCCACGTCGATGCCAACAACGCAACGATCATCGAGGGCGCTGGTTCCACCGCCGACATCCAGGCGCGCATCAAGCAGATCGCCCAGGAAATCGAGGGAACGACCTCTGACTACGACCGCGAAAAACTCGAGGAACGTCGCGCCAAGCTCGTCGGCGGCGTCGCCCAAATCAACGTCGGGGCGGCCACCGAGACCGAGTTGAAGGAACGAAAAGCCAGGATCGAGGACGCCCTGCACGCCACCCGCGCGGCCGTCGACGAGGGCATCGTCGTCGGTGGAGGCGTCGCCCTGATACGCTGCTTGCCCGCACTCGACAAACTCAAGCTCTCGGGCGACGAGCAAACCGGTGTGGAGGTCATCCGCGAAACGTTGTCGGCCCCGTTGCGGCAGATCGCCGCCAATGCCGGCTTCGTTCCCGGCGTGGTGTTGCATAAGGTCAGCGAAAAGGACGGCTCGTTCGGATTCAACGCCGACACCGGAGAGTTCACCGACCTGATGAAGGACGGCGTCATCGACCCCACAAAAGTCGTGCGCTGCGCGCTGGAGAACGGTTCCAGCGTTGCCCGCGTGCTTCTCAGCACCGAGGTATGTATCGCCGAGCGGCCGAAGAAGGATGACGACGCAGAAGCGCCGGACATGGGCGAGGACATGGACTATTAGTCAAAGGCACATTCTCGTCGGGAGCTTCTCCTTGCCTCCCGCCTGCTCCTTTCCGGGCGGACCAGGGGTTGGAAGGGGAAGGCGGCGCGACGAAAGAAATTACGAAACGAACCCATTTTGGCGGACCCCAGGAAGACACGAAATATGAGTACTTCAACCGCGACCAAAACTAAAGCAAAAATAAAGTTTCGGCCGATGGACGATCGGATCCTCGTCGAACCGATCGAGGCCGAGGGAACCACGCCCGGCGGCATCATCCTTCCCGATTCCGCCAGGGAAAAATCGCAGCGAGGCCGGGTCATCGCCTCCGGCCCCGGGAAGCTCCTCGACAGCGGCAAGCGCGGCGAAATGTCCGTGCGCAACGGGGACGAAGTCTTCTACGGAAAATACACCGGAACCGAAATCGAGATCGGCGGCGATACCCACGTCGTTCTGCGCGAGAACGACGTGTTGGCCATCGTTGAGTAGAAGTCCGCGAAACCGGGTGCCACGCGCCGGCCTACGCCGCGCGTTCGCCCGATGACGAGTACCGCGACGCGGTTGATTCTTCGGGTCACTGAACGGACCTTCCGTACCGCGGTCGTCAGGGAGCGGCCCATTGTGCCGGGCATACGACGGGCGGCGGAACGGGGTTACCCGAATACAAGCGTGTCGGACCACTAGCCAAGCGACAAGGAGTCGACCATGCCGAAGCAAATGATGTTCTCCCAGGATGCCAGACAGCAAATCCTGGAGGGACTGACCAAACTAACCAACGCCGTGAAGGTGACGATGGGCCCCACCGGGCGCAATGTCATCCTCCAGAAATCCTACGGCGCGCCTCGTATCACCAAGGACGGCGTCACCGTCAGCAAGGAAGTCGAGCTACAGCACCCCTTCGAAAACATGGGCGCCAAGCTCATCAACCAGGTCGCCTCCAAGACCAGCGACGAGGTCGGCGACGGAACGACCGCCGCGACCGTTCTCGCCGAAGCCATTTTCCGCGAGGGCTACAAGTCCGTCGCCGCCGGCGCCAATCCGATGGCCCTCAAACGGGGAATCGACAAAGCCGTCGTTGCTGCGGTCGAAGCGATCAAGAACCTGTCGGTCAAGGTCCGCTCCAACGACGACCTGGCCAAGATCGCTACCATCTCCGCCAACGGAGACGCCGAGATCGGCAAACTCCTGGCGAGCGCATTGGAGGCCGTCGGCACCGAGGGCGTCGTCGAGATCGAGGAGGGCAAGTCGATGGCCACCGAGAAGGAGGTCGTTGACGGCATGCAGTTCGACAAGGGCTTCATCTCGCCCTACTTCATGACCAATCCCGGCTCCCTGGAATGCGTCCTGAACGATCCCCTCATCCTCATTCACGAGAAGAAGATTTCCAACCTTCGCGACTTCATCCCGTTGCTCGAAACGACGGCCACCTCCGGCAAGCCGTTGCTGGTGATCTCCGAAGACGTCGAGGGCGAAGCGCTGGCCGCGCTGGTGGTCAACAAGATGCGCGGCGTGCTCAGTTGTTGCGCGGTCAAAGCCCCCGGTTTCGGCGACCGCCGCAAGGCCATGTTGCAGGACATTGCCGCCCTGACCGGCGGAACGATGATCAGCGAAGATCTCGGCGTGAAGCTTGAGAGCCTGGGAGTCAAGGATCTCGGCGGTGCCAAGAAAGTCGTTATCGACAAGGACAACACCACGATCATCGAGGGCGCGGGCAAGAAGGCCGATATCAAGGCTCGCGTCGACCAGATTCGATCGCAAATTGAGAAAACTACCAGCGACTACGATCGGGAGAAACTCCAGGAACGCCTGGCCAAGCTCACCGGCGGCGTGGCCGTCATCCGCGTCGGTGGGGCGACCGAGATCGAAGTCAAGGAACGCAAGGATCTGGTTGACGACGCCTTCCATGCCACCAGGGCCGCTGCCGAGGAAGGCATCGTCCCAGGCGGGGGAGTCGCTTTCTTGCGAGCCATTCCCGCCGTGAACAAGGTGCGAGACGCCGCCAAGGGCGACGAGCGGATCGGCGTCCAGATCATTCTCCGATCGCTCCGTGCTCCGACGCGCCAACTGGTCGAAAACTCCGGCCGCGAGGGCGAAGTCATCGTCGAGCAAATCCTCGAAAAGAGCGGGAACTACGGCTACGACGTGCGCAAGGGCGAATTCGTCGACATGGTCAAGGAAGGCATCATTGACCCGGCCAAGGTCTCGCGCGTCGCTCTGGAAAGCGCCGCCAGCGTGTCGGGCCTGTTGCTGACAACCGACGTGTTGGTGACGGATTTGAAGGATGAGGGCAAGAGGATCGAGCACTCGATCCGCTGATCAGGCATTGAGCCGGCAAAACGGATACCATCGACGTGGGGCGGGCGTAGATGCGTCCGCCCCTTTTCATGCGGCCGTTGCCGGCTTGGGAAACCGTCCGAGGCGACTCGCTCGGAGGCGTGGGAGTGGCGGTGGCGACAGCCAAACGCGACTATTACGAGATTCTCGGTCTGTCCCGGGAAGCCGGCGCCGATGAGCTCAAGAAAGCCTACCGCCGCTGCGCGCACAAGTTCCACCCCGACCGCAACCGCGACGACCCCGACGCCGAGCAAAAGTTCAAAGAAGCGGCCGAAGCCTATGAAGTCCTCGCCGACCCCGCGAAGCGTCAGCGCTACGACCAGTTTGGACACGCCGGACTCAGCGGCGCGGGCGTGCACGACTTCTCCCACATGGGCATCGACGACATCTTCTCGATGTTCGGCGACATCTTCGGCGGACTTGGAGGCTTTGGAACCCGCCGCCGGCGCGGCGGCGCCGACCTTCAAGCCGAGGTGACCATCTCGCTCCGCGACGTCGCTACGGGAACGGAACGAAAACTGGAGTTTTCGCGGAACGAAATGTGCGGTGAATGCGCGGGAAGCGGGGCGGCGCCTGGTTCGCGGCAACGTACCTGCTCGACCTGTGGTGGATACGGTCAGGTGGAGCAGACCGGAGGACTTTCCGGTCTGTTCGGACGAGTCATCACCTCGTGCCCGCATTGCCGAGGTCGCGGCTCCACCATCACCACGCCCTGTGGCGCCTGCCGTGGATCCGGACGCGTGACTGCGGACCGTTCCGTCACCGTCAAGATTCCCGCGGGCATTCACGACGGGCAGGCGGTTCGCCTTCGCGGCGAGGGCGAGCCGGGCGAGAACGCCGAAGATCGCGGCGATCTTCACTGCTACGTTCGCGTGACGGCTCACCCCTTTTTCGAACGGCAGGACAACGACCTCGTTTGTCGCATGCCCATCAGTTTCACCCAGGCGGCTCTGGGAGCGAAGCTCGAAGTGCCGACCTTGACCGGCAAGGCGGAGCTGAAAATCCCCGCAGGCACCCAGTTCGGCCAGGTTTTTCGACTCGGCAGCCTCGGACTCCCCGACCTGCGGAACGGACGCCGGGGCGACGAGCTGGTTCAAGTGCTCGTGGAGATCCCCAAGAAACTGAACAGGCAGCAGGAAGGACTTTTGCGCGACTTCGCCAACACCGAAGACAAAGCCGTCCTTCCCGAGTCCAAGGGATTCTTTGAGAGGTTCATGGAGTACCTCGGCGGCGGCTCCGGGCAGTAGCCGCGCGGTCGCCGCAACGCACGATAGAGGCCCCGTTAAGAGGAATGATGAAGAACGGAAAGACAAGCCAAACGGCGGGTTGCTCTTGCACTCGAGACGGCAGCGCCGAATGCTCGACCGGCGGCGTTTCCGCGTCCCCGCCTCCCGACGATAACGCCGCCGCGAAGACTCCGTCTGGCGATCAGGCCGGCATCGGCGCGCTTGCGGCTGACGCGGCAGACTCGCTGGCCGAACTCAAGAACAGGGTCGGATCGTTGGAGGAGGCCCTCCTTCGAGGCAAGGCCGATTTCGCCAATCTGCAGCGCCGATCGGCGAACGAGAAGGCCGAAGCGATTCGATTCGCCAACGCCGAGTTGCTCCGCTCGATCCTCCATGTCCTCGACGACTTTGACCGAACCATTGAGGCCGCGGACAAGGCCGACGACGCCAAGGTCGTCGTCGTCGGCGTTCGGCTGGTCCACGCGAACCTCTGGAAGTCCCTCGGTCAGTTTGGCTTGGAGTCCATCGAGGCGACGGGTCGCATGTTCGACCCCTCCATCCACGAAGCGTTGTTGCAACAGCCGGCGGCGGAACACCCTCCGGGAACCGTGCTCACGCAGGTGTCGAGGGGATATCGTCTGCACGACCGCGTCCTTCGCCCGGCGCGGGTGATTGTTGCGGGGGCTCCTGCCGCCGACAGCGGAGCGGCAGCGGATTGCTGAACCACGCGCGCGGGCACTGAGGGAAAACCGCTTGGCGATCGGACCGGGACGGACCAACGAGGAGAGTCGCCTATGCCGACGTACGAATACGAATGCACGAAATGCGGGCGGGTGACGGAACTCTTCCAGTCGATCACCGAGGCTCCGCGGCGGAAGCTCAGAAAAACGGACCCCAGGGAATGCAAGTGCAACGCCACGGTGCGCCGACGGATCGGTACCGGGGGCGGGTTGATCTTCAAGGGTTCGGGGTTCTACCTCACGGACTACCGTAGCGAAGGGTACAAGAAAGCCGCCAGCGCTGAATCCGACTCAAGTTCCGGCAAAGACAAGCCCGCCGCCGGCGGCGATGGCAAGGTCGCGGACAAGAAGCCTTCGAAGCCCAAGAAGGCGGCTGAATAGCGTGGCTGTTCGACAAGTCCGCCTTCGTCCCGATCCGCGGCGGTAATACCGGACACAGTTTCAAAATGTCGATTGAAGCTTGTCGCGCCCGTGGGCGAAATGCGTTCCCCAGCCTCGCGCGGGCTGAAGCCCGCGGCTCAGCAAACGGCAAACTCAAATAAGAACTGGTATTATAAGGGGCGGTGAAGTATCAACATGCCCAGCTACGAATGTCCAACGTGCCGGAAGGTCGTCAAGGTCGAGCGCAAGGAAGACGCCCGCTTCCGACCCTTCTGCAGCGATCGCTGCAAAATGATCGACCTGGGACGATGGCTCGATGGAACGTACGCCGTTTCGGAACCGATGCGCCTCGATGACCTTCCCGTCGAGGAGGATTCCGGCGGTGGATGAGGGCGCGGAGCCCCTTCGCCGAATCTGCCTCCATGCCCGGTTACCTTCCCGATCCGTTGGCAGCCTCGATCAAAGCCTGGCAGAACCTGTCCTGAATGTCCTTGTAGGGGGCGCTGGAGCCGGGGTAGTTGTTGAAGAGCACCGCGAACGCGAACCGCGGACCACCGCCGTCATCGACATATCCGGTCAACGCTCGGATGCCGTTCATGGTTCCCGTCTTGGCGTGGACTCGCCCGGCGGAGTTCTTCAGCCGCCTGCGCAGCGATCCGTCAACGCCCGCCTCCGCAAGAGAGTCTTCCAGCAGCCTCCCGAACGGTTGCCGCGACGACCACGCCAGCAGTTCCGTGAGTTGCCGGGCCGTACAGGAGTTGGCACGGCTAAGACCGGATCCATCCGCGACCTTCAAACCTGTCCGGTCGATTCCGGCCGAGCGCAGGAGTTCGCCGACGGCTCGAGATCCAAGCTCCCAACTTCCATGCGCCCCGGTTTGACCGGTTCGCCTCGCCCATCCGACGCCGGCTCGTTTCAGCAGGCATTCGGCAAAAAGGTTCTGGCTGTTCTTTCCGGCGCGGGCCAGAACCTCCTCGATCGGCGTGCGGTGCACCGCCAGGACTCGAAGCTGCGGCGGCAAGGCTCCGCTGCTTTCCCGAACTTGGGCAAACCGGACCTTGCCCGCGACGTGCACGCCGTTCCGCGCCAGCACCGTGCGCAACGTCTCGCCGAACAACAGCGGAGGATCATGGAAGGCGACCGGACTGAACGCCCAGCGTTTCGAGCATTGCCCGGTGATCTTGTATTCGTTGGTTCCCGGAGGGTGGTGGAGGACCGGCGCTCCCTTTCCTCCGGTCCGGCAGGCGTTCAAAACGGTCAGGAACGAGGAGACCGGGTTGACGACGACATTCGCGGGGGCGCCCTTTCCTGCGGGCGTGACGACGATGTCCAGGCAGTTATCGTTGAAGTTCAATCCCGCCACCGGGGCGGCGTACCACTTGCCGAGGTCGTCACGCTCCCACGTCGGGTGAATTCGCTCGTCGTCAAAAACGGAGGCGTCGAAGATCAGATCGCCGACGCTGGCGAGTTTCCCGTTTTCGCGAACCGCGTCCGCCCACCGTTCCAGCGCCGCATAGATCGTCTCGCCCCGCGCCTGGTGCAATCGTTCGTCGCCGAAGCCCGGATCGCCGTCGCCGATGACCATGAGGTTCGCGCCGTCGGTCGCCAGGATGGTTTCAAACGCGAATTGAGGTCCAAGTTCCCGCAACGCGGCCGTCATGCTGAAGACTTTCATGGTACTCGCGGGCGTCATCGGTTGATCCGCATTGACCGCCAGAATCGGAGCACCTCCGTGCGCGAGATCGACGACGTGGGCCGCGACGATGGCTTGTTTGTGCGGAAGTCGTGCAACGATCTTGGCAAGCTCCGTCTGGAGCGGCGCGCCGGCGTGGGCCTGGGAGACGGCGAAACTCAGAAGGAGCGACAGCGAAAAAGCCGCGGTAGCGCTCGATGAAGCGCGCCGTGGGGTGCGGTGCGAACGATGGATGAGAGCCAGTCTCTTGGTTTGCAAGGGTTCCTCCCCGTTGGGCCACAACCGGCGATGCCTCAACCAATGTCGGCAATCCGCTCGAAAAACCCGCAACGAACGCGCGGTACGTTTGGCGGGCTGGTCCGCCATATCCGCGATGTTGCCCCAAAGGGTATCCTCGAGAAGATATGTTGCGAAGTCGCGCCTCGGAGAACCGTCTTGGCTGGACCCGGCAAGGATGTAGTGAAAACCTCTGTCGCTGCCGCCAACGATTGCGCCGGGCTCGGCAATGGGGACACCCACGATGCTCCCTTCAACATCGCCGAGCACCTCCCCCGGAGAGCGGAGGAAGCCCCGGGCCGCCTGGCCGTCGTTTGTGAAGCGAAAGGCTGTGGGCATCGAGGGTCCGGTCGGTCGGCAGTGACCTTCGCCGAGCTGGAGACCCTGACGAACCGGTATGCGAACGGGTTGGTGGACGCCGGGTTCAGGCCGGGCATGCGCGTGCTGCTCATGGTCCGTAGGGGGGTCGAGTTCATCGGACTGGTTTTCGCCCTGTTCAAGATCGGTGCGGCTCCCGTGCTGATCGACCCGGGCATGGGCGTCGGGCGGATGCTGGAATGTCTGAAACAGGTGGACCTCCAGGGGTTCGTCGGGATCCCACTGGCCCATGTGATTCGCGTGCTTCGGCGAAGCCCGTTTCAGAGCGTGAAAGCGGTGGTCACGGTGGGGCGACGTTGGTTCTGGGCCGGCCCGACGCTGGCTGAGTTGACCTCCCGCGCGGCCTCGACCTTCGCCCTCGTGCGGACCCGCCCCGACGACCCCGCTGCGATCCTCTTCACCAGCGGGAGCACGGGACCAGCCAAGGGCGTGGTCTACGAACATGGGATGTTCGGCGCGCAGGTGCGGATGATCCAATCCCGTTACGGCATTGAGCCGGGCGAAATCGACCTGCCGACCTTTCCGCTCTTCGGGCTTTTCAGCGTCGCGATGGGCATGACGGCCGTGATCCCCGACATGGACGCATCGCGCCCAGGTCACGCCGATCCGGCCAAAATTGTCGACGCGATTCAACGACACGCGGCCACGAGTTCGTTTGGTTCGCCCGCGCTGTGGAGACGCGTCGCGAGGTATTGCCTGGACAGGGGCGTGAGGCTTCCGACTCTCAAACGAATCCTGGTGGCCGGCGCCCCGGTGTCGCCAAGTTTGATCGCCGACCTTCGCGCGGTCCTTGCGGCGGAGGCGGACGTTCACACTCCGTACGGCGCGACGGAGTCGCTGCCGGTTTCGTCGATCAGCGGAAAAGAGGTGATTGACCATACCGCCGCCCGGACACGTCGCGGATTGGGCATCTGCGTGGGGCGGAAGAACGAGGGAACCGACGTCCGCATCATTCGCGTCAGCGATGACCCGATCGCCGAGTGGTCCAGCGAACTTCTTGTCGGCGCTGGGGAAATTGGAGAAATCGTTGTCAGCGGACCGATGGTGACAAAAGCGTATTTCGGCATGACGCAGGCGACAAGTGCGGCCAAGATTCAGGACGGCGGCCGCGTCTGGCATCGCATGGGCGACGTCGGGTATTTCGATGCCGACGGTCGCCTCTGGTTCTGTGGCCGCAAGGCTCACCGCGTCCGGGTGTCGGCCGAACAAACGCTCTTCAGCGTATGCTGTGAAGCGATCTTCAACGAGCACGCGGAGGTGGGGCGGTCAGCGCTGGTGGGGATCGGTCCACCGACAGCGCAGACGCCGATCATCGTGATCGAGCCTGGGTCCGGGCGGGTTCCGACGGGCCGTCGGCGTGAGCAGTGGACCAGCGAACTGCGCCAACTCGCTCAAGCCGCGGAGCATACTAAGGGAATATGGCAGGTGCTGTTTCGTCGCCGACTACCGGTTGACGTGCGACACAACGCGAAGATCAACCGGGAAGCATTGGCCGTGTGGGCATTAACGAAATGTCGCTAAAGGCAATGGTGACGGGCGGGGGCGGTTTTCTCGGCGGACGCATCGCCCAGATGCTGCTCGATCGCGGCGACGCCGTTCGCGTGCTGGGGCGGCGTCACTACCCGTGGTTGGAGTCCGGCGGCGCGGAGTGTGTGCGCGGCGACGTCGCGGATTCGGATGTCGTCCGTCGAGCGTGTTGCGGGTGCGACATCGTCTATCACGTCGCGGCCCTGACCGGAATCTGGGGAAAGCCCGACGATTTTTGGCGGACCAACGTCGAGGGGACGCGCAACGTCGTCGAGGCGTGTTTCGCTGGGCGGGTGCCGAAGCTTGTGTATACCAGCTCGCCGAGCGTGGTGTTCGGGCAGGAGGAATTGTGCGGAGTCAACGAGTCGCAACCGTACCCGATGGAGTACCTCGCGGCGTATCCGAGGAGCAAGGCGGCGGCGGAGCGAATCGTCCTTGCGGCGCACGGTGCCGCATTGAGTACCGTCGCGCTAAGGCCGCACCTGATCTGGGGGCCGGGCGACCCACACCTGATCCCGCGGGTCATCGCCTTGGCGAAGGCCGGGCAGCTTCGCCAGGTCGGGAACGGGAAGAATCTCGTGGACATTACGTTTATCGACAATGCGGCGGAGGCGCACGTCCTTGCCGGCGATGCCGTCGGTCCGGAGGCCGCCTGCGGAGGAAAGGCGTACTTCATCAGCCAGGGCGAGCCAGTCAGCCTGTGGCCTTGGCTGAACGGAATCCTACGGGTCGTGGGAGTGAAACCAGTTCATCACACGCTTTCGTTCCGCCCGGCGTTCGCCTTGGGCGCCTGCCTTGAAGCTGTCTACCTGCTGCTGGGCGTTCGCCATGAGCCGCGAATGACCCGCTTTCTCGCCTGCCAGTTGGCAAAATCCCACTATTTCGACATCCAGGCAGCCAGGACCGACCTCGGCTATCGCCCGAGCATCTCGACAAGCGAGGGCGTGGATCGCTTGACGCAGTGGCTTCGGGAATCCTCGGAGCCGAGTTGTCGCCTGGCCGTACCCGCCTGACGGACCCCAGGGGCCGGACCGCCACTCGTTCGGTTTCCCTGGGTGACGGTTCTGCTAAGATTGGTCAAGGTGGGGAAGCGGAACGAGAGCGGGGCTGTGAGGCGGTTCGCTCGGAAATCGGGATGGGAACGGCGGGATGGCGATCGACGACCGGGTGGTCATCACAGGCATCGGCTTGACGGCGCCCAACGGGGACAACCTGGGGGAGTTTCGGCGGAGCCTGCTGGCCGGTCGCTCGGGGGTTTCGACCATCCGGACACGGTTCATCGGCGAGGTGCCGGCGGGCGTCTGTCATTTCGACGAGCAAAAGTATCAAGCCAGGAAGGATCGGCGGCGGGGAACCCGGGCCGGGGCGATCTCGATTTACTGCGCGCATGAGGCTCTACGCTCGGCGAGGATTGAGCTTGGACGGGTCGATCGTCGGCGGATCGGAACCTATATTGGCATCACTGAACATGGGACGGTGGAGACGGAAAACGAGATTGACGTCATCCGCCAATACGACTATGACACCAAGTTCTGGTCGCACCACCACAACCCGCGGACCGTGGCCAACAACCCGGCGGGGGAGGTGACGGTGAACTTGGGTCTTACCGGCCCGCATTATACGATTGGCGCGGCGTGCGCCGCGGGTAACGCCGGGTTGATCCAGGGCGTGCAGATGCTTCGGCTTGGCGAGGTGGACTTGGCCATCGCCGGCGGCGTTTCCGAGGCGATTCACTCGTTTGGGATCTTTGCGAGTTTCGCCAGCCAGAACGCACTCGCGCGGCACGAGGATCCCTCGAGGGCGAGTCGGCCGTTCGACGTTGCCCGCAACTGAATCGTCGTTGCCGAAGGCGGGTGTCTGTTTGTCGTTGAGCGGCTGGCGGACGCGAAACGTCGCGGCGCGCCGATCGTGGCCGAGGTGGTCGGATATTCCATGAACTCCGACGCGGAGGATCCGGTTCTTCCGAATCCCGAACGCATCGCGGAGTGCATGACGTCGGCCGTCGAGCGAGCGGGCATCGCGCCGGGGGACGTGGACATTCTGAGCACCCATGCGACCGCGACGGAGACCGGAGACATTCAGGAGGTCGTGGCGCTCCGGCAAGTCTTCGGCGATTTTGACGGCGTGTTCGTGAACAACACGAAGAGCTTCATCGGTCACGCGATGGGTGCGGCCGGCGCCTTGGAGCTTGCGGGGAATCTGGGATCGTTCGATGACGGAATGGTTCACGCGACGATGAACCTGGAGAACCTGGATCCGCGCTGCGCCGTGCGGAACCTGGTGGTGAGTCAGCCGAGGGAGGTTGGTCGGGTGGATTACATCCTGAACAACTCGTTCGGGATGCTTGGGATTAACTCGGCGGTGATTGTGAAGCGATATGCCGGGTGAGGGAAGTGTAGGCGTAATGGGATCGGGTTGCAGGGCATAAAGACGGCATGGGCGAACAGCAAATCAGACAGATCATCCTCGGGATCATCGCGTCGGTAGCCCCGGACGCAGACGTTTCGAAACTTCGCGGCGAGCTTCGACTGCGCGACCAGTTGGAGCTGGACTCGATGGACTTTTTGGACATCGTGATGGAGCTGCGGAAGCGGCACAAGGTCGAGGTGCCCAAAGAGGATTATCCGAGGCTCGCCACGCTCGACGGGTGCGTGGAGTACCTCAGCCCTAAGCTCGGAGTTGTCGCGGCTCGGTGATCTCACTGTTCCACACGCGTCTGGCTCGGGGTGCGTCCCCCGGCGCCGCTGACGACGCCAGGCACTTCGGCTTCCAGCGCGATGCACCATGACGTGGTCATCATCGGCGCGGGCATGTCGGGCTTGGCCGCGGGAATCCGCGTCGCGCACTTCGACAAGCGGGTTTGCATTCTCGAAAAACACTACGCGTTCGGCGGGCTGAATTCGTACTACAAGATCGGCCGCCGCGAATTCGACGTCGGGTTGCACGCGGTGACGAACTTCTGCGGACCCGAACGGCGCAACGCGCCGCTTTCCAAACTTCTTCGACAGCTTCGCCTGACGCGCGAGGACTTCGACCTGCGGCCGCAGCGGCACTCCGAGGTACGCTTCCCCTCCGCGCGATTGCGGTTCTCCAACGACGTCCGCCTGCTGATCGAGGAAGTTGCTCAGGCGTTTCCCCGCGAAGTTGATCGTTTCCGACGCCTGGTGCGGGCGCTGGAGGTGTACGACGACGTGCGGCTGGACGCGCCCTATTCGTCGGCGCGGGCAACGCTGCGGGATCGGCTGGGCGATCCAATGCTGATCGAGATGTTGCTCTGCCCGGTGATGTATTACGGCAGCGCCGAGGAGCACGACCTGGACTTCACGCAGTTCGTGACCATGTTCAAGGCGCTGTTTCTGGAGGGTTTTGCGCGACCGCGCGAGGGCGTTCGGCGGATCGTCAAAACGCTGGTGCGCCGCTTCCGTGCCGCCGGCGGCGAACTGCGGATGCGGTCTCCGGTCCGGCGGATCCTTGTCGATGGAGGGCGGGCGCGCGGCGTGGAATTGGAGTCCGGAGAGACCATCACGGCTGACGTCGTCCTCTCCTCCGCGGGCTTCGTGGAGACCATGCGACTCTGTCCCGATTCGGCGCCGGCGCCCGCTGACAACGAGATTGGCTGCGTGTCGTTCGTGGAGGCGATCGCGGTGCTGGACACGCCGCCCGCGGCCCTGGGTCACGACGCCGCGGTTATGTTCTACAACGACGCGGATGCGTTCGAGTACGCCCGCCCGGCCGGGATCGTCGATTGCCGAAGCGGCGTGATCTGCTGCCCGAACAACTATCAAGGGCATGAGGATATGTCGGAGGGGGTATTCCGCATGACCTGGCTCGCGGATTATTCGCAATGGGCGCGATTGGGCCAGGTGGAATACCAGTCGGCCAAGCGCGAGTGCGAGGAGCGGTTCCTCGAACATGCGGCTCGGTTTGTGGCCCCGATCCGAAGGCACGTCGTCTGTACGGACCTTTTCACGCCGCGTACAATCGAACGCTACACCGGGCATCTGAACGGCGCGGTATACGGCTCGCCGCGGAAACGTCGGGACGGCCGGACGCCAGTGGAGAACCTGTACGTCTGCGGGACGGACCAGGGATTCCTGGGCATCGTCGGGGCCATGCTCAGCGGCATCACGATGGCCAACGTGCACGTGTTGGAAAGAGATTGAGGAAGGTGGGGGGGGGAATGTTGAATGGGGAGCCGAACATGAAGATTTCTGCAATCAATTTTCTGTTTCCGCATCCCGTTCTCGACGTTTAGCCTTGGTTTACTCATGGCCCGGGACCGACTGAGGGACGCAAAAGAGTACTACGACGTGATCGTCATCGGATCCGGACTTGCGGGTCTGACGGCGGCCAATTGCCTGGCGCGCGCGGGAGCGTCGGTCCTGCTCCTTGAGCAGCATTACAACCTCGGTGGGATGGCCACTTGGTTCCGGCGGAAGGGCGGGCACGTCTTCGACATTTCGCTGCACGGCTTCCCAATTGGAATGATCAAGAGTTGCCGCAAGTACTGGACGCGGGAAATCGCCGACTCCATCGTGCAGCTCAAGAGAATCCGATTCGACAATCCGCAGTTTCAACTGGAGACCACGTTTGACCGCGTGGACTTCACGCGGATTCTGACCGAACGGTTCGGCGTGGCCCAGGAAACCGTGGACCGGTTCTTCGACGCGGCCCGGGCGATGGACTTTTACGACGATCAGTCGATGACCACGCGACAACTGTTCGAGAGGTTCTTTCCCGGACGCTCCGACGTCGTCCGGCTGCTGATGGAGCCGATCGCCTACGCCAACGGTTCCACGCTGGACGACCCGGCCATCAGTTATGGGATCGTGTTTTCCAACTTCATGAGCAAGGGCGTCTTTATCTTCCAGGGCGGCACCGACAAGCTGATCCGCCTCATGCGTCGCGATCTCCAATCCAACGGCGTCGATATCCGGCACAGCGTTCGCGTCGACCGGATCTGTATCGGCGGCGGACAGGTGAGGGGCGTCGAGGCGGACGGGAGGTTCATCCGCGCGGGGGCGGTGCTGTCCAACGCCAACCTGAAGACAACCATCGAGAAGATGGTCGGCCCGGAGCCGTTCTCGCCGTCATTCATGGCCGAGGCGCGGGCGGTGCGGCTGAACAACAGCAGTTGTCAGGTCTATATCGGAATCCGTGGCGGCGAGAAGCTCGACAACATCGGCGATCTGCTGTTTACCTCCGCGGATACGGAGTTCGATTCGGTCCGCCTGTGCGCCAAGGGGATCACCAGCCGGACGTTCTCGATGTATTACCCCGACATTCGCCCGGGGTCGGACCGTTACGCCGTCGTCTCCTCGACCAATGCCAACTGGGACGATTGGGCGCACCTGTCGGACGAGGAGTACGAGCGCGACAAGGTGCGGCTGATCGAGACGACCCTTGAGGCGTTGACGAAGTACATTCCCGACGTGCGATCGAAGATTGACCACGTGGAGGCCTCCACGCCGCGCACCTTCCATCGGTATACGCTGCAGGCCCAGGGCGCGACGTTCGGAACGAAGTTCGAAGGGTTGAAGGTGAGCATGGACTTGCCCAAACAGGTCGGAGGACTGTTTCACGCCGGATCGGTGGGGATCATCATGTCGGGTTGGCTGGGGGCGATCAACTACGGCGTGATCGTCGCCAACGAGGTGCAGGCGTACCTGGGCGCCGGGCCGCCGGCTGGCGGGGAGGCGCGACTGGAGGGGGCGACGAGGTGATCAAGACCGCCGACATTCCGCGGCTGATTCCGCATCGCCCGCCGTTCCTGTTCGTGGATGAGATCGTCGAGGTGGACGAGCATCGGATCGTGACGCGGACGAAAGTCGATCCGGAATGGGATTTTTTCCGCGGTCACTATCCGCAATCGCCGATCATGCCCGGCGTGCTGGTGTGCGAGTGTTGCTTTCAGGCGGGGGCGCTGCTGATCGCGCAGCGCATCGGACGAACGAATCCTGAGGGGCGGATTCCGGTGATTACGCGAATATCCGACGCCCGATTCAAACGCATGGTCCATCCGGGCGACGTCCTGATGACGGACGTAACTCTCGACGATGAGCTGGATGGAGCCTTCTATTTGACGGGGCGCGCGAGCGTTGAAGAATCACTCGCCGCTCGCGTCGCGTTTGCGTGCATATTGGCCGGGAGTGCAGCTTCCGACGCGCCCATGCCGGCGAGGGAGGGGGCGGGTTGAGCGGGTTGGCGACGCCCTTGGAGAACGGAGCGACTTCGACGTGAGCTTCCTTGGCGTTGACGGAAAAACGTTCATCGTCTTCGGCGTCGCCAACAAACGCAGCGTGGCCTACCACGTTGCCCGCGGATTGCTCGCGGAGGGGGCGAAGGTCGTGTGCAGCGTTCGCTCTGAACCGCGCCGGGAGGCCGTCCGAAGGCTCCTGCCGGACGCGAGCGTCTTTGTCTGTGACGTGGAGCACGACGATCAGATCGCAGCCCTGGCGAAGGACGTCGGGCGCGACCAACGCACGATCGATGGGATCGTTCATTCGATCGCGTTTGCCAACTACGAAGGGTTTTCCGGGAAGTTCCACGAGGTCTCGCGCCACGACTTCCTGCAGACCGTCTCGGTGAGCTGCTACTCGCTGGTGGCCATTGCGAACGCCTTCAAGGACTTGCTGTCGCCGAAGGGGAGCGTCGTGACCATTTCGATTTCAACGACGCGAATGGCCGTCGAAAGCTACGGCTACATGGCCCCGGCGAAGGCGGCGCTGGATTCGACGATCGCGTTTCTCGCGAAGTCGTTCAGCGCCTTCTCGGAGGTGCGGTTCAATGCGGTGTGCGCGGGGCTGCTGAAGACCAGCGCCTCCGCCGGGATCCCCGGATACGTCGATCAGTACATGTTCGCGGAGCGCGTCACGCCGCGCAAACGAGGGCTGGCCACCGAAGAGGTCGCGGACGTCGTGATGTTCCTCCTGAGTGAGAGATCGAGCGGGATCACCGCCCAGGGAATCGTGGTGGACGCCGGGATGAGCACCAATTACTTCGACGCCGAGGTCGTCAACCACACCCTTCGCGGCGTTTGGCCGACGGGTCGCCCGTGAACGTGCATGTCCTGTTCTTGCGATTGCCCGACAGCACTGGGCTGATTCCCAGGGATCGCGTCGCGCTGCAGCGTGAATTCGCCCGGAAGGCGTTGCGACGATGCGCCCGGGAATGCGGCGCGCCGGAGGAGGGTTGGCGACAGGACGAAGATTCCGTGCCCCAGCCCAACCAGGGATGGTGTTGGTCGATCTCGCACAAGCGGGAGTGGGCGGCGGCGGCCATTTCGCGCACGCCTGTCGGCGTCGACGTCGAGAAGATCGCGCCGCGTCGAGAGTCCATGCTGGACGAGATTGCGGAGAGCTGGGAGTGGGGGCAACTTGGCGGGAAAACCTGGGAGGGGTTCTTTCGACTGTGGACCGCGAAGGAGGCGACGCTGAAAGCCAACGGCGTCGGAATCTCGGGCCTCGGGGAGTGCCGCTTGGCGAAGGTCGGGCAATGCGACAGCCTGGAGATGGAGTTTCGCGGTCGGCGCTTCACCGTGTCGCACTTCCACCACGACGGGCACGTCGTGGGGGTCACCGCTGAGCCGAACTCCATCTGCTGGCGGGTTCTGGATGATCGCGCGCGGGAGCGTTGCGACGCTTAGCGAAACAGATCAGATAGGGCACGAGGTGTCTGGGCTTCCGTGTGCGGAATGGCCGCGACCGTTCCGCCGTCCTCGCCGAATTCGAAGTACCAACGTTTGCTCCAGGCGCGCATGACATCCGTTCCGAGGATGACGTCGGGCAGTCCGTCGGTGTCGAACAGGCCGACGTTCACCGGAATCTCGCGGAGGTCGTCGCCGGCGATGCGGACGTCCAGGCGGTTGGGCAGAAACCGAGGCTTGGTCGAGAACAGCCCGTCACGCATGACGCTGCTGTTGGTCCCGGTGTCCAGCAGCCCCAGGAGGTCGATGGTCTCGCCGTCGACCGTCACTTGCACGTTGATGAAAGCGCTGTCGAAGCCGGGCAGGGACGGTGGTGGGGACTGAAAGGCCAACCTCGTTGCATCCGTCGGCACGGCGTCAATGAACTCGACCGACATGGTCGCGAAGTCCAGCGCAAGGACTTTGCCGAGCTTTTTCATGAAGATGAACCCCACGCCGTTGCAGCGGCAGGTTGAAAGTCCCACGAGCGCGCCCTCGGCGCTTCCGGTGACGCCGCCTACGGCGAAGTTGAAGCCCTCGGTCACGTCCACGAATTCACGTCCGCTGAAGGCGAGCACTTCGACTTTTCCCAGGACGTCGAGTCCGAAATCGTCGCTGAGGATGATCTCGTATCCGCCGCCGGTGTCGATGATCGCGGGTCCGACGTGTTTCCCGTTGATCTCCAGCGGCGAAGTGAACATCGGCGCCGGAACCGGCGGAACCAGCGTACCACATCCGAAAAGCATTGCCGGCAGGAAGGGCGCCGCCAGAATGCTTCGGCGAACGGGGCGAACGACGTCGGCGTATGCACGTGCCGTCATGGTTATCGGATCGTAGGCCACGGTTGAATGTCCAGCCAAGTACGCGGCGCGGCCAGGCTTCTCGAGAGAATCACGGAGGCGCGTTTCCACGAATGAGCGATCGGTCAGCGAACGCCGCGGCTGAAGAGAGACAACGGATGTGTGGGGACTATTCGACGCGGCAGCGTCCGCAAATATCCGAGCCGGGACAGACTGCGATCGGCGGGCAAGTACACGGACCTTGGAAGGGGTACGAGGCGCCCTTCAGCGCGTCGACGACATAGGCGATGTCCAGGACGTTCGGACCGGTCGCGGAGAAGTTGACGCGGTTGGGATACAGCTGCGTCCGGGACTGATGCACCGCGCTGGGGATTCCGGCGACCCGCTCGACCAATGCGGCGATGTCCAGCACGTTGGGTTGCGTGGCGGTACCCGAAGCCCCTCCCGGAGTTTGAAACACCGGCGCCAGGTCGCCCCATCGATTCGTGGCGATGGGTAGCGAATGCGATGCGAACGGGCAGTCGTTCTCCCGCCCGTTGCACACCGCAGGAATGAACGTCAGTCGATACGAGGAGCTGGGGATGACTTCCGGGTCCGTGACGTAAACGCTCTGGTCGCCCCAGTCGGTTGCGTAGTACGGCGTACAGGACAGCCGCGCACAGGTGAACCTCGGGACCGTCGGATCCGAAGTCGAGGGACAGATGGACGGTGGTCCGACCCAAAGGGTTTTTCCTTCGAACGCCGCGAAGCTGCGGGTGTGGGTTCCCGGCACATTCGCCGGATCGGGATGATGGAGGGAGACGAGGTCCAGGCGGATCGCCGACGCGCCGGTTCCGGGCGGCACGGCGAAGGTGAGATAGCGGACCTTCTCCGGGTCGATCGGGTCGGCGAGCGGAGCGGCCAGGCGGTCCACGATGGTCACCGTCCGTTGGGCCTGTTGGAGGAGGCCGTCGAACGTGTAGGACGCTTGGACGTTTACGTCCGTCGGTCCGTCGACGGGTTGGGGGAAGAACCGACCACTGGCGTCGATTACGCCGACCTCCGGCGGCTCGATTGACCAGGTGACTTCCGTGGTCACGTCCGTGGTTCGGCCGAACTGAAAGTCAGCACGGGCGAGGAGCTGCAGGCTGTTCTCCTCGGCTACGGAATCGTCGAGGGAGCTTAACGCCAGATCGAGGAGTACGTCGCCCTGAAACAGGCACGTCCGCGTGTCGCGATAGGTGATGATCTGCGGCACACTCACGCTCGGATCGAAGACGTTCGCCGATTGGGGCGTTGGGTACATCGTCGTGTTGGGGCAGTTGCAGTGCCCGGCGCCCCAGTTGTGACCCAACTCGTGGGCGGTGAGATTCGTCTTGCACGCGAAGGTGGCGCAACCCACGGAGTCGGACACCAGGCTGTAACCCTCGACGTCGGAACAAATCCCGGTGATGTAAGCGATGCCGAGAATCTCGTTGAGAAGAACCTTGCTGGTAAAGAGATGGGCGACGTCGCGAGCGACGGTGCTCTGCGCCGCATACCAGTGGTTACGGAACTGATCGAGCAGCGTGCTGGGGTCGCGCGAGGAATAGGGGTCCGGCTCCGTCGTGCGAACGATGATCCGCGTGATGGTGTGTTGAATACCCACGTCGCGCTCGTACTGGATATTGGTCACGTCAATGATGGATTCCATCTGCGCGACGGCCGCGCTGATCGAGCCGTAGCGTTGATAGTATTCATAATCCGCGTCCAGCGCGAGTTCGGCGAACCAAGTGTCGTTGGTCGTTCCAGCCGCGGCGTTTTCCCTATCGCCGGACGCCGGCCAGGGATGGGGTTTGCTCTGCGCCGAGTCGTTCACGACGGCTGAGTCATGGGCTACGCCGCAAGACCCGCCCGATTCGATGACATCCTGATCGGAGTACACGACGTGGTAGCCAAGTGCTGCGCCGCCGACCTGCGTTGGAACGGGTTCGATCCAACTCCGCCGTCCGTCGGGGCGCAGGATCAACCCGCGAAGCCCCGCCTCGTCGAGCATCGCGGCGATCACCGTTCCGTCCGTGCCCACCCGACCACGGTAGGTGCGCGGTAGGCCCGGATCGACCTCGACGAGGGCCCCGCCTTCAACCTGGGCGAGCAGTTGGTAGGTTGCGCCGCGGACGGAATGGGGCCAAAGCTGTGCCAGGGCCATTTCGCCGTCGAGGGGAAGGACTAACGCTGTTCCGACGTCCGCTGTCTGGACAGGAGGAAACGTGAGAATCTCGCAGCGGCGAAGGTTCAGGATTTCCGCGGCAGCCAGCGCAAGCTCCGCCGCCTTAGAGGAGTCAGGTGGAACGATGCTCTGCGCGGTGTAAGTCAAGAAGGGCGGTGCGGCCGTCGCCGCTCCGACGGCGATGGTCGCCATGAAGAAAGCCAGGCTTGACGGCGTGCGACGTAGCATGTTGACCCCCGAGAGGACGGTTCGCGGGAATGCGCCGGCCATTCGCGTCGCCCATGGCCGGCATCCGCCGCGGCGCGGTAAAGATTGGCGCGGCGATGAACGATCCTCGCACCAGCAATTATCGCGGTTTTGCCCACGTCGTTCAAGGGCTGGGCCGGTCGCCGCGACTCATGCGCCGTCGGGTTTTGCGCCGGCGGCCGGGGGTCGGACGGAGGGGCTCCACGCGGGCTTATCGGCCACGGATGCGGGTTCGTTTCTGCAGGGCGGTTGAAAGACCAGGCGTGATCGAAGGGGGGAAGGAAAATCCGGCGGAGGGTGATGGAGAAGAGCCTGTTTGGCTGAGTCGCCAGGATTCGACGCAGTGCTAGAATGGCGATCGGCGCGGGAAGGTATCGTTCGCGGGCGCGGGATTCCTCAGAACCAAGGAGAAGGGCCATGGTTATTCGGCGGGCTGGAGAATGGTTGGTGGTGACGGCGATTCTGTCCCTGGCATCGGCGGCGGCGGCCCAGGAGGTCGTCGAAGTGCAGGTGACCGGCGAAGGCGTCAGCGAAGACGGGGCCCGGCGCGACGCGCTGCGAAGGGCGTTGGAGCAGGGCGGCGGAACCGAGATATCCTCACGGAGCGAGGTCAAGGACTTTCAGCTGGTGCGGGACACGATCTTCGCCCGGGCCGACGGAATCGTGAAGGACTATCAGGTCGTCGAAAAAGGGGAGGGGGCGGGTGGAACCTTCTACTGCAAGATCAAGGCCAAGGTGAGCAAGTCGGCGATCGCCTCGACGTGGGGCGAGGTGCAGAACGTGCTCTCGCAACTTGGCCGACCGGGCATTGCGATTCACGTTCTGGAGCGCATCGACGGAATCATTCAGGACAGCAGCATTTTGGAATCGCAGCTTGAGAATCGCCTGATCCAGGCGGGGTTCAAGGTCTACGCCGGGGCCCAACTGAAGTTGATCGCCGAGAAGGAAGCGGGGGATGCGGCCTCCGAGGACAACATCGCCAAGATGCAGGCCCTCGCTAAGGACTTCGGCACGCAGATTTTCATCACCGGGACGGCGCAGGCGAACGCGGCTGGACTGAGCCATGTCGCCGGGCAGGATCTGATGATGTACAACGGCGACGGCATGATCAAGATGTTTTACACCGACAGCGCTCAACTGATCGCCAGCGAGTCGTTGGCCAATTGGCGCGGCGGCGCGCGGGGCTACAACACCCTGTCGCCTCAGGCGGGAAAAAAGGCCCTCGAAAACGCCGGGCAAGAGCTGGTCGAGCGGTTGTACCAGAACTGCATGAGGTTCTGGGCGACACAGATCAGCGCCGGCGGAGAGATCACCCTGGAGGTCGAGGGGATGAACATGGGCGACATGGTCAAGCTCAAGAAAATGATCGAGAAGCTGGACCCGGATCGCATTTCGGACATCAATTCATCGCTGACCAAGGGCATCGCGACGTTCCAGATTCGCGGCAAGATGACCGCGACTGACCTCGCGGAGCGGCTGACCGGCGACGAGTTCGCCGCGATCATCGAAATCGTTGATCTCAAGGCCAACCGGATACAGTCGAAACGGGTGGGCAAGTAGCGGGTGTCTGGATGCACGATCCGCGAATGCGGACCTGCTTGGGAACACTGAATCGTACCCCGTGCGGAGGTCGTCGCGCGGGTGGGGATGCCAGATGACTCTAAAGGAAGTGATGACCGAGCTGGAGCGCCTGGGAAGTGAGCAAACTCGCAAGACATTGTGCCGACACGGCGCTGACGGACCAATGTTCGGTGTGAAGATCGGCGATCTGAAGGTCGTGGCCAAGAAGATCAAGGGCGACCAGGCCCTTGCCTTGCAGCTCTACGAAACCGGCAACCTCGACGCGATGTACCTCGCGGGGCTTGTCGCCAACGGGAGTCGCATGTCCAAGAAGGAGCTCAATTCCTGGGCCAAGGGGGCGTCCTGGAAGATGGTTTCGGAGTATTCGGTTCCCTGGGTGGCGACCGAAAGTCCCGCCGGGCGCCAGCTTGCGTTGAAGTGGATCGATTCGCGCGAAGAGTCGATTGCAAGCTGCGGATGGAACACCATCGCGGCGTGGGTCGCCGTTCGGCCCGACGCGGAACTTGACCTGGATGAGATCAGCGGATTGCTTGATCGCGTGACCAGAGAGATCCACGACGCTCCCCATCGTGTTCGTTATTGCATGAACAACTTCGTCATCGCGGTCGGGAGTGCCGTCAAGCCGCTCATCACCAGGGCCAAGGCGGCTGCCAAGCGAATCGGCAAAGTGGAGGTGGAGATGGGGGGCACGGACTGCAGGGTGCCGCCAGCGCTGGAAACGATCGCCAAGATTGAGTCGATGGGCCGTCTCGGCGTGAAGCGGAAGGTCGCCCGGTGTTAGGCGCAGCGTCTTCCTGCGTGCAGGAGTCGGCTTCGTCGTCGCGGGCAATCACAGTTTCGTGTTTACAACATCGAGAATCTCGTTCTCCAGGGCGATCGCCCGTGCGCGCATCCCATTGCCTCTGGTGAGCAACTCGTCGGCGAGCGTCTTGTCGGCAAGTCCACCGGCGTTGATTCTAACGTTCAGGTAGGCTCCCAGAACGGCGGTCCGCGCGCAGAGGGCTCCGACGCCGGCGTCGGAGACGGAGTTAGGGTTGCCGATCTCGGCCATGGCCTTGATGACGTCCATGGAGGCCAGTGAAACCTCCATGACACGAAGCGGCACTTCCATCGCCCGCCGAGTGGCTTCTTGAATGCCACGATGGCGCTCGGTTTTCTCGGCGTCGCTGCCTTTGGGCAGTCCGAACGCAGTCATGAGCGCGTTGAAGGCGGCGGTGTCGTCATCGATCAGTCGAATCAGCTCATCATGGTGTTGCTTTCCCTTCTCCGCCCAGTCGGAGAACTCTTCCCAACGATCATCCCAGCCGCGCTTGTGGCAAGAGAGATTGGCGACCATCGTGGCGAGCGCGGCCCCGAGCGCTCCGACGGTCGCAGCGACCGACCCGCCTCCCGGCGCCGGCGATTCCGAGGCGGTTTCGTGGACGAACTCTTCCGCCGTCATGTCGACAAGCCG
This sequence comes from Planctomycetota bacterium, assembly GCA_038043285.1. Taxonomy (GTDB): domain Bacteria; phylum Planctomycetota; class Phycisphaerae; order UBA1845; family UBA1845; genus JBBTCJ01. The sequence goes on along the minus strand of JBBTCJ010000041.1, from coordinate 54,698 downwards.
CTTCGCGGACGCAGCGCCGATGGCGTATTCAATGATTTTTTTCCGGGGATCGAACGGACATAGATCGTTCAACCCCAGGGATTTGACGGCGATCTTGAGCAGCTCCTTGTCGGAGACGCCGGTCGATCGTTGCTGCTTCCGGAGGAAGTAACGCCCGGCGTCGAGCATGGCGTTCAACGGAACCAATCCGACAAGTTCAGAACCGGTGACGCGCACACCGCGGGACTCAGCCGCCTTGCAGCATTCGTCGAAGGCGACGTGCAGCGGGGTGACGGCGAGGTTGGTCAGGTTGATCGAAACCTGGGCGACGCCGTATTCCTCGATATACCAGCCGATGGCTTTGACGGATTGCAGGGAGCCTGGTTGCCAGACCTTTTGGCCATGCTCGTCAACCACGGGCTTGCCGACGGGCGTCCCGTCGTGAGTTTTTGGGCGACCTCGCTCGCGAATGTCGAAGGCGATGGCATTGGCGCGGCGCGTCGACGTCGTGTTGAGATTGACGTTGTAGGCGACGAGGAAATCGCGCGCCCCAACCGCGGACGCGCCGCATCGAGGGTTGAACGTCACCGGGCCGAAATCGGGCTTCCCTTCCGGGCGGCTGAGTTTCTCCTTCAGCCCCTCGTATTCACCGGCGCGAACGTCAGCGAGGTTGCGCCGCTGTTCGCTGAAGGCGGCGTACTCGTAACAATAGATGCTGATGCCGAGTTCCTCGCCGATTCGCTGGGCCAGACGGCGGGCGTACGGGACCGTCTGATCCATGGTGATTCCGGCGACGGGAACCAGGGGACAGACGTCCAGCGCGCCGAAGCGCGGGTGCTCGCCCTGGTGCTTGCGCATGTCAATGAGTTCGGCGGCGGCCTGGGCGGCTCGAAAGGCGGCTTCACAAACCGGGTCGGGGGCGCCGACAAAGGTGACCACGGTGCGGTTGGTGGCTCTGCCGGGGTCGACGTCCAGGAGCTTCACGCCGTCCACGGATTCGATTCGCTCGGTGATCTGCTTGATGATGCCGAGATCGCGCCCTTCGCTGAAGTTAGGGACGCATTCAATAAGCGGCGTGGTCATGGTCGTTCTCTTGGAGCGTAGACCGCCCGGGCGTCCTAGATATTGCGCAGGCGTTCGAGATTCAGCGTCGGAACTCTCCGATCGGCAACGAATCATATCGGGCGGGGCGTGACCTGTCAGCGGTGGGGATGCCGCCTGCAAGAGGGAGGCTAATGGTCGGACACGGTGAATCCTGCGGGTGAAAAGGCCCGCTTCCTCACGGTCGCGGCTCTGTTCAGGCGACGGTCATCCGAAAGTTCGGCCGCGTCGGTGCACGAGGCTGTCGCGGAAAGCGGGCGGATGCGATGCGGTGGGGAAATGACGCCGGAAACGGGGCGCGCAGCCTTCGGCGCATCAGGACGGATGCGTTCTGGATGCGGCGCACGCGGCGCAAGACTCGACGGCGCGTCGCACATCGGGGTGGTCCGGGCGGACGCGCTGCCAGGCGTCGCAGAGTTTGGCGATGCGATCGGCATGAAGCTGCATGACGCCCGACGCGCGCTCGGCAAAGCGGTGCAGGACTTCCGTGAGGATCGGCTCGATGCGCTCCTTCCTGCCCCACGCCGGGAGGTCGCGGGTCAGGTCGAGGGCGGTCTCGGCGGCGGCGACGGGATCCTCGAAGCAGGCGATCCGCAGAACCGCCTCCAGCAGGGGCCAGGCGAATTCGCCATCCGCCGGCGAGCGGCGCCAAAGTTCCTGGGCGGGTCGCCAGAACAGTTCCGCCTCGGACCATCTCATACGCGTGACGCGTTGAGAGAGAACCTTGCGGGCCTCGACGACCAGTTCCCCGCGGAGTTGGTCCTCGTAGTCGTCGAGCTTGGTCCGCGGGGCGTCGGCCACGATGCACAGAACCTCGTACGAGGAAAGTGCCGCCAGCGAGTCGATGGTGTTGAACAAGCCGGCGACCCGTTCGCGGTCCTGCGGGGAAAGCGGCGGGAAGGGCCGATTGGTGCGTCGGGCAAGTCCCGAAAAATCGCCGCGCGCCCAGTGACGCTCGACGAAGCGGTTCCAGCTCGTGTCTGGCGTCGAGGGAACGGGATCTTTTGTGGGGTCAAGGAATGCGACGGGTTGGGCCGCGGTCCGGGCGCGGGCAATCCCCTTGGGATCGTGCAGGAGCTGTAGGCGATGGCGACGGGCGGTTGCGAAGCGCAGTCCGGCGCTGAAGGAGACCTTGCACCTGTCGGAACTGGGTATTCCCAGCAGGACGATTTCGGCGGTCTCCATCCACGCCGCGTCCATGTCCAGGATGACAGGTTCGCCGTGAAGAATTCGTTGAAGGACGAACCTGCGGAACTCGGCGGCCAGAGTTTTGGGGGTCGTCAGGCAAAGCGCTTCGCCGCCGCCGTCTGGGAGGTTCAGAACAAGCTCGGAGAGAACGGCCGCGGGCTTCAACTGTGGTGCCGCCGCCCCGGATTGCAGCATCGCGCGAACGACTTCGAACGGATTGTAGGAGAATCGGGCGAAGTCGCCTGCAGAAAAAATCACGTTGTGCGTGTAAACGCGTTGTCCTCCGCGCCCGGTGTGCTCCGTTCCAGCCAGGCATGAGTAGGCGACGCAAAGCCGCTTGGTCGGGAGCGGGTAGAACGCCGCCGCCCAGGGCTGCACCGCCGCATCGTCGTTGCCGCAAAGTGACTCATGCGATGGCGAGTTGCGTGTGATCTCCTGCTTCTCGTCGGTTTTGAGTCCGCGACTCGCGGCCACAATGCGGTAGCCCTCGCCCATGACTCCTCGAAGGGAGGTGAAGATTGCTTGGTCGCAGGTGATCGTGGCGTCGCTCATCGTTGGACTTTTCCGTCCTCGTCCCCTCGGTTGTCCTTCCATCCGACCCCGACGACTGAATGAATTCGGAAGGGTCGATCGTTAGAGCTTCGACAGCACCCACTCGTAAGGTTCAAGGATCCCCCGCGGAGCCACGTGCAGGGGATAGGGAATGACGGTTTCCTGGCCGTCGGTCCCGTAACCCAGCGAGCCTACCACGCTGGCGGCGAAGACTTCGAAGTTGGCGAAGCGCGTTTCGCAGATGTTCCACAGCCGATTGAGGTTCGTCTGGGCGAACGTCCGTGGGTCGTCGAAACACTCCGGGCAGTGGTCGCCCTTGGAGAGCACGATGGCCACCGGCGTCTTGATGCGTTCGGACTTCCTCCGGATCACGACGCCGTCAAGGTAACTCATGAGCTTCAAGGCAAAAAAATCGGGCTGCGGAGAACCGGCAGCGGCCATCGCTCCGTCGACCAAGAGGATGGCGCCGGCGCTTTTCTCCAGGAGCGAGCGGATGACCTGAAAGGTCTTGGGATTGGCGACTTCGGCGGCGATCGCCTCGCCGGCCATGTCCGGCATGACCAGATCGTAGATCCTCGATCCGTATTTGCGATGCGAAACTTGATAGTAGGCCCAGTGCCAATCGTCGACTTCCATGGCGGTTTTCGGCGGGAATTGCCGGGCGGACAGGTGGGTGATGACGTTGTGCTGCAGATTGACCGAGTAAGCGCCTTTGGGGACGGCCTCGTAGTCCTCCGCGCGCTTGGAGAGCATGTCGAGCAACATGCCCAGAAAGACGGTCTTGCCGACGTTGCTGTCGCCGAGAACCGTGACGATACAGGGGTCGCGGTCCTGGATGACGGCTTCCTGAATGAGGGCCATCGGCGCGCCACAGGAGGTACACACGACGGCTTCGTGCGCGTTCTTCGTCTCGCAGATGAGGCAAGGCAGACTGGTTTTCGCAAGCGTGGCGGTGGTCACGGCGAAGTCTCCGGGTGGGTCGGGTTATCCGTTGATCCAGGTGGCGTTCTTGAGATCCATGGTGCAGCGCAGGCTGGTGTTGTGAGTGCGGGCCAACGCGAGTTGGCCGGTGCGGAACTGCGAGGTCGCCTGCATCTCGAAATAGGTGTCGAACGCGCCGCCGCGAACGACGTGCATGGGCATTTCGCCGACGATCGGTCGCCCCTCGTCGTCGGTGATGGTGAACTCGGTGTCCGTCCACTCCCAGACGTTGCCCACGAGTTGTAGTACGTGGTTGGGGGCGGCGCCGTTGGGGTACTTGTTGACCGGGACGGTTCCCGCGACGCGCGAGGCCCAGATGTTGCATTTGTTTCGGTCCATGGCGTCGCCCCACGGGTAGCGGCGCATGATGTCGGTGGAACTGTTCAGATGCCACGAGGCGGCCATCTGCCACTCCGCCTCGGTGGGGAGGCGCATGCCGGCCCAGAGGGCGAACGCCTGTGCCTCGTACCAACTGATCCCGACCACCGGATGGTCCGCGAGGCGTTGATCGCATCGTCCCTGGCGCCAGAACCGTGGTCCAGGTTGGGCGGTGAGATCCTTCAGTTCAATCAAGTGAGGCCAGATTTCCTCGGGCCAGTACTCCAGCGCGTCATAGCCGCCGGCGTCCACGAATTTCTGAAAGCGGGCGTTGGTGACGCAGTGGACGTCCAGCAGGAAGGGTTCGATCGCCACCTGCTCTTCGGCGGCTCCAGCGGCGGCGCCCAGGGTCTGTGGGATTTCCGCCGATCCGGATGGGACCAACGCCATGCGCTGTTCCAATTCCTGTTTCGCACTGTCGACGATCTGCAGAACCTCAGGATCATCCGCATGATTGGGCGCCTCTTGCAGGACCATGGCATGACGTCCCTGCTGGAACATGCGCTTGAGCGGATGGACGTCGAAACTTTCGTACGGAATCGGCTGGAAGGTAGCAACCTTCTGCTCTTTGGGCGAAAGCTCCTCCGCGCCCTTCTTGGGGCGCGCCGTTCGATCCGCTTGCTTCGTGCGTGAGAAAAGTCCCAGGACCATGGTCCGGCTCCGTGGTGAATCGAAGGTATCCGTAAACGCTATACTCCAATGACTCTTCGCTTGGCGTCCCGCCGCAGCTTCCGGAACTGATCGACAGCGGCAGCGGGCTTCGGGCTTGTGACGTTGCCGAGTTCCTGGGCGTGAGTCCACGGTTGCAGCGCGGACGGGTGTCTCTGATCCGCCGGCTCGCAGTGCGCCGGAAGAGCATCGAGTCGCTGCAACAGCTCCTCTCGCTGCTCGGCGACCTGTTGGTGATCCTTGTTGAGCTGGGATTGCATTGCCGCGAGGCCTTCGCGAGTCTTAGTAAGCTCCGCGGCCTGGGCGTGCAGCTGCTGGGATTGGGCTTCGAGCTGCTGTCGCATTCGGTGAAGCTCAGCCCTCTGAGGTTCGAGCGATCGAAGTTCGGCATCCAGTTCGCTGCGAGAACTTGTGAGAACCTGCTCTCGCTGAGTCAGCGCGTCGGCTGCGGCGGCCTGCGATCGGCGGTCTTTGTCGAGCTTGTCGGCATCCAGGTGGATTCTCTGCCTTTCGGTGGCCAGCCGTGATGCCTCGTCGTCGAGCTGCGTCCTGGCGATCTGGAGGGCGGACTGTTCCTGGTTGAGTTCGTTGCGCTCGCGGGTGGATTCTTCCATCCGCTGATCACACTCCTGTTGCCTTTGTGCAACCTCGGCGGTTCGTTCATCCAGCTCAACGCGGCGAAGTTCGAGTTGTTCCCGCTGGTCAGCGAGGGCGACGGCATCGGCGTGCAGCTTCTCCTGGGCCGCACGCATGGCGGCGACGGCCTGGGACGCCAGTTCGCGTACCTCCCCGTCGTGCGGTCGAACGCCGTCTGGGTTGTTTTCTTGCGCTGAGATCACGTTGTCGTTCCCAAATCTAATCCCTGCGTCTTAAGACTTCGGCGCAGGAGACGCCGGTTGACGACCATACGGTTGCGTGAGGCAATGCGCTTCCATCGGGCGTGCGTGCCAGAGGTCGCGTCGGCGGAGTCAAGTGTACGATTCGCGGAATTTTTCCCGCGGAATCCTGTACGCCTGATCGGACGTTGCCGGTGGTCGCTGGTTTTGGCGGGCTACTGGAATGCCAAGCCCATGACATTCACATCGGGGGAGCGCGGGCGGCGACACTTTGCGCCGATAATCCCGCATCGTCGAGAAGGGCATGTGTCGGCGAGGCGCAGCGATTGCGCAAACACGCGGAATGTAGACTTGGAAGGCCTGACCGCTTGCGAGGGCTTTCGACCGACGCCTTCGCCCTCGCGGTCGCGTGAACCGTTGGTATCCTGAAACCCGGCGAAGCGAACATTCATGGTGAAACCCAATCCGCAAAGTGAGTTGCTTGCAGCCGTTGACGCTGCGGTGATTGCGTTCGAGGAGGGAGTCGATCGCTATCAGCAGCGGCTTGGCGATTGGTCGGCGGAGTTCCGGCGCGGTCATGACGATCAAGCGGCGGCGGCTCAGGCGCGGATCGAGGAACTTTCGGCTGAAGTTGCGAATCGCGAACGGGCGCTGAAGGACCGCGAGACCGAGCGGCAACAGAAAGATCGCGCTCTGACGGCGCGTGAGAAGGAGCTTGACGGCAAGGTCGGCGAACTCCGCGAGCTGGAAGCGGAGTTCAATGCCCGCGCTCAAGATCTGCAATGTCGAACACGCGAACTGAGCGAGGAGGCTCGCGCCCGAACATCCGAGGCGTCCGAGCGCGACCGTCAGGCGACGCAGGTCGAGGCGGAGTTGCAACGGCGGGCAGCGAACCTGGATTCCAGGGACGGCGAACTCAACCGCCTCGCTGGCGAGCTGGATCAGCAGCGAAAGGAGTTGGCCCGGAAAGCGGCTGAGCTTGCCTCGGAAAGGGACGCGCTGGAACGGCGCGCTCGCGACGTTGGCGGTTCGCTCGACGAGGTTGCGTCGCTTCGGGAGGCCATCGAACAGCAGACCGTCGAACTCGAAGGGAAACGGAAGGATCTCGGCGAGCTGAACAGCTCGCTAACACGGCGGTCCGAGGAGTTGGATCGCCTGGCCTCCGAGATCGACGACCGCCGGGCGCGGATCGAGGAGGCGGTCGCGGACCTCGAGCGGAACCGTGCCGAGCACGATGCGCGCGCCGTCCAGTCGGAGCGGAAACTTGATGAGCGTGACGGTCGCCTGAAGACTGTGGAAGAAGAGTTGGAATCGCGGACAACTGTCCTGCAAAGCAGCGAGGCGAGCCTGGCGAGGGAGCACGAGTCGCTGGCAGGCAAGCTGGCGCAACTTGAGCAGCAAACAGCGGAACTGGAGGCCCGCGCCAAGGCCCTCGATCAGCGGGCGGCCGGAATGGAGGCCGCGGCGGCGGAGGCGAAGAGCCGCGCCGATTTGGTCATGGAACGGGAACGAGAGCATTCCGCGGCCGCGACGAATCTCGCCATGCGCCAGCGCGATCTTGAGTCATCGATCGCGGCGCTGGAAGAGCGAGAACAGGCGCTGGCGAAGCTCTCCGAGGAGCGAAAGAACCAGGAGGTGGTGCTGCGATCCCTCTCCGAGGAAACTGAGGCTCGCGCGGCACAAGTGAAGCAGTCGGGGGACCAGGCCGCGGCGACGCGAAAGTCGCTCGACGATAAGGCGGCGGAACTGGTCCGAGTTGAGCGGGAACTCGCGGCACGGACGGCCGACCTCGAGCGCCGGACGGCCGAGTCGGCGAAGCACGCGGAGGTTGTCGCGGCCCGGGAGGTCGAGCTGGGGCAACAGCAGGCGAGGCTCCAGGCGACCCTGCACAGTCTGAACAACGATAAGCAGGCGATCGCTGAGGCGCAGTCGGTTGCCAGGGAGGTCGAGGAAGCGCGTCAACGCGAGACCGCGCGGGTCAGCTCGGAAGCGGCCGCCGTGCGGCTGGAACTTGAGGCCTCGCGAAAGCGCGTTGGGGAACTCGAGTCGGCCATCGCCGCGACTCGGGATCAAGCGGCGCAAGCGACACGGGCCGCCGATGAGGCGCAAGGCGAGGTCCGGGCGGCGAAGGAGCAGGCCGCTCAGGTCGTTGCCGCGGCGCGTGTCCAGGCGAGCCAACATGTCGAGGAGATGTCACGCAAACTCGCCGGGGCGGCGGCGTTCCAGGAAGCCGCGAAAAACTCGGCGGGCCATGCGGTTGTGCAGGCGCAGGAAACGGCCGAGGGGCAGATGAGGCAAGTTCGAGCCGAGGCGGAGCAGGCGGTCGCGCAAGTACGCTCAGAAGCCTATGAGTTGGTTGCCAAGGCGCGGACCGAAGCGGAGCAGGCCATTGCAGAAGCAAGTAGGCATGCCGAGCAAACGCTGGCGCAAACGGCGCGAGATCAGGGCGCACTTCAAGCCAAGCTGGCGGAGATCGAGAGACGCGAGCATGAAGTTCTCGCCCTTCTTGAAGAGGTCGAGGGGAAACCAAGCGGCGCGAGCGGTGCGACCTCAATGATCGCCGCATCGCATTCGTCGGTACATTCGGCGGTTGCCGAATTCTGGGCGGACTATCGTGGTGCGCCCATGCCGGAGACAAAGGAAGTTGGAGGTTCCGGGGAATCCAATCTGGCTGTTGGTGAGACGGCTGAGGCGGTTACCGATGGTCGAGTTGATACGGAGGCGACGGTCTGTGAGGTTGCCGGGGAGTTCGACCCGGAGGTTTCCCAAGCCGCGGCGATGAGGGAAGCGCTGGCAGCGGCCAAGGCCGAGGTTGAAGCAGAGAGGCTGCTGGTCGCACAACCGAAACCGGCGGCAAAGCCAAAACTGGCGGCCACGGCTGCCTCCGGACACGCCGCAAGCGTCGCCAAACGGAAGGGGGCGGCCCAACCAACCAAAGTCACGCGCGAGTCGCTCCAGACGGCCAAGAAGGCGCAGGATGAACGGGAACAGCCGGTTATGCCGCAGTCGTCGATCTCGCTGGATCTCGACGCGGACACCGCCAATCGCTTGCGGATGCTTCGTCGGTTGAACCCCAGCAAGTCGGAAGCGGAACTGCTTGCCATCCTTTCCCAAGAGGTCGGAAAGAAGATCGAAGCGAAGCCGAAAAAGCGATGGTTCGGACGGGGGTAAGGGATCGCCCCCCATGAGCCCGTTGGATCACGGAAGTGAACGTAGGATCGCGCGCACCGGACTGGCGTCAAACCCGACGAGCCTCAGCGGCAACGCAATCAACTCGTAGACTCCTTCTGGCACGCTCTCCAGGACTAGCACCTCCAGGATTGCCATGTCGTGCGCAAGAATCCGCCGATGAGTCGGCAGATCCTTGGAATCGAACAGGTCAACGCTGGGGGTGTCGATTCCGATCAGGCGAACTCCCTGGTCATGCAATGCGTCAATCAGCTCTGGGGCAAACGCGGCAAAGTCCTTGTTGAAGAGCGTCGGATCCGGGTAGGTTCCGGTCGCGAAGAGCACGCGCTCCGCGCGGATCCGAGTGGGAAGATCCCCCGGCCCGATCCGCTCACCCCGTTTGGCCGGAACCCGGACAACCTGGCATGGACCGAGGTACAGATCGAGGGGGCGCTCGTCGATTGACACGTCGTCGAGGCCGTAATGACTCGGAGCGTCGGCATGCGCGCCCAGATGCACCGTGGCGCGCAGCGTGGAGAGCGTGATGCCGTCGCCCTTGCGCAAGTCACAAAGTACCTCGCGCGTCGGCGGCGTGTCGCCCGGCCATACCTTCAGCGACGGGCCGATGGGGGGGCTGATGTCGTAGATCATGCAGTCTGCTCCGCCGGAAATACCCGGCACTGACGCTGCGGGAACAGGCCTACCACGGAACCGGCTGCGAAGCCCCCATGCCGGGACCAAACAGGATCGCATTGAGCAGCAGCCGGGTGGATCCGTCGAGGTAGCCGCGGAAAGCCGGGTCACTGGCAAAGAGGATGATCTGTCCGCGGCCTCGACGTTCCACGGTCGCGTACGCGGTGTTCGCCCATCGTTGCCTGGCCTCGGGCCACATCAGACCCGAAAGACGCAACTGCTCCTCACTGACCAGCCGTGCCGGCACGCCCACGGGGAAACTCGCCATGAAGGCGTTGGATCCGTCGATGAGCACGGACAGCTTGTCATCGAGGCCAAAGGTCAGCCAATGCTCTGGATCCAGCGCGGCAGCCACGAAGACGCCGTGCGGGCTAAAGAGCCTCTGCCAGGCGTCGTCCCGTTTCAGTTTCTCGACGTCGCCGGGCTTGCCGGTCGGCTCCGGCGTCGGCGCGGGCGGAACCTGCTTAGTTCCCGAGGATTCTGCGGCGCCGTCCCCCTTGGCAGCCCCGTGCGATGGGGCGCCGACGGGCGTCGGCAACGGCGCGGCCCAGACGCGCGACGGATCCACGCTTACGGCGCGGGCGGAGCTTTCGCGCTGAAGCGACTCCGTATAGACGTCCAGCTTATCCAACACGTCCTGCTTGTTGCGAACGGCGCTGAGGTTGACGTCCTTGTCGGCGACGAACGCGGCCGCGGATCCGAGGGCGATGAGCGTCCCGCCGGACTCCACCCATTCGCGCAACTGGGTGCGGATGCCGTCAGGCAACACACCGGCAAGCGTCGAAGCGCCCCAACAATCCGGAAGCACGAGGACGTTGTAGGTTCGCAAATCCACGCCCCCCAGATAGTGGACGTTGACCGGGGAGGCCCGCAAACCGACGCGCGCGTCGAGCAAGTGCCAGACGGCTCCAAACGAGGTCGTGTCGATGGGCCATTGGGATGCGATCGCCACGCGCGGAACGCTCAGCAGATCAAACTCGTTGCCGCCGAGGTCGGGTCCAGACTGGCTCAATGCAGTGTCCAGGGCCACTACTTCTAAATTCAGTTCTTTTGCGATTGGCAGAAGCGATGCGAGGATTCCCGGCGCATTCTCGTGATTGCGCACGAGTACCGCGCCCGGGCGATAGTCGCGCCCTTTGGCTCGAAACGGCTTGCGGGCGATGCGGACCTTGGCGTCCTGCTCCAGGAGTCGGCCAAGCATTGGGTAGAGTGCGGAATCACGGGCGTCAATCAAGTAGCCATAGGTCGCCTTCGCGTCCGGAATGGATGCGCTGCTCGCATCCCGCCGCCTTTGGGTCGGGACATCTGGAACGTCAGCGGCCCAATACGCGGGAAGTCCCAGCGACATGGCTACGTTCCAACCGGTCACGTCATAGATTCGGGTGCCACGGTGGTTTTCCAGGCTTTTCCGCTCCTCAATGAGGAAGGCATCCGAGGTGCGCGGATCGAACTCGAGGATCGCGGTAAGCCAGCGTCGATTGGGCTGGGCGGCGCGGACGATCATCGTTCCCGCCGGAAGTTCGACACGCTCCGATCGTTCACCCCATAGGGATCGGACGTTTTCGGCGGCGAACGGTGTCGTCGCGAAACCGAATTCGATTCCCGTCCGCGCGAGCAAGTCGCTGAACCTCGTCACGCGGCCGTGGTCTTCATGTGGAGGAAGCAGGAAAACCTCCTGTTCCGTGGCGTGCGGGGCTGCCGACCATTTTCGGTCGTCGAAGAAATCGCGAAGGACGGCCTTGCGGTTGGCTCGAAGTGTTTCGAGGTTGGCAAGCGTGCTGACGAGCTGGTGATGAACCGCCTCGCGGTAGGTCAAAACTTGGCCGGAGGCCTGTTTGACCGCAGCGGCATTCACGCCTGCCTGCTCGTACAGGATGCCCACGGCTCCGAAGAGGTTGGCCAGGGCGTTGGTGTAACCGGGGTACCACTCCTCGTACCATTCCTGGGTGTAGTAGCTCCAACCATGCTTGTCGAAGGCCTCGGCCTGCGCGCCGGAAAACAGGCGACGCCACTTGAGGTTGTTCTCCGAGAGGTTCCCGTTGATCGGCTCGCGCGGCGGGTCGAAAAGGTAGGTGTCCAGCGATCCCATCTCGTGTCCGTCGACCAGGAGATGCGGATGCCACTCCAGGATTGCCGCCACGCGACCTTGCGTTTCAGGGTGGACCTGCATGAGCCAATCACGGTTGAGATCGAAAAGATAGTGGTTGCCGCGTCCCGCGGACCACAGACCGCCGTGTTGCATGGCCTGGTAGTCGGTGTTGGGAACCTTGCCGGTCAGATGTTGAAGTTGACTGAGGTAGCGCTCTCTTCCATCGGGGTTTTGCAGCGGATCAATGTGGATGACCAATTCATCGCGCAATCGGCGCGTGGTCTCGTCGGTTCCGGCCGCCAGTTGGTAGGCGACCTGCACCGCTGCATCGCAACCGGACAACTCATCACCGTGGATCGAATAGGCCATCCAGGCGATGCCGGGCAGCGAGTCGACGATCCGTTCGACCTCAGCCGGGTCAGATAGCGTTCGCGGGTCGGCAAGCCGGGCGTTGTCGGCCTTGATCTGGTCCAGCTTCTTGAAGTTCGCTTCGCTGGTGATGGTCACATGATAGAGCGTGCGTCCTTCGTGAGTCGTGCCGTGCGGCGTCATCGAGACCAGCGGCGAGGCGACGTCCAGCGCTTGAAGGTAGCGGACCAAAGCGTCGTATCGCACGGCGGCGTCGCCGACGGCATGTTCGATGACCGATTCCGGATTGGGAATCTTCGGATCCAACGTGGACTCGTCGGCGTACGGGGTCGTGTAAGAGGTCTGCACCCGAGCGCCCGTTTCTATCGGTGCACCGGGAGAGCTTGCGCATCCGGTGAACCAGACGACCAACGCGAATGCCGCGCGAGCGCTCGAGCAGCCTCGCCGCGGACCACGGATTCCACAGAACGATGAACTCAAGGCGTCCTCCTCTCTGGGTGCCCGCACGAATGCCGGGGTCGCGTATTGGACGCGGGGAGACGCTCTGGTGTCAAGGCGATGAACGGTCGAGTCCAGACCCATCGATTGTCGCAAGTCCGGTCCGCGGAGGCACCACTGGCGGCACCCCCGCCGATGCCGTATTGTCAGCAGGCGACGGGAAGGCCGAGAATCGAAAGGGTTTGGCGTCGTGCGAGGGTCGTTTGACCTTCGGACCTGAACAGCCTAACGTAGAGAGTTCGAAAACCGGAACCCAGGTTCGGTGTTCGGATGGACGGCGCGGTTGCGCCGGACGCGCAAGAAGAGCGAGACAAATACGCGATGAAGGCGGAACGGCGACACGAGTTGCGGGAAAACGATCTTTTGCACGCGTTGGAGGGGGCGCGCGACTACATCAATGAGAACAGCGGACGGCTCGGCGCCGGCCTGATCGCGCTGGTGGCGTTGGTCGCGGCGGTCTCGTTCGGTGTGCGTTCGCGAGAGGCAGCACATCACGATCTTTGGCGTCGCCGTGCGCAATTGAACTTTGACGATCCAGACAAAGGCCGCCAATCGCTAAAGGATCTCGCGGCGATGACGGGCGAGACATCGGACTCCTCGTTCGCGCTTTCGGCCTTGCTCGATCAAGGGCGACATGCGTTGCGATTGACCCAAAAGGTCAGCTTCCCTCCCGACAGGGACTTGAACGACACGGCGCGGCAGGCGTTTGAGCAACTGCGCGGTCGCTTCGCGGACAACGCCGTTGCGATTGGGTCGGCCCTGCTCGGACTCGCGACCATTGAGGAGAACGCTTTTTCTCTCGATCACGACCTTGCCCGCAAACAAAAGGCGAAGGAATACCTGGATTCCGTCATTGGCAACTCGCGACTTAATGGCCTGCCGTTTCAACGCATGGCCCTTGACCGACTTGGCAATCTGGACCGGACGTTTAGCGAGGTCATCTACCTGCCGCCCGCAGTGCCGGCAATCGATCCGACCTCTGATGAGGCGGCCGGCGCGCCGGTGGAACCGTCGGAACCACATTAACGGTCCAACCTGACTTGTGACCCGACCCGTCCAGCAAGGCAACCCGCTTCCCCCACACATGGCGAGGTGCCACGAGGCACGGCCGGAACTTTTTGCTTTCGGAGGTGAGTTCTGTCCGGCGTTCTTAACACCGTCCCTCTCGTTGCTTCAACGAATGTGCCGGCTTGCGTGGAGAGGATGTAGCTCGAGCGCCACCTCGTTTCCGCTCAAGGCGTCGGGGTGTTTTCTCTGGGTGGTGATCGTCGCGGGGTGTCGAAGCGTCCCTGCGGAAATAGAGGTTTGGGCTGGTTCAGCCATTACGATCGATCGGGGAGGCGATGACTCACGCGACCACCTCGCCCCGTTGCCGAGGCGGGTTTTCCTTGAAGGCGCCATCCAGGAGACGCTGAGCTTCGAGCTGGCCATGCGCCCGGGGGAACGGATCGTTCGCGGCCCCCGACTTAAGGTATCTCCGCTGGTGTCGTCCAGCGGAACGATCCCGCCTGAAGCGCTACAGCTGTTTCGCATGCACCCCGTCGAAGTTGGTCCGTGGCCAGGTTGGCACATCGCGTCGATTCCGGCCTCCCAGCGGGAGTTCCGTCCGCTTGATGCGCTGGTGCCGATCGGCTCGCTGGGGGCAGGGATGCCCGCGAGTTTGGCGACGGGGGTGGCGTATTATTTTTGGGTCGATTTGCTCATTCCGAAGGGAACGGCGGCCGGGGATTACACGGGGCGGATCGAGGTTCTGGGCGATGGCAAAGTGCTGGGCGGCATCGACCTCGCCGTTTCCGTGTGGCCAATCGTCCTGCCGGACGAGGCTGACGTGTTTGCGCTGGCGGAGTTGGACCATGCGGCGCTGTTCACGCATGGTGCCGCCGCTCGAACTTCGGAAGCGACGCCTGAGCCGTTGTGGGAGGATCGGAGAAGCGCCGAGCTGGAGGCGCTCCTGGGATCGACGCTGCGCTTGCTGTCGGAACATCGGTTGACCGCGGTGTTGCCGGCGCTTCAACCGGTGATGGGAGTTGATGTTGACGGCCGACTGCTTGTGGACTGGTCGAGATTCGATGCGATCGTCGAGCGCAGTATCAGCGGTCGCTGGTCTACTCAGCGGCGGCCGGCGCGGGCATGGCCGCTTCCCACATGGCGGACCGCCGAGCATGGAACTACTGGCCTTGCATCCGGTGACCTCTCATCGTCGTTCGCCCATCAGTTCGCCGTTGAGTCGGTCAGGCACTTTCACGAACGCGGCTGGGCGGATCGGGCGTATTATCCGATTCTCCAGGCGGCGAACTCCGCGGAACCTTCAGCTGGCGCGGAAGTCTCGCCGCTCGTTACAGCCGCGCTGGCGCGAGCGGGGATCCCGCTTTTGTTTCGTCGGAGCGACAAAAGGGGGACGACTCTAGATCCGCCGGCGGAAGGATCGGGCGTCAACCCCGGTCCGATGAACATCGAGATCGCACCTGCGAAGCAGTTCGACCGACGCTTCGGATCCATTCCTCTCGTCAAACCGGGACGCATGTGGCTCGAACCCGATCCCCCGAGTACCGGCACGGCGTCGGTGTTTGGCGGGAATGGGCAGGCTCGGCTCCTCGGATGGCAGACGGCGTCGATGGGCGTCGAGGCGATCTTCCTCGGCCAAGCAAACCATTGGCCGGCCGGTCGGACGCCGTCGCCGGAGGAGTGTTTACGATACGATCCGTCGGTGCTGCTATATCCTGGTCAGGCGTTCGGCCTGTCGGAGCCGGTGGCGTCCGTTCGACTCAAGAAGCTGCGCCGGGGTCTACAGGACGCGGCGTTCCTTCGCTTGCTGCGCGAGCACGGTTTGGAGCGCATCGCATGGGCGGTTCGTGATGCCATCGTCGGGGCCGCGCCGGGAACGTTCGGTCGCCGACGGGACGTGAGCGACCAATGGATCCGGGGCAGCGACGAGGCAAAGACGTTTGACTTGGCCCGACGGATCATGGCCGCGGAGCTTGCGGCGGCTGCCTATGGCGAGAGCGCCGGTCTTGCCGCGGCGTCGACCCGGCAATCGGACTGGCGCCGATTTCGGACTTTGGCGCCTGTCGTCGGCCTGCACGTCGAAGGCGCTCGTGTTCGCGCCACAGGCATTCCTACGAAGCGCATGACCGAGATCGAGCTTTCGGTGGCCGTCGAAAACCATCGGGCAGAGCTTCTGGACGGTACGGTTGACGCGCTCTTTCCCGGCGCATGGAGTTCCGACTCAGCGAGGATCGAGATCGACGGCATGGACGGCTATTCCACCCGGCGGGTTCTGTTCCGTGCGCGGAGCGATCTGCGGCACGCCGTGACGGGTGGAACCATTGACATCCCCCTGTCGTCCTCGGCAGCGGGGGGGTCGGCCCGAACCCAGGCGCGGGTCGCCATGATCTCTGCCCTGCCGCTGCGTGAAGGAGGATACTTGACGATCGACGGAGATCTCTCCGACTGGCCGCCGGCGAGTTCGAATGCAGCGGAGAAATTCCTCTCGATTGCACCATCGGTGGAGGTCGCGACGTCGGCGGATTCACGGACGCCGCGGCACGCCACGTGGGCGTTCCTCCTGCGCGACGATCGGCACCTGTACGTCGGCGTCAACTGTCAGACCGAAGCCGGCGACCAAGATCGTGCGGCAACCCGCAAGACCGTCCGCTACGAAAACATGATTCCGGTGGGCGAGGAACTCGTTGAGCTTCTGGTTGATCCGTCCAATCTCGGAACGGACGATCCGGACGAGCTTTACCACGTGGTCATCAAGCGAAGCGGGGCCGACCTCGCTGAGCGGGGGGTGGGAATCGTGCCACGCTCCGGGACGCACACCCCGTGGGCCGTGGACATCGAGGTGGCCACGCAGTCCGGGTCTGACCGCTGGACCGCGGAGGTACGCATCCCATTGTCCGCGTTTGAGGGGGCCGCCACGCGGGGGACGATCTGGGGCTTCAACGTCACGCGCTTTGACGCCGCGTCACAGGAGTACAGCACATGGTCAGGGGCAACGAGCCATGCTTATGCGCCGGCGTCGCTGGGGAACCTGTACCTGCCGTAAACGCGCGGGGGCGCGCCTGCCGGCGGCGGAATGGATCGGCAAAGCACGGGAGCATACCGGTCCGGTGTGCCGATGATGCGTATATTGATTCGCCAATGGAAACACGTTACAATCCGGCGGACCAGGAATTGGAAAGGCATAACGTTGCGCTCGCCTATCGGAGTTTGGTGATGGGGATACGCAGGTCTTGTGGTGTCGGTCGCGGGGCGTTCACGCTGATCGAGTTGTTGGTGGTCATTTCGATCATTACGCTTCTGATTACCATCCTGATGCCGTCACTCAGTCGTGCAAGGGAGCAGGCCAAGAGCGTACACTGCCTCGCGAAGCTCAGCGAATTCGGCAAGGCGCTGGCAACCTACAGCAACATGTTTACCGGCGGGCTGCCCCCGGCGCGTTGGTTGCCCAGCGGGGACGACCTCACCGGACCCCGAAGCGAGAGGTACCCGTCGTTGAACCACTATTCCACGGCCGTCACCTATGGTTGGATGGAAATCCTGTACAAGTACGTCTATCAGGACGCGGTGCAGATTCCCGAGAATTATCCGGTTCAGCGCAACGTTGACGGCATTCGGTGGGAGAAGTATTTCCTGTGCCGATCGGTCGGCGACGATGGGATCAGCAGCGGACATTATCGCGTGTACCTGCCGGCGTGGAGCTCGGGGACGTACAAACTGGATCCTCAGGGTCGCTGGATCAAGGACGTGAAGCCCAATCCTAATCGGTCAGCGCCCCTGGACGCCATTCGCCCCAAGTTGCCGTTGATCGGCGACGCCAACGAATACTCCGAGCGTGGAGACGGAGTGGGATTGGACGACTGCAGCTATATTGACCCGGGCGAAGCCGATTTCGCCGGGATCGACGGGCATAGTGGAAATCGCTTTTCCGATCGCCATTCCGGCGGCGCGAACTACCTCTTTCAAGATTTGCACGGCGAATGGAACCCCAAGCTGCGGTTGGAGTTGGCGAGGGATTTTGACCTCAACGGGGTGCTCGACGTGGTCGTCAGTCCGTGATTTTGCGGCAGCCTTGGGCCTCATGCGCCCCGTCGCATCGTCTGTGACCTTCAGGGTGCCTCATCCAAGCAGCTCGCGCAGGCGACGTTTGAGAATCTTCCCGGTTGGGCCGGTGGGCAGATCCTCCCTGATCTCGATACGCCGCGGGGTCTTGAAGCTCGGGAGCGACTTTCGCGCGAAGTTCCGCAGCTCATCGGTCGAGATTTCTTCGCCTTTTTTGGGAATCACGAACGCAACGGGAACCTCTCCGCGCAGGCCGTCGGGCACGCCGATCACTGCCGCCTGAAGGACGGCGTCGTGCGATTCCAGGACGGCCTCGATTTCACGGGGAAAAACATTCTCCCCGCCGATGATCAGCATTTCCTTGGCGCGACCGGTAATGGAAAGGAAGCCGTCCGTGTCCATCCGCCCGATGTCCCCCGTATGGAACCATCCGGCCTCGTCGATCACCTTTCGCGTCTCGTCGGGCTTGTTGAAATAGCCCTTCATCACCCCCAGTCCGCGAACAAGAATCTCGCCCTCGAACCCGGTGGTGAGGTCTTTCCCGGTTGCGCCGATAATACGCAACTCCACGTTGCGGATCGGCTTACCGACGGTTCCTTCGCGGAACTCGTGCGGCGAGCAAGCGCTGACGATAGGGGACGTCTCCGTCAGGCCGTATCCCTGATGCAGGGTTACGCCGAAGCGTGCACGGAAGGCGTCGCGCACGCTGTCGGGCAGCGGCTCGCCGCCGCTGAAGGCGAGGTACAATGAGCGAAACGCCTCCGGACCGGCGGACTTCGTACGCAGCATCGCAGCGTACATACTCGGAATCGCCATCAGAACGGAGATGCGATGCTTCTCAACAGCCCGGACCGTGGCGATCGGGTTGAACCGTGGAAGGCAATGGACCGTCGCGCCAAGGAAGACGGGAACCAGCACTCCCGCCGTCAGACCGAACACATGAAACGGCGGAAGGATGTTCAGAAAGCGCTGGCCGGGATCGATACCCAGAGATGTGATGGCGTCGCGGCAGTTGCTGTACAAGTTCCCAAACGAAAGCTCGACGCCCTTCGGCTCCGCCGAGGTCCCCGAAGTGTAGAGAATCACGGCCGTCTGATCCCGGCTGACTCGCGGCGGAAGCGGAGCCCGTCGCAACATTGCCGCGAACATCGCGCGCTTCAGTGGAAGATCCTCCAGGAACGAGGCGCGGACCGGCAGTTGGGACACCAGCGACGCGAAGTGTCGGATGGTGATGATGGCGTCGATCCCCGCGTCGGTGACGATTCGCGCCAGTTCCTGGGGTCTAAGAAGAAAGTTGAGCGGGATGGGGATTCTGTTCGCCCAAAGTGTTCCGAACAGCGCCGCCGGGAAGGCGGTCGAGGCGGGCAACGCGATTCCGATCCGCTCGCATTGCGTTAGCGCCGGAACGAGCCCGCGAATCGCCGCTGCCAATCGGGTCAATTGCGCGTAACTCAAAACGCGCGTGTCGTCGCATACCGCTGGGCGTTTCGGAAAGCGTTGGCACGTCTCCACAAGCGCATCGACGAGCATGGATTCCATCGTACTGACGATCCGCGTGCGGGGAAACGCACCCGCGCCCCGGTGCATTCACGGAACGGCGTCCCCAGGCCCCAAGCAGTGAGAAAGGCCGATAACCTCGAACCCTGTCCGCCGCTGAGTACCTGCCCCCAAGGGCCTCTTCCAGCCGATGAGCGCCGCGCCCTGGTTCGCCGATAGATATGGACCCGCGTCGGGGGCGGCCCCTGGCGAGTCTGGACGGAGTGCGCCATGAACACCAACCCCCTCCCACCCAATCGAGGCGAGCAGGATCGACCGCTCCATGAGGACATGGCCGCCCGCGTGGCGGCCAGACTTCGAGCCGCCGATGACACCCGCCGCGGAATATGTCTGATGAACGCCGGACGTTTTGACGAAGCCATCGCCGTGTTGGCGCGGGTGTTGAACCAAATCGGCGCGACTCCGGTGTTGAGTTCGTGTCTTGGTGCGTTGCAGGCGGAGCAAGGTGAGCTTGCCGCCGCCTGCGATTTGTTCGCCCAGACATCTCAAACTCCGGAGTTCACCGAAGCGTCGCAGATTCGGGAAAGCTGGGCAACCTGGAATGATGCACGGCACGCTCAGGCGATGGAGCAGCTTCGCGCCGCCATTCTGGACGATCCGAACTCAGCGGAGTTGCACTATCAACTCGGCGTCATGCTTGCCGCCTCGGATGAGCTTGAGGAGGCTGAGCTGCGTTTCACGCAAGCCATCAGCATCGATCGGAACCATTCCGAGGCGTTGGTTCAGATCGCGTTGTGTTTGGGCGCTCGTCACGCTCTTACTGACGCGGTCAGGCACCTTCAGCGGGCCCAAAACGCCCGTCCGCATGACCCGCGTATTGCATTCCTGATGGCGCAGGCGGCCAAGGCGCTTCACGAACAGGGGCGAATCGTGCAGGTGCGCGGGACAGTGGCATCCGATTCCGAGACCGGGCATGATCCGATTGTCGCGGAAATGCTTCAGCTGGTAGAGGCCGATCCGGACTTTATCGACGCCCTTCTTGCCCTGCCGACGGACCTTGTCGACGAGGGCGTGTTTTCCACGCTGCTTCGGACCGTGCAATCCGCGGTGACTCGCAAACCCGGGCATGCCGACCTTCACTTCCAGTGCGGGCGGGTGTTGGCGCGCCTGGGGCGAAACAAGGATGCGATCTCTGAGAATGAGCAGGCTGTCGCCCTGGATCCGAAGTGCGTTCGCGCCTTGATCGAGCTGGGGAAACTGTATCGCGGCGCTGCTCGCCACGCGGACGCGACGGAAAGACTGGAGCAAGCCGTGCGTGCCGGTGCGGAGTACGCCGACGTCTACTATCTGCTCGGCAGCCTCTACAAAGATCAGGGCCGGGTGACCAAGGCCCGCAGCGCTTTCCGGCACGCCCTGACGTTGAACTCTCGATATGAAGCCGCGAAGACGGCGCTGGCGGCGATGGAAGCCTAGGCATCGGGGAATCCATGTCACAACTGCTGGAGATTCTCGGTAGGGGGTTGCTCGCCGAGCTGCGCGCGGCATTCCGTGACCTGCTGGTGGTGAACGGACCGACGTCCGGCGGCGCACAGGGGGACGCGGCGGATGGACCGTCTGCAGAGGCGGCCCGGCATCAGGTGCGCGGGCTGACCATGCTCGCGAGCAAGGATCTTCGCCAGGCGCGGGAGGCGTTCGCCGAGGCGCTGAAAATCGACGCCCGCGATCGCGTTTCACGCGTGGGCCTTGCCTGCGTGTTGGACGAACTCGGTTTAACTCGCGACGCCCTGGAGCAACTCCACGAATCCCTGGAGCACTTTCCCGGGGATGCCGCAACGCTGTACGCGATCGGGTTTTGCCTCGAGCGGCTGGGCGAACCCGAAGAGGCTGCCACGTTCTATCGCTCCGCCCTGGCGGTCGCGCCGAGGCTGCGAAATGCCCGCGAACGTCTTGCGGCGATCAGCCTGCGTCTTGACAACGTCGCCCAGGCCATCGAGCAGTACGAGGACATCTGTTTTCACGATCCGACCGACATCGGCGCCACCCTGGCCTTGGCCTGCATGCATTTGCGGACGGGCAACGTTGACGAGGCGGTTCGACGGTTCGAGTTTGCGATTGCCATTGACCCCGCGAATTGGGACGCGCGCGATCAGCTCGTTCGGTCGCTGATCGAAGCCCGGCGATATGACGAGGCGATTGACCGCCAAAAGACCCTCGTCGCCGAGCGGCCGGAGTGCGGCGACTTAAGATTGCAGTTGGGCGATTTGTATCACAAGGTCGGTCAAGAGCAGGAAGCGCTCGGGCAATATCAACGGGCGTTGGAACTCAACCCGGACTACCTCGAGGCGATCACCAAGATCGGAACGTGTCGTCTTCGCATGGGGGAACTGGCGGCGGCCGCCGAGGCCTTCTGCCGGGCGATCGAACTCAACGATCGCGTATTGGGTGCGTTTGTTGGACTCAGCGCGGCCCAGGTCGCGGCGGGGAAAACGGAACAGGCTCGTGAGACCATGGACCTGGCGTCCGCCGTCGAGCCTAACAGCACCTTGCTGTTCGGGGAGGTCGCCCGGCTTCATCTGCAACTTGGACCCGTGCGCGAAGCCGAGCGATACCTTTCCCCACGGGCCGTGGTTGCCTCCCCGGCAGGCCCGAACAAGCCTGCTGTCGCCGACATGGTGAACCGGCAGATCGAAAACATCCGCGGCGCCCTCCTGCGCCACCCGGATCATGCCGACCTGCACTATCGCCTCGGAGTGCTTTTTCGGCACCAGGGGAAGTTGGAAGACGCGATTGCGTCGCTGCAAAAGGCGACGGCGATCAACCCGCAGTACACCGCCGCCAACGTGAAGCTGTCGCTTGCACTATGGGAGGCCGGCCGACTCGATGACGCGCTGGACAAAGCCGGGAAGGCATTGGAACTGGACTCGGAATCCATCGCGCTGCACTACCAGCTTGGGTTGCTATTCTCCGATCGCGGACAGTTTGCCCTGGCCGTCGATCAGTTCGACGAGGTCGCTCGGCGCGAGCCGAAGAACGCCAACTATCTGGCCCACCTCGGCTTGGCGCTGCAGAATCTTGGCCTGCTCGATCGGGCCGCCGAGACCTGGCGTGTGTTGACCGAATACGTCGGGAAATCAGGCGACGAACCGCAAAGCACGCTGCCGTCCGCAGCTACGTTTGACGAGACGTTTTAGTCAATCACGATCCTCGGTGCGCGGGTAGTGTAAGGTCACGCGACAAACCGAGTACAGGATCCGTTCCGCGACCGTCAGAGAGCGGCCCTCTCTCCGTCCCCGACGCGATTGCTCCCGCACGCGCCGCCACCCGAAACGATCAAACGATTTCGAGTTACGACAGTATCGCATCTTCACACCCGATCGCCCGAGCCGTCGCGTTTATGGTGCACCTGCACAATTTTCAGTTTTTCGATGCGGCACGGATTTTTTTCTTGCTTTTCTCGGACGAGGAAAGCAAACTGACTCTTTTGCGTCGGGCAATCGGGTCGGCGGCCTTTCTTTTCCCTTCGCGATGGGTTCTTGGAGTCGTCCCTGTCGCCAGGGTGTTTCCGGCAGCAGATTTCGTGGGCAAGTTGTGCCTCTTCGTCGTTTTTCGTTATCGGATTGGGGCAGGCCGGTGGCGGAGGTCAACGCACTTTCAACCCCGTCCGGCGTTTTGCCGGGCGGTCGCACAGCGCGCCCAGTCCCTCAGCTCATGGAAAATGAAATGGTTACTGCCGACGAACGGGCGCGCGCCCGTGCGGCAGGGTTCTCATGGTGGGAGGTAAGGCACATGTCGGGAACGTATGGGAAGCTTGTTGTACGGTGTACAGCGGGAGCGTTACCGTTTGCCTTGGCTGCTGTGGCGTGGGCGGCTGAGCCGGCGGTGACGCCGGCAAGAGACGGCGTCGTAGAGACGTTCTCCGAAGTTTCGGAGGTCGGTTACACGCCGGAGCAGTTTTTCGCGATCCAGCAAGGGATGTTCGACATGCTTTCGGCGGACCTTCCGGACGCGACCTTCGACTCCACGGTTCGCATCGAGTTCAGCGACGAGGAACTGGCCCAGCTTGAAATAACTCCCGTAGGCGAAGTCGCGCCGCTGCGGGTCGGGCTGGTCAAGTCGCTGGGCGCTGGGATCTCCTTGTCCGATCCTTCGACGACTCGTGCCTCGAAAAACAGCCGTGGCAAGGGGACGGGCACGGCCCAGGAAACCGCGGACGGCCTGTACGTCTGGGCGCAGGCGGTCTCCGCCGACGGCGCGGGCGGTCTTCGCATTCACCTTGAAAACGTGAACCTGACCAACGGCGCGGAATTGTACTTCTTCAGCCCGGAAGGCGAGACCTACGGACCGTACACGGCCATGGGCCCCAGCGGGGACGGCGAGTTCTGGACCGAGTCGGTTTTCTCGGAGACGGGAATCGTCATGCTCAAGGCGCAGACGCGAGCCGATCTTCGCGGATCCTCGTTCACCATGACGGAAGTGGGGTACATCAGCCGGGCGTTCGTGGAATCAACGATCACTGCGGCGAGCTTCTGCGGCAACGTGGCCTGCATCGTCGACGCCTCGTGCTACGCCGCGGCGAACAACATCCGGGACGCCATTGCCAAGATGGAGTGGATCGCCGGCCCCTACATTTACACGTGCAGCGGCGGATTGCTGACCGACAGCAACGCGACGTTGAACAACTTCTTCCTGACGGCCAATCACTGCTTCAGCAAGACGGCGACGGCCAAGAATGTCTCCTTCTACTGGCGGTTCCGCACTTCGTCGTGCAACGGAGCGTGCCCGAGCAACTCCGGCTGGCCCTACAAGACCACCGGCTCGACAGTTCGGTCCACGAACCGCAGGGGCGACTACACACTGGTGACCTTGAACACCAATCCCCCCGCCGGATCGGTGTTCCTCGGCTGGACGAGCGCGGCCGTAGCGAACACCAACGGAGTTGCCCTCAAGCGCGTCAGCAACCCGCAGTTCGGACCCCAGGTGTATTCGGAGCAGAATGTTGACACAAGCAAGCCGACCTGCACGGGCTGGCCTCGCGGCGAGCGCATCTACAGCCAGGACACACTCGGCGCGACCGACGGCGGAAGCAGCGGCTCGCCGGTCGTGAGACAGGACACGAGCCAGGTCGTCGGGCAGTTGTCCGGAGCTTGTGGATATAATCCGGGCGATCCATGCGATGCCGCCAACAACGCCACGGTCGACGGAGCGTTCGCCTACTACTGGGCGTCGGTCCAGCCGTATCTGGCTCCGTGACGTGGGTGCGGCGTAAACGGAGTGGTCCACGCCTGATCCGCGTGCCGCTTCGATGACGCCGGCATGATCAACGAGTTGAGTACGGGGCGGAGGCCGGTCGTCGGCCTCCGCCCTTTGACTTTGGTGGCGCGGTTGGATGGATCGGTTGGCTAAGGCCGTCAGAGTTGGTACAGGACGGGCGTGGAAATACACAGCCGGTCCAGGTTGCGCGGGTCGGGTGTCGGCCCCAAACCCCCGGAGTTGGGCTTCGGCGGTCGCCCACCAAACCCAAAACGAAGCGGCCGAGCCACGATTTCGTCACGAAGGAGGAGCTTCCCGAAGCAACCTTCGGCCCATCGAACGCCGGGACACACCTCAAGAAACCGGATGGCCGCGGCGGACAACAGGCTCGTCTCGCCTACCATGCAGCCCAGCTGGATTTGGACGCCCTCGCGCCGCGCAAAGGCGGCCAGTCGCAGCGATGGAATCAATCCACCGCATTTGGCAATGCGGATGTTGAATCCGCCTCCGATGCCGGCTTCCACAAGCGTTTGCGCATCGTCGAGAGTCCGCAGCGATTCGTCAAGCACTACGATGGGTGCCTCTGGCGCGCTGCCGGGCAAGCGGGTGCGTCCGACTCTGCCCACGGTCCCTGACAACAAGCCGTCGTCGACCAGCGGAACAAGTTTAGAATCG
The DNA here is from genome assembly GCA_038043285.1 of Planctomycetota bacterium. Classification (GTDB taxonomy): domain Bacteria; phylum Planctomycetota; class Phycisphaerae; order UBA1845; family UBA1845; genus JBBTCJ01. Next base: position 29,711 of record JBBTCJ010000041.1, on the reverse strand, counting down.
TCAGCCGGGGACAACGGTTGCTCGACAGCAACGAGCGGGACGTCGCGCATGCCCTGCAACCAATCGTGGGCCGACGCCGCCGTCCATGCGCCGTTTGCGTCCACTCGCAGCGTCGCCCGGCCGTCACGCAAGACGCTTCCCAGATATCGCGCAACCGCGCGGACAGTCTGGGCGTCTTCCGGAAAGCCGACCTTGAGTTTGAAGTGACGAAGTCCGGACCAGTACATCAGCCGGAGCTGCCGCATCGTGCGTGAGAGGTCTTCTGAGGCCAGCACTCCGCTGAATCGTATCCGGTCTAGACTTCCGGGTTTTCCAAAGCCGGGAAGATCAAGCCAACCCACGAGCGATTCCATGTCGCGGGCGAAGATTCGGAGGGTGAGGTCCAGGAGCGAAAGTTCGACGGCGGCCCTCGCCGCCGAACACGGGTGACCCTCGCGCGTAACCCAGGGTAGCGCGTCAATCGCCTCGAACGCGTCAGCGAAGGATCGCGCACGGAACGTCGTGAGGAACGGCAGGTAGACGTCTCGGATCGCGCCAAGCACCGTGGCAGCGGTTTCACCGGTGACGTACTCACGGGCGAGGGTTTCTCCGAATCCGCTATGACCGTGGACTGTTTCAACGCGAACTACGATGGCGTCGGAAGCGGTTCTTTCTGCAGCCGCGTGCCGCACGCGTTGTCGAAACGGGATTCCCAGCGGATAGACGGTGACGCGATGAACGACAAGTGGATTCACGCTCTTGCGGTGCTCGCCCTTTCAGAACCGTTGCTGGTGAAATCCATTCGCGAACGGTCATCCGCCATCGTCGGCGCTGGTCGCGGCATCCCGTGGCGAAACGGGGTCGATCCCGGACCGAGCCCGCACCTGGGCAAGCATTCCCGACGCCAGGATGATGAAGGCCCCCAAACAGGCGGCAACCGTCAGCCAGGCCCGGCGTCGGGCGTGCATGCCGTGGAAGCCCTGCCCTCGGCCGACCATTACCACTGCGATGAAGAAGACAGCGATGGCCGCCAGCAGTTTCACGCTGAAAATCGCGTGATAGGGCATGGGCTTGATCTTCGCCTGGAACGCCAGGCGGAAAAAGCTGTACCCCCCTGTCAGCACAAGAAACGTGATGCTTCCGTGAACGATCGGAACCCATCGCTTTCGCACCAGCTCGTGCAACCTCGCCCGCGTCGTTTCGTCCAGCGCCGCGCGCGTTCCGGGGATCATGGCCATGGCGACAAAGAGCGATCCGCCCAGCAAGCAGGCAGCCGCGACGACGTGAATCCAACGGGTGATCAGAAGTGCCACGTCCATGTCGGCCATGCGTCAGTCGCTCCGTCCGTATAAGTGGTGGGGTAGTCTAGCTCCAGACCGGCGGACCGTCAGTGCCCTCGCTCGCCCCGAAGCGAGGATTGGTCCAGGACGTCAAACTTCCGTTCCCTCAGCGTGGTGATCGCCTGCGGGATGTTGTCGGGGAGCACCGCGATGGCGGGACAACCGTAGGGCTGTACCAGGAGGGGATAGACGTAATGGATGTTGATCTCTGCGGCCAACAGGGCAGCCCAGGTGTGGAGCAACGCCCGCTTGCCCTGCGGCAGACTGACGACAAGGAGTTCGGTTTCGCTGACCTGGAACCCCGACTCGGAAAGCACGTCGTAGGCCTTGTCGGGATCGTCAAGGATCATGCGGCAGATGGCGCAGTCGACGGAATAAACTATGGAAACGGCGAGGATGCGGATTTCCGTTTGATCAAAAAGGCGGGTCAACCGGAGCAACTGTCCGACCCGATTCTCGACAAAGACGGACTGTTGGCGGACGGTCGGATGGGAACTCCCCTCCGCAGTCGTAAGCGGTTCAATCTCCATCATCATCCGAGAGTTTATCGACCTTTGGGCAGCGACCAAGCATTTTTTTGCGAGGTCGCGTAACGCCCTTGCCGGCTTGACGTGCCAAATCCGCACGGAAGGGAGCTGCCATGTTGGCAGAACAGCCCGGCGTTTGTCGCGGCGAAAGGTGCTTACCTATGGTAAATAAGATACTTAGAAGCAAACGCCCTGCGGACAGCTACGGCACGTTGGGTGCTAGCTTTTAGTCGAGTCCGCTGATGGTTCGGCGGGCACAGTGGCTTTTCGTGGAGGATTCGTATCGTGTCGAAGATCATCGGAATCGACCTGGGAACGACGAACTCGGTCGTCGCCATCATGGAGGGCGACCAAGTCAAGGTGCTGACCAACGCGCAGGGCGCGCGGCTCACGCCGTCCGTCGTCGCCATCACCGATAAGGGGGATCGCCTGGTCGGTCAGGTGGCCAGACATCAGCAGGTCACCAACCCGGAAAACACCGTTTTCTCGATCAAGAGGTTCATGGGGCGGCGACACAATGAAGTGGCCTCGGAGGAAAAGATGGTTCCCTACAAGGTCGTGGGAGGACCGGAGGAATTGGTGAAGGTAGAGGTTCGGGGCAAGCGGTACACTCCGCAGGAAATCAGCGCGATGATCCTACAGGATCTCAAAAAGACCGCGGAGGACTATCTCGGCCAGAAGGTCGAACGGGCGGTCATTACCGTTCCGGCGTACTTCAACGACTCGCAGCGGAAGGCGACTAAGGAGGCGGGGGAAATCGCGGGGTTGAAGGTTGAGCGGATCATCAACGAGCCGACGGCGGCGGCGCTGGCCTATGGGCTGGACAAGAAGAAGGAGCAACGAATCGCCGTATTCGACCTGGGAGGCGGGACCTTCGACATCTCAATCCTCGAGATCGACCCGGAAATCGGGACGTTCGAGGTCAAATCCACCAGCGGAGACGGGCATCTCGGCGGCGACGATTACGACGACGTGTTGATTCACCACCTGGCGGACACGTTCCGGAAACAGGAAGGCATTGATCTTCGGAAGGATCCGATGGCGCTTCAGCGGTTGAAGGAAGCCGCGGAAAAGGCCAAGTGTGAGCTTTCCACGGTGCTGGAGACGACGATCAATCTTCCTTACATCACCGCAACGGATACCGGGCCCAAACACCTGCAGGTTACGCTGACGCGGAGCCAGTTCGAGCAAATGACCAAGCACCTGACCGACCGCTGCCGCAACCCGGTCATGGAAACCATGCAGAGTGCGAAGCTGTCGGCCAAGGACATTGACGAGGTGGTGCTGGTCGGCGGCTCAACGCGCATGCCCGCGGTTCAGCGGCTGGTCAAGGAGGTTTTCAATAAGGAACCCAACAGGAGCATCAACCCCGATGAGGTCGTAGCCGTCGGGGCCGGCATCCAGGGCGCGGTCCTTGCTGGCGAGAAGGACGACATCGTCCTGCTCGACGTCACGCCGCTCGCCTTGGGGGTCGAGACGCTGGGCGGCGTGGCGACGCCGTTGATCGAGGCCAACACCACGATCCCGACCTCCAAGTCGGAGACGTTTTCGACGGCCGCGGACAATCAAACGGAGGTCACGATCCACGTGCTGCAAGGCAACCGACCGATGGCCATCGACAACCGCACGCTCGGACGGTTCAACCTGACGGGTATCGCTCCCGCACCGAGAGGGCTGCCGCAGGTTGAAGTTACGTTTGACATCGACCGCAACGGCATTCTGAACGTCTCGGCCAAGGACAAGGCCACCGGCCGGGAGCAATCCATTCGCATCGAAGGTAGCGGCGGGTTGGCCAAGGATGAAATCGAGCGCATGAAGCGTGATGCCGAGCAGCACGCTGCCGACGACCTCAAGAAGGCAGAGCTTGTCAAGACCCGCAACATGGCCGAGAACTCGATTTACGAGATCGAGCGGCAGTTGTCTGAACACGGGGACAAGATTCCTGCGGGTGAGCGGTCAACGATTGAATCGTCCGTTAATCGGCTGCGCGAGGCGTTGAAGGGGAGTGAAACGGAGGCGATCAAGAAGGCGAGCGACCAGCTCATGCGCGATGCGCAATCCATCGGCAAGATCATCTACGAGCAGACGGCGAAGGCACAGGGCGCGGGCGTGTCGGCTGGAACACCACCGGGGGCATCAACGACGAAGAGCAAGGACGATGACGTCATCGACGCGGAGTTCGAGGTGAAGGAAGGCAAGTAACTGCGTCCGCGGTCGCAGAGGCGTCTTGCGAGACACCATGAGCGTTACCGCAAGGGAGCAGTGGGACGACAGCGGACGGCAGTTGAGAGGTCGAGTGTCGGTGGTGTCAAGGCGCCCAGGCTTGTTGCCCCTCTTTCGACGTCGAGTATACTAAACTGGTTCCCTCGCGGCCCCGCCGCGCGGGGCGAAGCGCATGGCTGGGCCGGCGCGGGGCGGCGTAGCTCAGTTGGTGAGAGCGTGGGATTCATAATCTCAAGGTCCCCGGTTCAAGTCCGGGCGCCGCTAGTGTTTCTTTACCGTGACGGCGCCGTGAGGACGGCTCGTTGACGCAGTCGTGGTCGTGCGGTTCAATGCCGCGCATCTGGGGCGATTAGCTCAGTTGGCTAGAGCGCCTGCTCGACACGCAGGAGGTCACAGGTTCAAGTCCTGTATCGCCCAGTTCCTCAGCGGAACTCGACTTCCGGTCCCGCAGCACGGACAATGGCTAACAACTCCTCGCGCCTCGTGATTTTGCCGATAGGCGCGGCACGCGGTGTGCTCTCGGTCGAAGTTCAGTCGATTGCCGGGCCGTGCTTTCGACGGGGATGAGCCATCGGCAGAAGCGCCATGCCACGGGCAATCAATCTCAGTCACTTTGAGCCGCTCGTCCCCGATCGGCAACGCGGCTACGCGCTTTTAATTATCGAGGCCCTCGAGTTTTTCGTCACCCAGCTACCTCCGCACCGCGTCGAGTCGATTCGGACGGTCATGGAGACTTCTGCAACGGCGGGATCGCGGCCGCAGCAGTTGGCGGCCCTGATGCGCGAGTGCCCAACGCTGCACAAGCTTGGCCAAGTGCTTGCCCACCATCGCGAGCTGTCCGCGGAACTTCGTACAGCGCTGCAAGGACTTGAGGTGCTCGCACCGCAACCAGAAGGTGACGCTTCTATCGCGGTTCGGAAAGAGTTGGGCGCCGCGGCGCCGGCCGGCCTTCGGATCGGGACTCACGCGATCGCCGAAGGCAGCGTCGCTATCGTCGTGCCGTTCGAGTGGACGGCGGATTCCGCCGAGGTGGACTCCGCGCCGCGAGGGGTCTTCAAAGTCCTCAAGCCTGATGTGGAGAGCAAGCTCGACGATGAGCTTGAGGTCTTCGGCGGCCTTGGAGCGTTTTTGGAAGAGCGCAGCCGACAATATGCGCTACCGAACGTCGAGTATGCGGAGGTACTCGAAGAAGTCGGTTCACTGCTGCGGTCGGAGGTGCGACTGGAAAACGAACAAGCGCACCTTGCTAGTGCGGCGAAGGTTTATCAACGGTTCTCCGGCGTTCGCATTCCGGACTTGCTGCCGTTCTGCACGCCAAGGCTGACAGCGATGACCTTCGTGGAGGGCGAGAAGGTCACGGATGCCGCCAAGCCCGCGGCAGCCAAGCGAGACCAGATGGCCGAGACCATTGTCAGGGCGCTGATCACCACGCCCACGTTTGGTGACGCTGCGCGGGCGATGTTTCACGCGGATCCGCACGCAGGGAACCTGCTTGCCGACGGCGACGGAAACGTCGGTATCCTCGACTGGAGTCTGGTTGGTTATCTCGACAAAGATGTCAGAGCTTGCATCACACGGATGGTTCTGGATGCGATGCTGCTGGATGGGTCCGCCCTGTGCCGGACGATTACGAAACTTTCGTCGTTTACGCCGGACGAAGGGGCGCTTCGCGACGTAACAAACCATGCGGTCGAGCGAATTTGTCACGGTTCGTTCCCCGGCATCGCATGGCTGACGGCATTGCTGGACTCGGCCGCGACGCGGGCACGCGTGCGCCTTAGCAGAGATCTGTTGTTGTTTAGGAAATCGCTGCTGACGCTAGAGGGAGTCGTGGCGGACGTTTCAGCCGAGTGCGACATCGATCGCGTGTTGATATGCGAGGCGATGGCATGCGCCGCGGCGGAGTGGCCCGCGCGCTACTGGGTCCGCCCGACCTCGCGGGCGTTTCGTACGCACCTTTCCAATCTTGACCTGGTTGCCCTGGCCTTCCGCGCGCCGTGGGCGCCATTTCGGGCGGCGCTCAGTCTCTATCGCTAACAGGCCGCAGACGCTCTCGGCGGTCCCGCACTTCATTCATTGGACGGCGTACTTCGGCAGCTTCTGACGATTGCCGACGGCGTTGGTTGACCCTACACTTCGGGCTGGAGTATGACCGCTTGAAAGGGACGGCAACGCGTTGTCCAATCCCATGCAGCGAACGAGATTGGCTCGAACGTGCCGAGGTCGCTGGTGAGCGGTCGCAGGCGCATCGGGGAGGCAGACCGAGCGGCTCCCCGACGGTCGCGGAGCGAATGGCGCGCTCGCTTTGTTCTTTAGATATCACACCAAGGAGCCCGAATCATGTCTCGGCGGCACGAGGTCGTATGGACGCTGGCGTTGTTGGCGTTGGGCGGCGAAGCATCCCTGGCCCAGCAAGTCAAATACGAAAAGTACATGCTGGACAACGGGATGACGGTGATCCTGCATGAGGACCATAGTCTACCCGTGGGGGCGATCAACCTCTGGTATCGGGTGGGATCCAAAGACGAGGTGACGCGGCGCAGCGGATTCGCCCACCTCTTTGAGCACCTGATGTTCATGGGCACTGAGCGGGTCCCCGGCAACAAGTTCGACACGATCATGGAGGGCGGCGGTGGAGCGAACAACGCCAGCACCAGCGAGGACCGGACGAACTATTTCTCGTCGGGCCCCAGGGAACTGCTGCCGACGTTGCTGTGGCTGGACGCCGATCGGCTGGAGGATCTCGCCCGGACGATGGACCAGGAGAAATTAGACAAGCAGCGCGACGTGGTTCGCAACGAACGTCGCCAAAGCTACGAGAATCGTCCCTACGGCAAGGCCGAGCTTCAGATTCAGGGAATGCTTTATCCCGTTGGGCATCCTTACCACATTCCGGTCATTGGAACACACGAAGACCTTGAGGCGGCCGCGGTCGCCGACGTGAAAGACTTCTTTGCCACCTATTACGTTCCTAACAACGTGAGTCTCTGCGTTGCGGGCGATTTCGACCCCGCGACGATCAAGGCGACGATCAACGACGTGTTCGCATCACTGCCCCGAGGACCGCAGGTCGCCCATCGGACCGCGCCCGCGCCGAAACTGGACGGTGTCAAGCGCGCGACGATGGTGGACAAGGTGCAATTGCCCATGGTGGCGATCGCCTACCACAGCCCGGCGGCTTACGAGGACGGCGACGCGGAGATGGACCTCATTTCCGCGGTCCTTACGCAAGGCAAGAGCAGCCGACTCTACAAGCGGCTTGTCTACGATGAAAAGTTGGCCACCGAAGTGTTCGCCTATCAGGGTTCCCTGCTGTTGGGATCGGAGTTTCGCGTTGGCGCAATGACGCCTCCGAACACGGACCTCGCCAAGGTTGAGCGGGCGATCGACGAGGAGATTGCCAGGTTTGTCGAGAAGGGGCCGACGGCCGAGGAACTGGAACGGCATAAGGCGACGATTGAGTTGAACATGCTTCGACGGCTCCAAAGCGTCGAAGCGAAGGCGGACCAGCTGAACGCGTATTTGTTTCACCTCGGGGAACCGGATTCGTTCAAGAAAGATTTGGATCGCTACCGCTCCGCCACGGCGGAGGGCATGAGGACGTGGGCAGGGCGAGTCCTTACTCCGGAGGCTCGGGTCATTGTGCACGTGTTGCCGGAGGCGCCTCCGAAGGCGGCTTCCGCGCGGGACGCCCAGCCGGGGATTGCGGTCGGCGGTCCGTTTGCTCCGCCTTCACCGGAAACCTTTCAACTCAAAAATGGCGTGAAAGTGATGCTCTGGCCCAAAGCGGAACTTCCCTTGGTAGCGTCGCGATTCGTGTTCCAGACGGGGGGTTTTGTCAGCCAGCCGGAGCGGGCCGGCGCTGTGTACCTTGCGGCCGACATGATGGATGAAGGCGCGGGTGATCTTGGCGCACTGGCCTTCGAGGACGCCGTACAAGCCTTGGGCGCGGACTTCAGCACCTGGGCCGATCACGATAGCGTCAACGCAGGCATGACGGTGCTCAAGCGGAACTTCGACAAGGGGCTTCAGCTTGCGGTGGACGCGATCCGCAGGCCGCGATTCGAGGGAGCCGAATGGGAACGGGTCAAGCGTCTACACCTTGACGACCTGAAGCAGCAGGATGATCAGCCTCAAGTCGTGGCGTCGCGGGTTGCATCGAGGATTCTGTTTGGCGACGAGCATCCGTACGGGCGTCCCGTCGGGGGTACGTTGCAGACCGTTGAAAAGCTGTCGCTGGACGACGTTCGCAAGGATTACGAGAAGTACGTGCGCCCAGAATTTGCGACGATCCTGCTGGCCGGCGACATTTCGCCCGGCGAAGCGAAGGACTCACTGGAACGGATGCTTGGCGATTGGAAGTCCTCGTTGCAGGCCGCGCCGCCCACCACCGACCTGCCGATTCCGACCTCTACCGGATTGCGGGTTTACGTCGTCGATCGCCCGGAGGCGGTTCAAACGGTGGTCCGGTTCCTCATGCCCGGACCGCGGTTCGGCGACGCCAACCGCGTGCAGTACAACCTTCTCAACACCCTGCTTGGCGGGAGCTTCACGAGTCGCCTCAACATGAACCTGCGCGAAAACCACGGATACACCTACGGCGCGAGGTCCAGTTTCGTCATGGGTCGCAACGTGGGGTTCGCCGTCGCCAACTCCAGCGTCCGGGCGGACGTGACTGGCGAAGCGGTGAAGGAGTTCTTGCACGAGTTCAAGCGAATGCGGGAAGGAGACGTCTCCGCCGAGGAGGCGGGTAAGGCACGCGAGACATTGCGGACCGACGTTATTCAATCCTTCGCGGGTCTGGGCGGAGTGTTGGGCGAAGCGGCAGGGCGGGTGGTCGCGGGAGTCCCCTTCGATACGCTCGGGCGGGACATGGAGGCGATGCAATCGACCGGCGCGGAACAACTGAACGGGCTGGCGAAGAAGGCATTGCCCCTGGAAAACGGCGTCCTCGTGCTGGTTGGCGATAAAAAATCAATTCTTCAGCAGATCGAAGGAGCCGTTCCCGCGCCGATCGAAGTGGATGTGCAGGGCAATCGACCTGGTTCGTAACCAACGCGCAAACGGATCGACGTTAGGATGGCGCGGGCGGAAGCCCACGGTTTGGTAAAGAAAAGGGACATCGTTGGAGTGCTCAGACTCGCCGAGACGCAGTGAGCATGACAAACCCCCAGGCGGAATGGATTGCAAAGGCCGTCGCCAAAGCCAGCGGAGTGGCGTATTGCGGTTCAATCGCATCGGCCCGGTTTCCGAGGTAAATGCCCGCGACGGTTCCTAAGGCGGCGAACACCGTCAAAATCCCCGAAGCCCGGGCCCAGCGTCGCGGCGATGCGTGTGTCGCTAGTCCGGTACCGACGAAAAGGGCAACAACCCCGCCCATTCCGACTCGAATGTGCGTGGACAGGAACGTCCCATGGGTCATCAGCTCCCAGTAAATGCCGTACGCCAATCCAGCCCCGACGCACAAAACCCCGATCACACCCACGGCGCGTATCCACCCGCCGAGTGCGGACCGCAGCATCGCCCCCGCCACGACCCCAAGCGAACATAGAGCGACGGTGCAGAGCGTCAGCCAACCGTACGCTCCCCCCCAGATGATACCCTGCGCCGCCGTGGTGCTGAGGGCTGGGGGCGCCGGGACCGCCGGCTGGACCGCGTCCACGTCGCTCGGCGCGGTGCTGCGGGAAGGGGGAAGTCCAAAAATGGCGCCGGCCTGACTGAGGCCGGACGAGTTGGCGACCGTGACCGGGGTCTTCATCATCATCGTCAGATACAGGAAGGGATCCACTTTCCACCACGCGACGTAGTAGTTCGCCCCGACGACGATGAACGTGGAAAGCCCGAGGGCAAGCCGCATCACGCGGCCGGGGCGAGCAACACCGAGCCGTGTGGCGCGCAAGCGTTTTCGTCCCCCCCTCGAGGCGTCGAACACCACGGTGACTTCTATTGGGGAAGTTGAGCTCATGGAAGACTTATTCCCGGCGACTCGACGGCGGGTTGCAAATACCTTTACTTGCAGCCCTATCCCCGGGTGTCAGATGACCATTCTCTTTTCAGGTTCGCCGTGGGGGCGATCGAGCCTCGGCCTAACAGCCCGGCCGTCCGCAAATCTCCAGAGCGGCAAACACTTCATCCAGCCTCCGGCCAATCACGCGGGCCGACGCTGATGAGATACCCCTCCCGGTCAATGGGGAATGCCTGGAGGTATTCGTGAACACTTTTCGCAGTGACGGTTTCGACCTCGGCCAGCGTTTCCTCGACGGTCCGGGGTCGGCCGTAACACTCCATGTCGTCCATCAACTGCGTGAGGCGACAATACGGGGTTTCCGCGTCCATCGCCAAGCTCGTGCGCCGTCTGTTCTTGACCCGCTCGACTTCGCGCTCCAGCACAGGCTCCGAGCAGATTCTGGAGGCCTCGTTCCGCATGGCCTCCAGCAATGCGTCGGCCCGCTCCGGCTCGCAGCTCCCATAGAGGATGAACACGCCGCTGTCGGTATAATCCAGGTGATGCGCACCGGCGCGCGGAGCAATTCCCTTCTGAACGATATTCCAGAAGAACCGTGAATTGTCCCCGCCGAGAATCTGCACCGCCGCCGCCACCGTCTCGGCCCGCGGATCCCGTGCGCTCACGGAGGGGAAGGTCAGCGCGACGATCTGCTGCCGGAAGCGATCGACGACCAATTTTCCGACGCCCTTGTGGACCGGCGGCGGCGTCCGCCTCGACGCATCCTCCACGGTTTTCCAAGCCCCGCAGCATCGCTCCGCTACGGTGATGACCGCCGGCACATCGACGTTGCCCGCGACGACCAGCCACATGTTGTTGGGGGCGTATCGGCGCTGCATGTACTCCCCCATCCGATCGCGCTGCAACGATCCGACGGTGCTCTCATACCCCAGGACGGGCCAGGCGAGTGAGTGGCCCGCGAACACCTGCTCCTGCAGAAAATCGAACGCGAGATGGTCGAGGTTGTCCTTGGCCATAGCGATCTCTTCCAGGATGACGTTCTTTTCCGTGCCAAACTCCGCGGGAGGCAGCGTCGAGCGCATCATGTCGGAGAGCAGTTCGATCTGCCGCTCGATATCGCCCCTGCGAACCCAGCCGTAGTAGACCGTCCGATCCTCGCTGGTGTAGGCGTTGTAGCTGCTTCCCATGGCGTCAAAGTCGATGGTGATCTCGCGCCATGACCGTTTGCTCGTACCCTTGAACATCATGTGTTCGAGGAAGTGGGATACACCGGCGACTTCCGGCGTCTCGTCGCGCGCCCCTGTGCACACGTAGAATCCGGCGGCGGCGCTGCGAACGTCGGGCATCCTCTCGATGATCACCTGCAATCCGTTGGCGAGTCGGTGGACGACGTAGCGATCGTCGGCCGGGGCGTTATTCGTCATTGAGCTGCCTCCACCGCTGCAGGCGACACGCACCCCGACGCGGACAGAGGTCTGGGTCCGAGCGTGAGTACGCAGAGCTGATCGCGCCGATGTTCCGCGAGGTACCGACGCACGTCGTTGATGGTGACGGCTTCGAGTTTGGCCACCTTCTCCTCCAGGGGAATTGGTCTTCCAAAGAAGAACAGGTCGTTTCCGATTTCGACGCACCGCGCGCGCGTGGAATCTCCACGGGTGTCGTGGGCGGCGACCAGGCCGGTGACGGCCCGCCGCAGTTCGTCGTCTTCGATGTCCTCGGAAAGGCGGTCGACCTCGCGGAGCATCGTTGCATAGGTTTCGTCGCAACGATCGGGAGTCGTCGAGGCGCCGAGGAACATCATACCCACGCCACGCGGAGTGTCCTGCCAGGCGCTCACCCAATAGACGAGGCCCCGCTTCTCCCGCACTTCGGTGAACAGCCTGCCGCTCATGCCGCCGGAAAGGATCCCCAGCGCGACTTGCTGCACCGGGAAATCGAGATGCGTCGCGTCGACTCCGGGCCAGCAGATCGCCATCTGCTGCTGTTCGAGGGCCTTGATAACGTGCGTCCTTCCGGGAGTAAAGATGAATTCCTGAGCTTCGCGGCCCTGCGCTCGGCGTTCACCGAATCCGTCGAAGTGGCGACCGAGCAGGTCCGCCGCGGCATTCGGGCCGACCGGCCCCGCGAACACCGCCACGATCCGTCCATTGTGGTAGTGCGCCTTCCAGAATTGTTCGACGTCCGATCGGGTGATGTGGTTGAGGGTCGTCGGCTCACCCAGCGGGTGGCGGCCAAGCACCGGACCGTACGCCCTCGGCGTGATATGTTTCTCCACCAGACCCTGCGGGTCATCCTGCAGGGCGGTAAGTTCCTGGCGTGCCAGCTCGACGTTCACTTCCACCGCCTTCGAGGGGAGCGTCGGGGTGCGGAGCATCTCCGCATGAAGTTCAAGAGCGCGGTCGAGATGTTCGGGAAGCACCGTGCACGTGAAGGTCGTTGTTTCGCGCCCCGAACCCGCGCCGCGCACCGCGCCGATGTCGTCAAAGGCGTCGGAAAGCTCCTGCGCGGATCGCTTCGGCGTGCCCTTGTCGATGGTCCCTTCCACGATTCGCGCCAACCCCAGCCTGTCGACGGGTTCGTTCACGTGCCCCGCGAGGACGCGCACCTGAAACGAGACAACGTGCCTCCCCGCCGCCTCGGCCACGCCGCACTCGATTCCGTTGGGAAGGACGTCGTGGAAAAGCTTGATCATCGCCCTAAATGCCTCGATTCACGTGCACCTGCCGACACGACGTCGGCGTGGGATTCTTCGGCCCGGACAGAGAAACGCAAGAATTCTCGGCGCCGCACCCACAGAGACGCGCAAGCCCGATCATCTCGCTGGCTACGCCGCCGGAACCCTGCAAGAGTAGACGCACGTCGGACTGGTGGCAACCGGACGATCACCTTTGCTCCGACGGCTCGGTTCCAATGGTCCTGGAGAGGCCTACAGAACACTGTGTAGCGGGGCCCTCGGCCAGCGAAGATCCCGCCAGGATGCCGTGGCCACCTGGGGTTCCTTTCGGCGAGATCAATCGGGCGATGGTTGTTCCCCGTCGTGCTTGGCCGGCTCGTCGTCGGCCGGCGGAGAAATCCGTTTGCGCAACGAATCCAGCGCTGGGTGGTGAATGCCGTTTTCGCCAGCGGCATCGAGAAGATCCTGCGCGGCGACCGGGTCCAGCCCCCTTTGCAGAGCCTGTTCGAGTTGTCGCGCCGCGGCGGCGGGATCGGACTGAAACAAGGCAAGGTCCGCCGCCAAGAAGTACGCGGGGAACTCATCCGGCGCCAGTTCGATGGCGCGGTCCAGCCAGCGCCCCAGCGCCGTCCGAATCTCCTGACCCTCGTCGTCCTGCCGGCGGAGGAGTTCGCGGCGACGAGTAAGAATGGATTCAGCCAGGCGTTGGTAACGAACGCCGAGTTCATGTCGAGCGGCCTCCTCCGGGGCGTCGGCGGGGGCCGTCGCTCGCAAGACTTCCAGCGCCTCCGCCGCCTGGTCGCCGGCGAGGTGATAGTAGATCGTTCTCTGGCGAATCAAGTCGCGCAGTTCGCGCCCGTCTTGGGAATCCGGGGCGATCTCGATGGCCCGCCGCGCGGCGACCAACGCCCGCAGCGGCGATCGCGGGGCTGCGAAAAACCGCATGTCCGCCAACTCCGCGAAGAACGCCGCGGCGCCGAGCGGCGCCGCGGCAGCGAGCGATTCGTACGCCGCAGCGCCTACGTCGAGGGTTCGAGCGGCGTCCTCCGTGCGATCAGCCAAAAAGAACAGCGCGGCGCCCAGGCGAAGCCTCTCCGGACCCCACTCGTTTGCAGCAGCGGCCCGATCCTCCGCATCGCTTGATAGCGTGCGGGCGATGGTTTTGCCGATCTCTCCCTCCATGCCGCGCATGAATACTTCATCTTGGGCGAAGTAGCGAAGCACGCTCAAATACGCCTCGCCAAGGCGGTGATGACGCAGCGGTCTTGCAAGACGCTGTAGGGCCGACGGCGAATCCAAGTCGCCGCCCGCCACCCGCATGTAGTCCACGACCAGCGATGGCTCGAAAGGCTGGCGACGCATCTCGCGCTCCAGAGCCGATCCGGCGTTACGGATGAATGCTTCGCTTGCCGCCAAGTCGCTTTTCGCGGCGGCGGCTCGGGCACTAAGCACGTTCACCCGGAACTCCAGCAACCCGATATTCAGGAAGGACGGCGACCGCGAAACCAACTCTTTCAACTCGCGTGCGGCCGAGGTCGTGTAGGCCTCCGCCTCCGCGAAATCGACGTCCGCCAACTGCCGCAATCGTGGATCCTGGGGCACGGACTCTTCCGCCCTTCGCGCCCGGTCAACCGCTCTTCTTTGATACCGATCGGCAAGCGTCAAATAGACATCGCAAAGCTGCGCGCGATTGACCAGCGCGCGCTGGGGCCAAAGACGACGGATCGAAGCCTGCGCCGATGCCGCCGCGGGTAACGGATCATCGCTGCGGAGCTGCGCGGCGGCGCGGTATGCCTGGCGGGCGGCGAAAAAATCCTGCTGGGCAAGGGCGATGGTGAGGATTCCCATGCTGCCCGCCAGCGCCGCGGCACTCATGCGACCGAGGCGGCCCCGCGATCCGATATCCACCAGCGAGGGCGCGGATTGCCGCGCACCCGCCCACGCGATTCCAAGGACGGAGTAAAAAAACGTCGGCGTTTCGCAGACCCTCAGCCCGACGCCGAAACATTCCGAGACCGCCAGGCCAACCAGGCTCGCGGCGCATCCCGCTTGCATCCACCGTCCCTCGCGCGAGGATGCAAGGTGCATGGACCGGAAACAGGCGACCAGGGTCAGAAGCAGCACCGCGAGAGCCAGGACGCCGCCGACAATCCCCAGATCGGCCAGCACCTCCAGCCATTCGTTATGCGCGTGATCCACCCGGCCCACGAACGGTAGTGGGTCCGCAAGAATGTCGTCCACGGTGAAGGCGTCCGCGTGAAGCGCGTAGCCCCCTTGCCCGTGCCCTACGATCGGGCGATCCGTGAACATTCGCCACGCGTAACTCCAAGCATAAACGCGAAATCGCGCCGAGGCCGTCCGGCCCGTTGGGGAGGCGTCGTCAAGCGTTCCGCTGAAGTAGGTGAATCCGACCGCAACAAACGCGATGGCGGCGAAGACCGCGACGAAGCGCCACCTTCCTCGCAAGGTGAAAAACGCCAGCGCGAGGACTCCAAAGGCGAGTCCGACCGCCGGACCGCGCGAGTTGGCCAACGCCATGGCCAAGCCGGAAAGCGCCAGCGCGACCGCCGCGACAATCGCCCATGCCGCAGCGGTTCGTGCTCTCGTCGGAGGATCCTTAGCCGGCAGGACATTCAGCATGAACGCCATGCACAGAACAATGCAGGGGATGAGGCTTGCGGCCAGAAACGAAGGGTTCCCAAAGGGGAACTTGGCCGGCAGCACGGGGTTTCGACCATAGTAGTACCAAACCGCGCATCCCGACGCGAGGCCGAGAGCAACGACCATGATGCGACACGCGATTCTGCCCGATCGTTCGTCCAGGGTGTGCGCAATACCGAAGGCCCAGAGGAATTGGATGGCCAGAACGACGCTGCCTCCCACGGAGAGGTCGGGAGCGCTGGACCATCGGCTACTGGCGAAGGACCAAAGGACGTACAGCCCCGCAAGAACCTGAGCCGCTCGCAGGGCGGACGCTGACCCGCGCCACGTCGCGGCGCCTATCATCCCCGTCCCGCCGCTCGCTTCGACCTGCGCCGAGCCAGCCTTGGAGCGGGAGAGCACCGTGACGGCGACGCTCAGGAGCAGCAGTCCTACGCCGATGCCCAACAGATATCCCTTGATCTCCCCTTGATTGGGAGTCGGGAACTCGTAATTCAGACAGAGGATTTGCACGATGGCGCGAAGCCACGAGTCGGCCGTCCAGGGGATGGCCCCGTCGATCACCTGTCGTGATTCGGCCGCGCTCAGGAGCAGGGCCCCGCCGCCCACTACCGCAAGAAACACGAAAATCGCGACGACTTGCAGGGATTGAAACACACTCGATGCCGGGTTTGTCGGGGGGATCGAGGTCGCGTCGCGGTCCATGGGTTTCCCTGGATGCGGCCTACCGCTGGCGGCTTGCGTTCGGCGCAATCCACGGAACGTCGTCAAGGCCCGCCTGTCGATTGCTCAGGCGGGCCAAGGCGAAAAGCAAGTCACTCAATCGGTTGAGATAGATCAGTGCGTGTTCGCCAACTTGCTCACGACGTCTCAGCGCAACGACGGCCCGTTCCGCTCGCCGGCAAACCGTTCGGGCGAAATGAAGCGCCGCCGAGCCGGATGATCCGCCGGGCAGCACGAAGCATCGCAGGGCGGGAACCTTCGCGGTCGCCTCGTCGATCCAACTTTCCAGTCGAGCGACATCGTCCGCGCCAATGGAGTTGGAGGTGGTTCCTCCGGCCGGCGCAGCCAGTTCAGCCCCAAGCACGAAGAGATCACTTTGGATGCGCTTCAACTGTTCAGCCATCGCAGGGTCGGCATAAACGGCGATTGCAACGCCAATGGCCGCGTTCGTTTCGTCGACCTCTCCGTACGCCGCCACCCGGAGATCGTCCTTCGCCACGCGCACGTTCCCCGCGAGTCCCGTCGAGCCGTCATCACCTGTACGCGTATAGAGCTTCACCCGTTCGACCCCTGGTTTCTCTCAATTATAGGCGGGGCGTGCTGAGCGACAACACGGTATGCACGCACGGATTCGAAGCGCGACGGTCGCAAGACCGCATCGCGGGGCATTCCAGGGGGCGATGGTCGGGAATTCGTACCGCGACAGTCAAGGATCGGTTCCAGCGTGAGCGATCCTCGCTCGTCAATCCGCCCCTCGACCGTCTGGGAGCGGCCCGGGGGCGCCTCACACCCGTTTAGCCGATCGCTAATGTCGGAAATGCCGCGTGCCGGTAAAGATCATGGCCACCTCCCGCGTGTCGCACGCCGCGATGACTTCCTCGTCACGCTTCGAACCCCCGGGCTGAATGATGGCCTTGATTCCCGCATCCATCAAAACGTTCGGTCCGTCCGCGAAGGGAAAGAACGCATCCGACGCCGCGACCGCGCCGGCGAGCCTCTCGCCGTGACCGTTCTCCTTCGCCAGCCAGGTTGCGATTCGGCAACTCATCACCCGCGACATCTGTCCCGCTCCGTTGCCAAGCAGCATCCCGTCCTTGCACACGCTGATCGCGTTGCTCTTGGTGTGCTTGGCGATCAGCCACGCCAGGCGCAGGTCGTCCAGTTCCGCGTCGCTGGGCTGGCGTCGCGTGGTGACCTTCCATTGATCCTCGTTGAGGCCGACCAGATCGCGCGTTTGGCGAAGCATGCCGCCGCCCATCGAGCGATATTCTACGGCCGTGGCATCAACGCTTTTGTCGGACTCGACGTACGTGCGCAGGCGGACCCGTTGCCCCCAAGGCTTCCGAGTACGAATAAGGTCGATCGCTTCGCCGGCGAATGCCGGGGCGATCCAAACCTCCACAAAGAATCCTCCCGCGCCGGCCTCCCTGCCCAGGCGGTCGTACGTCTCCATGACCAATCCGGCAAACTCGGCCGTGACTTGAAAGCTGCACGCGAGGATTCCTCCCATCGCCGCGTTGGGGTCGCCCAGATACGCCCGTCGATAGGCCTCCGTCGGTTCACTCCCGATTCCGACCCCACAAGCGTTCGTATGCTTCACAAAAACCGTCGAGGCCGGACCCGAATCTCCTCGGACTCGCCCAAGCTCCTGCTGAGTCTCGATGCACAACTTAATCGCCGCGTCGGCGTCCAGGAGATTGTTGTACGACATCCGTTCCGGCGTGCCATTCTCGACAACGTCATAAAGGACTGCGGCGTCAATCCCGTTGTTCGAGTCCCACCACAGTGCAGCCGCCTTTTGATGGGGGTTTTCGCCGTAGCGCAGGTCGTCCATCTCCCGAAGCCGCAGCGTTCGTAGCTTGGGGTAGCACAGTTCCTCTTGGAGCCACGCATGGACTCGCTCGTCGTAGCACGAAGTTTGGAGGAATGCCTCCGCCGCGAAAACGGGGTGCAGATCGTCGCCCGGGACGCTGCGATCGTAGTCGCGAATGTAATTGACGACCCTCTCGTAGACGACCTCGTCGGCGTTGCACACGGCAATGACGTGCCTTTGATTCTTCGCCGCCGCGCGAAGCAGGCACGGTCCGCCAATGTCGATCATCTCGATCGCCTGCTCCCGCGTGCAGTTCGGATCCGCCACCGTTTTCTCGAACGGGTAGAGGTTGACCACCACCATGTCGATCGGTTTGATTCCCTGCGCCGCCAGTTGCCGCATGTGCTCCGGGTTGTCGCGATCGGCAAGGATTGCCGCGTGAATCTTCGGATGAAGCGTCTTGACCCGCCCGTCGAGCATCTCCGGAAAACCGGTGACGTCCTCGACGAGCGTGACGGGCACGGCGACTTCCTTCAGATGCTT
This sequence comes from Planctomycetota bacterium, assembly GCA_038043285.1. GTDB lineage: Bacteria > Planctomycetota > Phycisphaerae > UBA1845 > UBA1845 > JBBTCJ01. The sequence goes on along the minus strand of JBBTCJ010000041.1, from coordinate 11,263 downwards.
CGCCGTGCCGCCGGTGGAGATGATCTCCACACCGAACTCCTCGACGAGCGTCCTGGCGAACTCGATCAAGCCTGTCTTGTCGTAGACGCTGATGAGCGCCGTCTTGACGATGGGTCGTGGCATGACTTCGATGGTAACGCCGCGCCTACAACGCGCCAAAGACGCGGACGATCTGCCCGTGAATGGTTTGCCAGAACGCCCGCGGGGGCCGTCACCGCTGAGGCTTTGTGTCGCTTGGGCTTCGAAGAGGGTCGCGCTCCTCGTCCAACACGGGCTTCAGCGGCTTCTCGATCTTTGTTGTCGTCGAGGCATCGACCGGCGACGCGTTGAGCTGCTGCCGGGCGGCGGTGATCTGCTGTCGACGCAGGTAGGGCACTCTATCAAGCCGGAGGCAGATGACACGGCCTCCGTCGCCCAGGAAATACGCGGAATCATCGATGGTGTTGACGACGGCCTTCCGCACCCCGGGTGAATCCGCGATTCCACGCGATTTTCCTGTCGCGTGCTCAACGGTCTCGATTCGGTGGTCGTCGCGGAGAAGGACGTCTCCGGCCTCGCTATGACCCGCAAGTGCAACGGCTGACGGGTTCCGCCATCGCTCCGTTCCGTTGTCAACCGCCAGCGCGGTCAAGCCATGCCCGCTGCAGTACTGGAACACGGTGTCATCCAGGACGACCGGACCGACATCCAGAGACCTGGGGAATCGAACGCGCCACAGCACGTTCCCGCTGGCTTTGTCGAGCTTGTACAGCGAGCGGTCCATGCCGGCGACGTACGCGCCGGTGGCATCGACGGCTGGGTCAGCCAGCAGCGGTCCGCCCGTTTCGTAGGACCAGAGGAACGCCTTGTCACGCGCCCCGCAGGCAATCACGACGCCGGCCGTCGAGGCCAGCAGCAGCGATCCGTCGTCGAAAAGCACCGGGGAGGCGGTCACCGGTCCCTTGACCAGGACGTCCCAACGCTTGATCGGTCGATCCATGCGTGGATCGTTGAACACCAGGGAGTAGAACCGCGAGTCCGCGCCACCCATGAGCAGGTGGCGATCGAAAGCCACAGCCGGACTGCTGACCGCGAACTCCGGCGAGAACCTCTGCAACTGTTCGCCGGTGAATCGGTCGAGAACGAACGTTCCAGTCGTTGTGGGGATCACGACCGGGCCTGCGCCGTCCGCGGTGAGAACGTGCGTGGGGGGGAGAATCCTGAAATCCGGCGCGGTCAACTCCACACCCCACCGCAGCAGCCCGACGTCAGCCTTAAGGGCGAAAATCTTCCCGAAGTCGCTGGTGACGTACAGCGCCTCGTCGACGAGGTAGCCCGCGTCGACGGTATCTCCCGGCGCAAGAGGGAGTTTCGCCTCCCAAAACTTGACCAAGCCGGCCTGATGAAGCTGGCCTTCGTCAATGAGCCCGGACCCTGAAGCGCCCCCTTGTGCCAGAGGAAATTGAATCACGGAGCACAACAGCCAAAGGCTTGTCGTCGTCATGAGACAGGGTTTCTCCACGCCGCGGGAGCGTACTCCCTGGCGAACTCGCGTGTGACCCACGGGGTTACGGACCGTACCGGCAGACGCCGTGGGGTTGACGCAGTTTATCAGCGCTGTCGCCAATCCGTCAAATCAACGCGCGGGGGCGGGTCAGGTCGTGTCTCGTAGGCTTTCCTACGGTCGTAGCCGGCAATTGTGCGCCTGTTCCCAGGCTTGCATTTCTTCGATCATCTTGAGGTGGGCGACGATCGTGGTGTGCATCGTTGCGGCTTGCGGGATCGTTTCATAGACGTGCGGGCGACCCTCGGCGCGGCAACGCAGGTCATGCACAAAATCGCACCAATCTCCCTCGTACAGCGTGTCGCGGATACGAAGCAACATGCGATGATCCGCGGAGAGCGGGAACGTACCGGCCCCTTCCAACTCTTCCCTTGTCGCCACAGTATTTCCCCCGCGCCCCCGTGGCGGTCTGCCCTTAACGCTATGGACAGTGCGGCCGGCGACTACTCGACAATGGGCGTGGTGAGCGTGCCGAGTCGCTCGATCTCCAGTTCGACCGCGTCGCCTTGCTTGAGCCAGCCTCCCGCAGCCTCCGGACCAAGTTCGAGAATGCACCCCGTGCCGCAGGTTCCGCTTCCGAGCAAGTCCCCGGCGTACATCGTTGCATCGCGTGAGCCGCGTTCGATCATCTTGCTGAAATCGTGGTACAGATCCTTCCAGTTCGCACGCGAAATCGGCTTGCCATTACGCCGGCCGGTCATTGCAAGATCGTATCTCCCCGGACCGACGCGGCGGTCCGCCAGTTCGTCCGGAGTGACTACCCACGGGCCGATCGACGTAGCGAAATCCTTCCCCTTGGCTGGGCCCAGTGAGCACTTCATTTCGGCGCGTTGCAGATCGCGCGCCGACCAGTCGTTCAGCACCAGGAACCCGAAGATCGCTTCCTCGGCCGCCTCGCCGCTCACGTCCAGCACGTTGCGTCCCATGACGCAGCCGATCTCGAACTCAAAGTCGAGTTCGGCGGTTCCTTTCGGCTTCTTCACCGGCTCAAGATGTCCCTTCAGCGATCCGGTATTTGAGAAGTAGAAGATTTGCAGGTCGTACCATTCGGGAACCATCTCCATCCCGCGGCGGGCGCGCGCGGCCTTGACGTGCTGTTCGAAGGCATAGAAATCCCGGAACGTCCGTGGATTGGGCACTGGCGGAAACCACCGCAGGACTCGGTCCATGCCGTGGATCTTCCCAGACGCCTTCCGGGCGAGGGACATCAAACCCGCGTCGCCGAATTTCTCCAACGCATCCCGAACGCTCGGGGGGGCATCCAGCGGCAGGAGTCCGCCGTCCTTTTCTACCGCCAGACTTGCTCCGGTCTCCCCGGCGAGTTCAACAACGCAGAACTTCACGATCGCTCTCCTGCTGGTCCCCAATTCCACGCGTCCATCGGACCGATGGCCGGATTGTGGAGGCCGCAGTCCTGACCGTCAACTTACAATGGTGGCCGTATCTTCTCGGACCGTCGCCATGAAACCGCGAGATTCGACGACTATAATCGACCATTGGGGAATCGGGGGCGCCCGCTGAAAAGCCGGCGAACGATCGGGGGAGGGGAATATCTTGCCGGGCCGGGGGATTCGAAAAGCCGTCGTTGTCGCGGCATGGGCGATCGGAGCGGCCGTCCTCTCGCGCGGGCAGGCCGCGCGCGGGCAACTCCCCACGACGCTGGAGAACTTCTTCCAGCATGGCACCCAACCGGAAATCGGCGGCGGCACGTTTACGCCGACTCTCACGTCGCAGAACTGCCGTCTCTGCCATGAAGTCTACAACCCGCCCTCGCAGGAATACCCGATCTACAGCCGCTGGGAAGGGAGCTTGATGGCCAACGCCGCCCGCGACCCGTTGTTTCGGGCTGCACTCGTGATCGCCAATCAGGACGCGGCCTTCGCCGGGGATATCTGCTTGCGCTGTCACACTCCCGGCGGCTGGCTGGAAGGTCGTTCGACTCCGACCGACGGTTCGGCACTGAATGAAGTGGACATGGAGGGCGTCACCTGCAACTTCTGCCACCGGATGGTGGACCCGGTTCTTGGCCCCAACCACCCGCAGCCGCCACAGGGTGACGACATTATCAGGGTTGCACTCCGCGATGCCGGTCTGCTGCCGATTCGACCCGGCGGGGCGAACATGGTGATGGACCCACTGGATTCTCGTCGCGGACCGTATCCGTTTCTGGAAGGCGGCGACCCGCCCAACGTGCCGGCCAATTACCATTTTCCCGGCAGCCCGCCGATCATTCATTCGCCGTTTCACTCGACCTCACAGATGTGCGCCACCTGTCACGACGTCGGCAACCCGGTTTTCCTGCGCCAGCCCGACGGCTCCTACACCGTGAACCCGATCGGGCAGGAACATCCCACGGGTGATCCGTACGACATGTTTCCCGTCGAACGTACCTATAGCGAATGGCTCAACAGCGAGTACGCGACGACCGGCGTTCAGGCCAACGGCGTTTTCGGCGGCAACCATCCGACAGGGGTCATGCGGACCTGTCAGGACTGTCACATGCCGGACACGCAGTCCTACGGTTGCGCCTTCGATTCCTCCCCGTTTTACGAACGACCTGACGTGCCCGCGCACGACTTCAACGGCGGAAACCTCTGGATTCAGGACGCGCTCGCCAACCTGTACGAGGGCATCCTCCAGCCGGAGTACCTCGCAGACAGCAAGAACCGCACGCGTTACCTGCTGGAGAACGCCTCAACGCTTGATGTGCAAAAGGAAGCCTGCGATCTTCGCGTCCGCATCACGAACCAGACGGGCCACAAGCTGCCCACGGGCTATCCCGAGGGCCGCCGAATGTGGATCGAAGTCGCGTTCTTCAACGCCCAGCTCGATTCACTGGCCATTCGGGGGCAGTATGATCCGATCGCCGCTCAGCTCACGACCTCGGACACGAAGGTCTATGAAGCTGTTCTCGGCGTGGATGCCGCGATGGCGACTGCGGCCGGTCTGCCCATCGGACCGACATTCCACTTTGCCTTGAACAACAAATACTACAAGGACAGCCGCATCCCGCCGCGAGGTTTCAACAACGCCGCGTTCGCCGCCGCCGGCGCCGCTCCTGTCGCAGCCGCCTACGCCGACGGACAGTACTGGGACGACACGAACTTCCGTATCCCACCGGGCGCGTCCAGCGCCGTCGTTTCGCTTTACTATCAAACCGCGAGTAAGGAATACGTCACGTTCCTCCGCGACGCGAACAAGACCAACAACGACGGGCAGGTGCTCTACGAACAGTGGGAGCTCACCGGCCGGTCGGCGCCGGTGCTCATGGAACAGGGTTTCATTGCCTCGTTGACGCCAGGCTCATTCGCCGATTCGAATTGCGACGGCGTCGTGTCGCTGGTGGATTACGAACTCCTCTACGACTGCCTGACCGGACCGGACATGAGGTTGACGTTGGGGTGCGAGGCCTTCGACGCGGACCTCGACGGCGACGTCGATCTCGACGACGTGTCCGAATATCAGCTCGACTTCGTCGCGCCGCCTTGATGTCCCGGTTCTGCGACAATTGAGGTTGATCGCGCGATGCTGATTCCAGAGAGGCGGAGTTGGTCCTCGAAGTGCTCGTAGACCCCGGACTGTCGAGCGAGTAACTCCGGCGGCCTCACGCCGGTCCCTCGGATATCTCCGCGTGCGACCATCCTCGCGGCAATTACGTTGGGGAACGCCGTCGTCCGCGCCATGGACGATTCGTTTGTCGCCCGATCGTACTCGTCATGAAGATCATACGTCAACCGAACGCCCGCACCGTTCTTCACGCCCTCCACGACGACGCGAAGGACGGTGAACTCCTCCTCGCCCTCGGCATAGGTCCACTTGGGGAAAAGCAGCTTCGAGGTCACGTCAAGCGGGCGCACGGAAACGCCCCCGACATCCAGCGGCGCTTTGTCGAAGAAACCTGTCTCGCGGAAGGCTCGCATCAGTTCGACGTGTCCAGGATATCGTAGGGTCTTCTCGACCATGTTGGGAATGTCCAGCGTCGCCAGCAGGCTGCGCAACCCGTCGGTGTTGAAGGCCTCCAACGTGCCGACCCCCGGGAAGTCCAGCAGCTCCGGCTCGGACAAGGCGGGCTTGACGACGGTTCGCCCGTTCTCCCGAACGCGCGCCGGTCGCGTGTACTCCTCGATCACGTCGGACGGCGCAAACGGCGCCTTGTACCAGAACGGCCAGTGACGCACCTTGGGAAGTCCGCCGACGTAGATGACAGCGCGGTCGGGGCGGTCCATCTGCGATCTCGCGTGTCCGATCATCAGGTTGGACAACCCCGGCGACACGCCGCAGTCCACGACCGCAAGAACTCCCCGCTCCTTCGCCAGAGCATCGAGCGCCATGGCGTCTTCGGGCATGAACGAAATATCGCAATACGGTCGGGCTGCCCCGATCACTGCCTCCAGCGAGGCAAACCCGAATCGACTCGGCAGCGCCCCGAGCACGACGTCGTGCTCCGAGGCGACACGTCCGATCGTCTGCGCGTTTGACAGGTCCGCCTTCTGGGTTCGCACGCCGGGGATCCCCTCGAGTTTCTTGAGGTTCGCTCCGGAAACGTCGACCGCGGTCACGTTGAACCCGCCGCCTCGAGCCAGTTCGCGAGCCATCGTCGCTCCAACCAGCCCCGCCCCCAGCACCGCCGCCTTCTGCGTCATGCAACCCCCCGTCGCCTTCGCGCTGTCCAGACAAACGCCAGCAGCGCCGCGAGAATCATCGCACCGCCGGCTATCGTTGGTTTTTCCACGACCTCGCCAACCGCCATGTATGCCCACACGGGCACGAGAACCGGCTCGATCATGGTAATCAAGGCCGCGCGATAGGCCGGCACCCTGGCCAATCCCAGCGTATAGAGATAGTACGGGAGTCCGAACTGAACAATCCCCATGATGGCCAAGAGGATCAGCGCGCGTCGAGACACCTGGAAGCTGCCGACGATGCAGACGGCGGGAAGCAGCAGCGCCGCGGATCCAAGCTTGTTCAGCACCGTTACCGCGGCTGAATCGGAGTCCCGCATCCGGCGGATCATCATAGTCTCCAATGCGTAGAAGAACCCGGCCGCCAGCGCAATAATGAGTCCGGCGAGGCTCGTGGAGGCGCCGCCGGCAAAAATGACCGCGATGCCGATCATAGCCAGCGCCACCGTCCAAAGTTCGCGCCGGGCGGCTCGCTCATGCAAGATCATCGGCGACAGCCCGATGATCCAGAACGTCGACGTATATTGGAGAATGATCGCGTTGGCGGCCGCGGTCATCGTCGTCGCGATGACGAAGCACGCGGTCATGAGGGTGAAGAACACGACGCACGCGGCCGCCGCCGGACGCAACCGCCACAACAGGCGAATCCCGTCGGGGCGGGTCAAGGATCGCGCCTTGCCGAACGCCAGGGGCGCCAAAAAAACCCCGGCGATGAGCGAGCGATAGAAGGCGATGGTCACGCCGTGGGGAGGATTTTCTTCCGCGATCACGAGCTTGATGAGTGCGCCGTTGAGGCTCCAGAGTGTCCCCGCCAGAAACAGCAAGGCAATGCCGGCCCAGGGCGTTCCGGCGGATGTCGCCGCGGCTTCCGCGAGCTGGGGAGATTCTCGTGACATGGCGGCATCCGGGACCGAATGGACTCGCGCCAATTCTCCGGCGCACCAGCTCCCATCGCAACCGGAACGGGAAAGAAAGCGTCGACGGTACGGCCCGTGGTCCAACGCCGCGTTTTGCCATGAACCTGCGATTGCTGAAAACCGTACTTTCGATATACTCCGTCCCGCTTCCGCGGACGGAAACCCAGCCAACGAGCGCAGCACCGACCTTGGGTCGCGCCACGGTCCGCGGCAGGAATGCTAGACCAGGGGCGGCCAAGGCGGCGTGCCTGGCAAAGAAGGAGAACCATGAGCGCTCGATTGATTATCCTGGTCGTTATTGCCGGCGTGTTGGCCGTATATTTCGCCGCACCGAAATCCAAGCCCGCCGTGATCGACGAGGATCAGACCGTCCTCAGTGATGAATCGACCGGCAACCTGGAAATGATCCGGCTCAAGCAGATTCTGTTGGCCGACCGCCCCTTGCAGGGGTCTGAGCCATCCGTTCCATCCGAGGTCGCTGCCTCCGTCGACGTGGATCCCTCGACCAAGAAAAACCGGTTGGTCTTCACCCTGAGCGAATCTCACGGCTATTACATGGAGGCCTTCGAGCTTCTTTTCTGGTACAAACCGACTCCGGATGTGGAAAGCAGCGACTCGCCGCTGACCAGCACGCTGTATGTGAACGACTACATCAAGGCCAACGCCACGTTGCGGACCTGCACCGAGATCGTGCCGTCGGAGCTGGCGAGAATCGGCGGCCATCTCGGAACGGCGGAGAATTGGGGAGTACGCGTGAAGACCCACGGACGCGCTCGGGAGAAGAACCCCGATCCGCTGCCGCCGCTGGGGGACGTCGCGCGGTGTCGAGACTGATACCAGTTCTCGTTTCCGGTTGCCGTTCGGCGACCCGGGGGGGGCTGCCCGCGGGGCATCGCGAACGGCGAATCACATCCATCTCGCGCAAGCTCGAATCGGCACCTTGCAATAGCAACGGGTAGGAGTCGCCCCGGTCGCTACCGATTAGCCACCAGGACGATGTTGCACAACGCAGAAATGACCAGAAGCACGCCCAACAAGACCACCCATTGAATAGATATTCTGGGCGAGGACGGCGCCGCCGGCTCTGTCGCCGCCGCAGCATCCGGGAGTACCTTTCCCGTAGCCAGCGTCGCCAGGAGGTTGTGGTCATATTTCTTCCGCGCCTGGAAGGGAGGTTCGCCGCGGGCGACGGCCGTAAGGTCCGCGATCAGTTCCTCCATCGACGGGTAGCGGTCGTCGCGGTTCTTCGCCATCATCACCTCGATGATTTCTCCCACGCCCGAGGTTAGGGACTTGTTGAGGTGGTCCGGCGGAACCAACGGTTCCTTGAGGTGCTTGTGCATCACCGCCGAGGGAGAGGTGCCGTCGAACGGAACCCGTCCGGTGACCATGTGGTAGAAGGTGGCGCCCAAGCCGTAGATGTCCGCTCGGGCGTCGATGTCGATTTCTCCCCGAATCTGCTCCGGGCTGATGTAATAGGGCGTACCGTAGGCCCGCCCGGCTTCCGCCGTCGCCGTCGCGTAGTCGCTCATTTCCCGGGCAAGACCCATGTCCGCCAGTTTGACTGTGCCATCCTTCGCCAGCATCAAATTCTTGGGCTTGACGTCCCGGTGAATCAGACCCTGCTGATGAGCATGGTGCAGCGCCTTGGCGCATTGCAGCACCTGTTCCAGCGACTCCCTCTCCTCGACGGGGCGTCCGTCGGTGATCAGGTCGTACACCGTCTTCCCGTCGATAAACTCCATGACGAAATAGTGGTACCCGCTCGACTCTCCGACGTCGTAGGCCTGCACGATGTTGGCATGGTTGAGTCGCGCCGCCGCACGCCCTTCGCGGTAAAACCGATCGACGAACTCAGGATTCTCGCTCAGTCGCTTCGGAAGCACCTTGATGGCGACGATTCGATCCAGGCTCAATTGTTTGGCCTTGAAGACCACCGCCATCGCGCCCTGGCCGATCTTACACAGCACTTGAAAACCGGGAATCTGTTGCGCCGGGCGGTACATGGAATCCTCGTCCATGGCCGTACCCAAACGCTTAACTTGAGAATGCGTCACGTACCCGTGCTGAATCAGCAGATCAATGAGAGTCAGCTTCTGCCCGGCGGATCCCATGGCCTTGTGCTCGGCCCGGACCAGCTCGATCTCTGCCGCCGAACAAAGCTTCCGTTCGACGACAAGTCTTGCGAATTGAGAATCGTCAAACGACATGGATCCACCAGGCCCGCCGATCACCGCCGTTGGGGTTTCATGGAGCGACGACATTGCTTTCCCCAGCTCCGTAGACTGTAGGATCCCTCTGCGCGAAGAATCCAGCAGGCCGAACGTCAAGATCGAAAACGGCCGATGCGTCCGCCGCGCTGAAGGGGTTCCACTCGCCTACGCCGGAAGACTCGTAGCGGATTATAGGCCCTTCCTCTGTCAAGGTCACGAAATCGGAAAAATCATTTTTTGCTTTATTGTTGCCGAGGCGCCGATCGGATCCGTCCCCAGGCGATGCCGTGCCTGGGTCGCCATCTCAACCTGTCTTGTTGTGAAAAGCGAAGCCCCAGCGGACTGAACGGACGCGGGACAAAGCTCGTGGGCGATCGCCTGGGCGAGTTGGGCGACGCCTTCCCCGGTGATCGCCGAGACATGGATCCGTTGGGCGGGCGCTTCCAAGTCAGTGCAGGCGTGCCAGGCCGGTTCGCGATCGCTTTTTGTGACCGCAACCATGCGCGGAGATAGTGGTTGCGGGGCGAACGAAGGCCCGTCGACGTGAGGGGGGATCGAACCATCGAGAACGAGCACCAGAAGGTCCGCGCCGTCGGCTACCGCTTGGCCGCGTTTCAGGGCTATCGCCTCAAGCGAAGAATGCGTTTCGTGGATTCCAGCCGTGTCGATCAACGTGATCGGTACCCCGTCCATCTCGACGTTCGCGCACACCCAGTCGCGCGTGGTTCCTGCAACCGGCGAGACCACCGCGGCCGCCCGCCCAACCATCGCGTTGAACAATGACGACTTGCCGCTGTTGGGGGGACCGATCAACGCAACCGCCGCGCCGTTGACTAGGTGCATGGCCGATGGCGCCGTGGCGATCAGAGCATCGATGCGCGAGGCTGCGCGATCCGGACTGCCGGCGCAATCCTCGGCGATGGACGTTAACTCTCGTACCAGCTCCGTCCGCTGTCGGGCCGCGAAACGGACCGACTGCGACGTTCGTGCACGGCAGAGTGCATCCAGCGCCTCGCGCTCGATCATGGTGTCTGCGGGCCAGGCAAGCTCAAGGGTCGCGTCGCCCTCCACGAACTCCGCCCCGAGGCCGATCAATGCCACCAGAACTCGTTCAATCACCCGGACGCCTCCATGACACGCGATTTCGACCGCGTGCGTCTGCGAGGTGGGGATGACTGTCAGCAAAACCTCGTCGATTGTTTCGCCGTCAATGACCAGCGCGCCGTAGCGCACCCGGTTTGTGGCAGCCAGGGTCACTCCGCGACCCGACCTAGGTCTGAAAACAGATTGGACGATCGAGATGGTCTTCGGCCCGTCCACCCGCAGGAGGGCGATGCCACCCGCCCCGGGCGGAGTGAGTACCGTACAGATGGTCTTGAACGGCAGGTTCATGCTCCCGCTTCGGCGAGGTGCTTGCTGTAGGCGACCCCCACGCCGCGAAGCGTCAAGTCGGCAACGAGTTTGTCAAGGAAGTCGCAGTGGGGGGCCATGAACGCGGCGTCGCCGCCGGTGGCAATCACTTGGGGCCAGCGGTTCAGGTGCGTCGAATAACCCTCGACGAGGTTGCGAACCGCCCCCGCCAGGCCCCGGCAGACTCCGGTCTGAATGGCCTCCGAAGTGTTCCGCCCGTAAGGCAGATCAGGAAACCCCGGCTCGACCGCCGGAAGGACGGCGGTGAACTCGTGCAGCGCGCGAAGCTGCATTCGCAGTCCCGGCAGGATCGCACCGCCCACGAGCACGCCCTCGTCGTCGACAAGATCCACCGTTACTGCGGTTCCGAAGCAGACGACCGTGCAGGCCGTTCGAAGTTGATCGTAGGCGGCGGCAGCCTGGCAAACACGGTCGACGCCGATCGACTTTTCGTCCATGACGTCCACGTCGATCGGACGGGGGATCGAATCGCCGACG